>JBEGTQ010000133.1:0-6019 GCA_041179305.1 Pseudomonadota bacterium | reverse complement strand
CAAATAAGAGTTGCAGGAAGTAATAAAAAGACCGGTGATATTTTTCTGTTCTAAGGTAAATTTATTAACCTTATTGCAGTAACTGAATAAGTAATATCCACAATTTAGATAAAGAAATAATGACAGTAAAAAAAAGAAAAAATAATCATAACACCATGATTAAATTAACTTAATATATTAAGCTTTAGAGAATAATGTAGAAGATATAAATTTCACACGTTTTTACACACAAAGTTATCCACAGGTTAGATCTTGAGAATCTTCATGTAACATGCTCTATTTTTCACAAGCGTGGACGCTAAAATTCGTCTCTGGGCGTCAGCTATGGCATGCTTAGTGTCAGACCTTGCTGAATAAAGATGAAGAAACGCTATGGCCCAAATTGCAGAAAACCCATTGATCCTCGTTGACGGTTCCTCTTACCTCTACCGCGCTTACCATGCTTTTCCACCACTGACCAACAGCAGTGGCGAGCCGACCGGTGCCATGTATGGTGTGTTAAACATGTTGCGCAGTCTGTTATTGCAATATCGTCCAAGCCATGTTGCCGTGGTATTTGATGCTAAAGGTAAGACATTTCGTGATGAGCTTTTCGCTGAATATAAGTCCCATCGGCCACCGATGCCGGATGATTTACGAGCGCAGATAGAGCCTCTTCATCAAATGGTTAAGGCAATGGGGCTGCCCTTATTGGTCGTTTCCGGCGTTGAGGCCGACGACGTTATTGGTACGCTGGCTCAAGAAGCTGAAAAAGCAGGTCATGCCGTATTAATCAGTACCGGTGATAAAGATATGGCGCAATTAGTTACGTCAAATATCACTCTAATAAATACGATGAATAACGCTATTTTGGGACCACAGGAAGTATGCGATAAATATGGCGTTCCTCCTGAACGGATTATTGATTTTCTGGCCCTGATGGGTGACTCCTCCGACAATATCCCGGGTGTTCCGGGTATTGGTGAAAAGACAGCACTAGCCTTAGTACAAGGTTTGGGTGGCTTGGACATGTTGTTCAGTCAGTTAGATAAAATCTCTACATTGACATTCCGTGGTGCTAAAACGATGTCAGCCAAGCTGGAACAGAATAAAGATGTGGCTTATCTCTCTTATCAATTAGCAACCATCAAAACGGATGTTGAACTGGATATTACCTGTGACCAACTAACGGTTTCATCACCAGATGATGAGCAACTACACCAGTTATTCAGCCGTTATGAATTCAAACGCTGGTTAGTAGACGTTGAAGCCGGTAAATGGCTGGATGGCAAAAAGGGTCAACCAACGGGTCAAACAAGCAGTAAACCTTTTGTTGTTGCAGAATCTGCCCCTGCTGTTGAAGTCACTGCCGTGCTATCACAAGAGAACTACCAGACCATTCTCGATGAAAAGTCCTTAATGGACTGGATTGAGCGGCTTAAAAAAGCTGAGGTTTTCGCTTTTGATACTGAAACTGACGGTCTTGACACTCTCAGTAGCAATTTGATTGGTATGTCATTTGCTGTTGCACCGGGTGAGGCGGCTTATTTACCATTGGCTCATGATTATCTGGATGCACCAACACAGCTTGACAGGCGTTGGGTATTAGCCACCTTAAAACCCCTGTTGGAAGATGAAAAAGCATTCAAAGTCGGGCAAAATCTCAAATTCGACCAAAGTATGTTGGCGCGTTATGGCATTGCGTTACGCGGCATTGCTTTCGATACCATGCTGGAATCTTATATTTTAGACAGTGTCGCTGGCCGCCATGATATGGACAGCCTCGCTGAACGTTATCTCAACCATAAAACCATCACTTTTGAAGAAATTGCCGGTAAGGGCAAAAACCAGTTAACCTTCAATCAAATAGCATTAGAACAAGCCGCCCCATATGCCGCAGAAGACGCTGACGTCACCCTCCAATTGCATTTGGTGTTGTGGCCGAAGTTACAGCAGAATGAAGGGCTGAAACGGGTATTCCAGGAAATTGAAATGCCGCTGTTGCCGATTCTGTCCCGTATTGAGCGTACTGGTGTATTGATTGACCAGAATATATTAGCTGCACATTCAAAAGAGCTGGCTATCCGCCTGGATGAGTTAGAAAAGCAAGCTCATGAGTTGGCTGAAGAGCCGTTCAATCTGGCCTCACCTAAGCAGCTACAGGTGATTTTATATGAAAAGCAAAAATTGCCTATTTTGAAGAAAACCCCAGGTGGCGCGGCTTCAACCAATGAAGAAGTGCTGGTTGAACTGGCTGCTCTTGATTATCCTCTACCGAAAGTGATCCTTGAATATCGTGGTTTGGCGAAGCTGAAAAGCACTTATACCGATAAGTTACCGCTGATGATTAACCCTGTTTCAGGCCGGGTTCATACTTCGTATCATCAGGCTGTTACTGTCACCGGGCGTTTATCTTCCCGCGATCCTAATCTACAAAATATTCCGGTACGTAATGAAGAAGGGCGTCGTATCCGTCAGGCATTTATTGCGCCAAAAGGTTATCGCATTATGGCAGCCGACTACTCACAAATTGAGCTACGCATCATGGCGCACCTGTCGCAGGACAAAGGGTTATTAGCTGCATTTTCCGCTGGCAAGGATATACATCGGGCCACTGCGGCTGAAGTCTTTGATATGCCGTTACAAAGTGTAACCAACGAACAGCGTCGCCGTGCTAAAGCCATTAATTTTGGCCTAATTTATGGCATGAGTGCATTTGGTCTGGCGCGGCAGTTGAACATTCCACGCGGCGAGGCCCAGCGTTATATGGATCTCTACTTTGAGCGTTATCCCGGCGTGCTGGAATATATGGAACGCACTCGCAAGCAAGCGGCTGAGCAAGGTTATGTCACCACCCTGGATGGCCGTCGTCTTTACCTGCCGGATATTCACTCACGTAATGCTAACCGCCGTAAAGCTGCTGAGCGCGAGGCGATCAATGCTCCGATGCAAGGGACTGCCGCTGATATTATCAAGCGAGCGATGATTGCAGTCGATGCGTGGTTACAACAAGAACCGGAGCCATGGGTGCGGGTCATCATGCAGGTACACGATGAGTTAGTCTTTGAAGTTCATGAAAATGCAGTGGAAAGTGCGGAGCAGAAAATCCGTGAATTGATGCAACAAAGTATGCCATTGGCGGTGCCATTGAAGGTTGATATCGGCGTTGGTACCAATTGGGATCAGGCTCACTAGTTGTATGGGTAAATAGCGATAATAAAAGCAATTCACGTAATTAAATTACATGATTAAGCGATTGCTGTGGGGTTATGGCGCTTAATCGTGACAACCCGTGTAATTATACAACAATAAATTCTTTTTCCCTGCGAAAAAATGATGTAAAGTTACAGATGTAGGGTACAGAGGTAAGATGTTCTATTTTTTCAGACCTTTTACTTCACGTAATCGGATTTGGCTGTACATTAGCCGCCCCAGTCATTTATTGACTGGGGCGTTTTTTATTAAGCTTTTGGCAGCCCGTTATTCACCTTGATAATCGTCTTCATCGATCATGACTTCCGGCGGGATCTCGCTAAACCAGGTATCCAGTTTTTCCCGCAATTTATCGACACCCATCTTTTTCAGCGATGAGAATGCTTCCACCTGAATATCCCCCATGAACGGAATGATAGCTTCCCGCACGCTGTTCAGTTGTGTCTTACGTGCACCAGAGGCCAGTTTATCGGCTTTAGTCAGTAACAGAAGCACTGGCGTGCCGACGGCGACGGCCCAGGCAATCATCTGCTGATCCAAATCCTTCAGCGGATGACGAATATCCATCAACACGACCAAACCTTTCAGGCAGTTACGCTTTTGTAAATACTCACCCAATGCACGCTGCCACTTGAGTTTCATCTCTTCCGGAACTTCGGCATAACCGTATCCAGGTAAGTCAACCAGACGTATACCATCAACCACTTCAAATAAGTTTATCAATTGAGTACGGCCTGGCGTTTTACTGGTTCTGGCCAAACTTTTTTGGTTAGTTAACGTATTGAGTGCGCTCGATTTACCGGCGTTTGAACGGCCGGCGAACGCCACCTCAATACCTTCATCGCGCGGCAAATGACGAATGTCTGGAGCACTGATGACAAAGTGGGTCATATGATAGTTATAATTTCTGATAGTCAAAATTTGTCGTCTCCGTGAGGGATAGCCTACATCCGGCGATTATAACTGCATCAGGGCAAAAAAGGGGTTTATCTTTTCGCGCATTTTTTATGGCTTTTCTGTGTGAAATTACAGTATTGTGATTTTGCGTCCACAGTAAAGGTGCAAAAAAAACGACAGGTTAATTTACCACCTTTTTTCTTTCTCTTCTTTCTGCTAGATTCCAGCCCAATCCGATCCCATATTCATTTAAGAGCACAGGTTATGAAGCAGCTAAACAAAGTACCACGCGCAAATATTGCCGCCCCGAAAGCCACCGCAACCCCAAAGCGTATTAAAAAGACCCGTGTAGAGCTTGATATTGAAGCCCGTGAACGTAAACGTCAGAGAAAACACAGTGGTAATCGTTCAGGGGCAAGAGCTAACATTGATGGTAGTAATAAGAAGAGCCAAACCCAGGTTCAAGAGAAAGATCCACGTATCGGCAGCAAAGTGCCTGTGCCTCTGGTGATTGAGAGTAAAATTAAAGTTAAGTCAACGACTAAACCAGTAACTAAAGTTGAAGCTGAACCACGCCTGATGCCAGAAGAAGAGTTGTCTGCGCTGGAAAACGACGAGCGCCTTGATGCATTGCTGGATCGTCTGGATAATGGCGAAGTATTGGGTACAGAAGATCAAGCATATGTTGATCTGACGTTGGATCGAATCGATACCCTGATGGAGCAATTGGGTATTGAACTGGGCGACGATGAAGACGGCGAAAAGCCAGAAGACATCTTGCAGTTACTCAAACGCGGTAATCCAAAAGACGCATGCTAAGTTATGGATTGAGCCGTCCCGATAATAGCCTTATGACTTACATGTTATCTGCTGTGGTTATTGGGTAATATGGCAACTGTCACAATGAGACTGTAATTTAGTCAGAATTATTCCATTCCCAACTCTTTCAATTTCCGCGTTAAGGTGTTGCGGCCCCAACCTAACAGGCGGGCAGCTTCCTGTTTATGACCCTGAGTGTGGCGTAACGCGGCGGTTAACAGCGTACGCTCCATCTCTGACTGGGCTTTAGACAATAAATCCTGATGGCCGGAGCGTAATGCACGATCCGCCCATTGTGCCAACAATGTTGCCCAACTGTCTGGTGCCCGCTGGCCAGCAATATCTGGGGCAGTGGTTTCGAACAGTTCGGAAGGCAAATCCTGCACCAACACTTCCTGACCGGCTGCCATCACGGTCAGCCAGCGGCAGGTGTTTTCCAACTGACGCACATTACCCTGCCAGGGCAAGTGAGTTAGTGCGACTTCGGTTTCAGGATGTAAAATCTTGGCTTCCACCCCCAACGCCTTGGCGGCCACGTGCAAGAAGTAACGCGCCAGGCATGGAATATCTTCACGGCGTTCACGCAGCGGCGGCAAATGCACCCGAATGACATTCAAGCGATGGAATAAATCCTCACGAAATTTACCTTCCTGAACGCGCAGTTTCAGATTTTGGTGGGTCGCGGCAATGATACGCACATCCACTTTGACCGGTGCGTAGCCCCCTACCCGATAAAACTGCCCGTCTGCCAGCACCCGTAACAGGCGGGTTTGCACATCCAGCGGCATATCACCGATTTCATCTAAAAATAGTGTGCCACCATCAGCTTGTTCAAAGCGGCCCTGGCGTACCTGATTAGCACCGGTAAACGCGCCTTTTTCGTGGCCGAACAGCTCGGACTCAATTAAATCTTTTGGGATAGCCGCCATATTCAGTGCGATAAAAGGCGCTTTGGCTCGCGGACTATGACGATGTAAGGCATGCGCTACCCGCTCTTTGCCGGTACCAGATTCACCATTGATCAACACATTAATCGATGAGCGAGACAGGCGGCCAATAATGCGGAATACATCCTGCATCGCCGGTGCTTCACCGATGATATCTGCGGTTG
>JBEGTQ010000132.1:0-6265 GCA_041179305.1 Pseudomonadota bacterium | reverse complement strand
CGATTATTACCGATATGATTTTTGAGCGGTGGAGTCGGCGGCTGTCCCGCTGGCGTGGCCTGCAATCTTTAGCTGGAATGAAACCTGACTAATGGTTTGTTGTTATTTCTACAAATTATAGTGCTAAAGGATTGTAGTCATATCTTTCAATATGTACTCAAAAGATTTCAAGATGCTGCAAGACGGCAAGTGATTCGGGTTTTGAGTACCGTCAACACACCTGTGACTTGAAAAATGACGGATATATAACAGTTATCATAATTTTTGCAAAAGTGGTTATCTATAATATTAACCCTTTGGAGTTATGACTAATTATTTATATTTTGTGCTCTTTTATTTATAACTTTTATCGTCTATGTTTATAGAGATGTAAATTATTATCTCTTTATTCTTTTATAGGGGCGGGTAAGGATTATATATGTCTACAGAAAATCAAAAAGTCGGGCTTATTCCCGTAACCCTTATGGTTGCAGGGAATATAATGGGTTCAGGGGTGTTCTTATTACCAGCGAATTTAGCCTCTACAGGTGGAGTAGCTATTTGGGGATGGTTGGTTACTATTATTGGCGCTTTAGCGTTATCAATGGTTTATGCCAAAATGTCATCTTTAGATGATAGTCCCGGTGGCTCTTATGCATATGCCCGTCGGGCCTTTGGGCCATTTTTAGGTTATCAAACTAACGTTCTTTATTGGTTAGCATGCTGGATTGGGAATATTGCCATGGTTGTTATTGGCGTGGGTTATCTCAGCTATTTTTTCCCAATATTAAAAGAACCGATGGTATTAACTATTACTTGTGTGGTCTTTTTATGGATATTTGTCGGGCTGAATATTATTGGGCCAAAAATGATCACTCGGGTTCAGGCGGTAGCTACGTCATTAGCACTGATACCTATTTTAGGCGTCGCCTTATTTGGCTGGTTTTGGTTCAAAGGTGAAACGTATATGGCGGCCTGGAATGTCAGTGGACTGGGCACGTTTAGCGCGATCCAAAGTACGTTGAATGTGACCTTGTGGTCATTTATTGGCGTGGAAACAGCATCAGTAGCTGCAGGGATAGTGAAAAACCCAAAACGTAATGTGCCTATTGCTACTGTCGGTGGGGTTTTAATTGCCGCAGTCTGCTATGTACTGTCCAGCAGTGTCATTATGGGTATGATCCCTAACGCAGAATTACGCTTATCAGCTTCCCCTTTTGCTGATGCTGCGCGTATGGCATTAGGTGATACTTCAGGCGCTGTGGTATCGCTCTGTGCCGCGGTGGGTTGCCTTGGATCGTTAGGTGGTTGGACGTTGGTTGCCGGGCAAACAGCGAAAGCGGCCGCTGACGATGGGCTATTTCCACCGATTTTCGGTAAGGTCAATAAAGCGGGTACGCCGGTTGCAGGCCTGCTTATCCTCGGTGTGTTAATGACAATTTTCCAGATTAGCAGCATTTCGCCGAACGCAGCCAAAGAGTTTGGTTTAGTCTCATCTGTGTCGGTTATCTTTACTCTGGTTCCTTACCTGTATACTTGTGCCGCTCTGTTATTGGTTGGGCACGGTCATCTTGGAACACAAGTAAAAACCTATATTGCCATTACACTTATTGCTTTCGTTTATTGTATATGGGCAGTGATCGGTTCAGGTGCAGAACAAGTGATGTGGTCATTCGTTGTTTTGATGGTTATTACCGCATTTTATACTTTCAATTATAACCGTACGCATAAGAACCCATTCCCGCTTGATCCTCCTGCTAATAATGCACAGTAATTTCGTAATCCACCCAGTAATTGGGTGGATATCATTGATTCTACGTGATGAGCGATAGATAAAGAGGCAAATACGATGATTGATTTAAGTCGTCACAAGAAACGTAACGTTTTGGTGGTAGACAGCAATATCCGTGATATTAATACGGCTAACGGCCGCGCGGTCAATGAGCTTATCATCGCGCTGAATGATCTTAATTTTAATGTTATTGCTGCCGCAACATTTGAGGATGGTAGGGCGACAGTTGTTTCCGATTCATCACTTTGTTGTATTTTTGTTGACTGGACATCTGGCGGTAATGATGACGAATCTCACAGCCAGGCGTTTGCGTTGCTTGAGGATATTCGCCGCCGTAATAAATCGATTCCGGTATTGTTAATGGCCGAACATTCATGTGTAGATAGCTTGAATTTGGATACCATGAAGTTGGTTAATGAATTTATCTGGATGCATGAAGATACTGCTGAGTTTATTGCTGCCCGTGCTAAGGCGTTAATCAACAAATATTATCAGCAATTATTGCCGCCCTTTACCAAAGCCTTGTTGCAATACACACAAGATAACCCGGAATATTCTTGGGCAGCTCCTGGCCATCAAGGGGGCGTGGCTTTTAGCAAAAGTGCCGTTGGGCGTGAGTTTCTGGATTTTTTCGGCGAGAATTTGTTTCGTTCTGATACCGGGATCGAACGCGAGTCGCTGGGGTCACTGTTGGATCACAGTGGGCCAATAAAAGAGTCTGAGGCTTATGCGGCACAAGTCTTTGGCGCACATTTCAGTTATTCAATGCTTAATGGTACCTCGGGTTCGAACCGCGCCATCATGACCGCTGTGGTCGGAGATAAGCAGGTTGCGCTGTGTGATCGTAACTGCCACAAGTCAATTGAACAGGGGTTGGTGCTATCGGGGGCGTTACCGGTGTTTTTTATTCCAACACGTAACCGCTATGGCATCATTGGCCCTATTCCCAAGGCACAATTGGAACCCAGTGCAATAACGCAGAAAATAGAACAAAACCCATTAAAATCATTGGTCTCAGATAAAAAACCTGTTTATGCCGTAGTAACTAATTGTACCTATGATGGTATGTGCTACAACGCGAAACAGGCACAGGATTTATTAGCGAAAAGCGTCGATCAAATTCATTTTGATGAGGCCTGGTACGCATATGCCCGTTTTAATCCTCTTTACTGTGATCGCTATGCTATGCGCGGTAATCCGGTGGATCACGACCCACAGGGTCCGACTGTTTTTGCTACTCATTCAACGCATAAGTTGCTGGCTGCATTGTCACAAGCGTCATATATCCATGTGAGGAATGGTAAGAAGCCAATCGAACACTCGCGTTTTAATGAGTCATACATGTTGCAGTCCACAACGTCCCCGCTGTACGCCATTATCGCTGCAAATGAAGTGGGCGCGGCGATGATGGAAGGCGAACAAGGCGAAGCGCTGACACAGGAAGTTATCGATGAAGCCGTTGATTTTCGGCTGGCACTGGCACGGGCGTATGATGCTTTTGCCAAACAGGGGGAATGGTTCTTTACGCCTTGGAATGTAACGGAAATAACGGATGCCAAAAGCGGCAAAAAAGTCTCTTTCGCTCAGGCGTCAAGAGAGCAGTTAAGCACCGATGCGAGTTGTTGGGTGCTCAAACCGGGTGATAAATGGCATGGTTTTGAGCAATTGGCAGATGACTGGTGCATGCTTGATCCTATTAAGGTCGGGATTATTGTTCCCGGCATGGGGGAGAACGGTAAGCTTTTAGAGAACGGTATCCCTGCTGCAGTGGTTACTGCTTTTCTCGGGCAGCGGGGGATTGTACCTTCGCGTACTACTGATTTTATGGTGTTGTGTTTGTTTTCTGTTGGTGTCACTAAAGGCAAATGGGGAACCTTGATCAATGTATTGCTGGAGTTTAAAGAGCATTATGACAGTAATACGCTATTATCGATTTCCCTGCCTGATTTGGCAAAAAACCACCCACAGGATTACGGTCATATAGGGCTGAAAACCTTGTGTGATAAGATGTTCACTTATATGAAAACCAGTGAAATGGATAAGCTTCAGGCAGAGGCGTTTGGCCATTTACCTACTCCGAAGATCTTACCCCGTCAGGCTTTCCAGGATCATATGGCTGGGCGTTGTGAGTTATTGCCGATTGATAAGTTAGCTGGGCACATTTCTGCTGTTGGTGTCATCCCTTATCCACCGGGAATTCCTATTGTGATGCCAGGGGAATGCTTTGGCTCTGATAACGAACCGTGGCTAACTTACATTCGGAGTCTTGCGAAGTGGGGCCAGCATTTTCCAGGCTTTGAGAAGATTCTTGAAGGTTCAGAACAGAAAGATGGGCAGTATTATATTTGGGTATTGAAGCCGGAAGATTGAATCGAAGCATAATTGCCTGAAGAGGTTGGGTGATACCGCCCTTGAATCCATGGTGCCCCTGAACCGTTCATAGATGCTGTGCGGTTCAGGGGCTTATTGGTTTTTGACGGCTACGGTGCTTCCTGGCCATGATGGGATAAACCCGTTGGGCTAATATCAGATAACGGAGAAGGTTGCGCCGTTTCTGGGGTTAGAGGGGTGGTGGAACGAGTGTAGATATTAAGCCCGGCCAGAAAAACGCCACCTAATGAACCCAGAGCCATTATCGCAATCAGGATAATGAGTGTTTTTCTTGGCATGATTTTTTCACTTTTATCTAAATAGTAGGAGTTATAGTCTGTTCACTAAATGAAACAACCATGTTGTGTTGTTGCTTCACCAAAGGGCTGCACATATACCCAAAAGAGTTCAAGATGCAGGGAGGAGGCATTTAACAGAAAACTGGTGTACATAATACAACAAAGAGCGACTACACAGAATTTCTAATGCTCTCAATTTGTCAGCCAACGGGTTTATTCAGCACATTGCGCAGTGCTTCTTCTAGTTCAAAATAGCGGAAGCCAAAGCCTGCCTCTTCCAATCGTTTCGGCACCGCCCGTTGCCCGCCCAATACCAGTGCCGCAGACTCACCTAACAATAAACGAATCGCGGCCGCAGGTGCACGAATAACTGCGGGTCGATCCAATATTTCAGCCAGGGTGGCAATAAACTTTTCGTTATGCACTGGATAAGGTGAAACCATATTAAATGGCCCGTTTAGGTTATTGGTGGTCAGCAAATAATAGATGCCGTTCACCATGTCATCAATATGAATCCATGGCAAATATTGACGGCCATCACCTATCGGGCCACCCAACCCAAGGCGGATCAGAGGCACTATTTTAGCCAATGCGCCACCGTGCGGTGCTAATACAATACCGGTACGCAGTAAGCAGACTCGGGTATGTTCACTCTCCGCGGCCCTGGCTTTGCTTTCCCAACGCTCACATAACTGATGTGTAAATTCATTGTGTGGAGGTTCTTCTTCAGTAACGAGTGCCTGGTCCTGATCACCATAAAAGCCCACCGCAGAACCTGAAATAAATACCGAGGGTGGCTGGCGACTGGCGTTAATCAGGTTCGCCAGTTTTTCAGTTATCTGCCAGCGGCTTTGGCACAAAATTTCTTTCTGCTGCGGGGTCCAACGTTTTTCTGCAATGGGTTCACCAGCCAGATTGATTACCGCACAAAAATCATTAAGATCGTGTTTATCATCCAATGTTGACCAATAGCTTACCTGCTGGCCGAGCACCTTATTCGCTCGCAGAGGATCGCGGGTCAGAGCAGTAACTTGATGGGCTTGCGACAAAAGGAGTGCGGTCAAATTACGCCCGATCAGTCCTGTAGCTCCGGTTATTAATATATGCATAGCATCTATTCTCCAAGTACTTTGGGTGCGGCTCCCATTGTGTCAAGCATTGTCTCTTCTCTTTCAGCATAGGTGATTCTGCGTTCTTCTCCTACGATGCTGAGCACATCCTGAGTTAATTTATTTACTCTGAACAGAAAATTTTGCGCGGTGTATCATTTGAGAAAATAAATTAATAGTTAAATATACCCAAGTTGCTTCAAGATGTAGTCAGGCAGCAATGGAGGAAAGCTCAGGTCAGTGACTGGGGAGTAAAGGTAGCCAACACTCCTACATCTTGAAAAATGACGGGGATATGTCAGAAACGCGTTATTCTTGATGCATGATCACCTTTGTTACCCTGGTGTACGTTCTCCATTGCGTAATGGGGACATCCTGGTTTATGGTCATACACGTCTGCTACAAGTAGAATGGCGGGGCGAAGTGATCTGACTCAGTCAATATTTCTAAAGGTGGATATCCGGTGAGTTATGGCATATTGGGCAAGGGTGTTTTGCTGGTTCTGACCCTGCATCATGATAAAACCATTACCCAGTTGCATTAAAAAAGCCATTATAAATAGTTAGTTATCCTAAAAAATTGCGCATGTATCACTGCGCCCAGATAAAAGGTTTCAGAGGATGGTGGAGCAAAATCCAGCGGCGGTTATCGAGTGGGTTGATATTGTTGATGAACAAAATGAAGTTATTGCTCAATGCAGCCGTCAACAAATGAGA
>JBEGTQ010000131.1:0-5508 GCA_041179305.1 Pseudomonadota bacterium | reverse complement strand
TCGTTATTGATGATTTTGGTTATCGGCCACAAAACGAAAACAAAATATTACAAATGCCACTGCCAATTTCGGTGGCTATCTTGCCTAATGCGCCTTACGCCAGAGAAATGGCCGTTAAAGCCCATAATCAAGGCCGTGAGATCCTGATTCATCTGCCAATGGCACCGCTGAGTAAGCAACCCCTGGAACGGGATACGCTGCAACCCTCGATGAGTAGTGAAGAGATTCAGCGTATCATTCGCCAGGCCGTGAACAACGTTCCCTATGCGAAGGGTATGAATAATCATATGGGCAGTGCGATGACCTCCAGTTTATCGGGTATGCAGAAAGTGATGCAGGTGCTGGACCATTACCCGCTTTATTTCCTTGACAGCTTGACCATTGGCAACAGTCAGGCGAGCAGAGCCGCAGAGGGCACTGGCGTCAACGTAATTAAGCGTAAAATCTTTTTGGATGATTCACAAAATGAAGCGGCTATCCGCCGACAATTTAACCGTGCGGTAGATCTGGCGCGCCGCAATGGTTCGGCTATTGCTATCGGGCACCCGCATCCGGCGACCATCAACGTGCTGCAACAAATGCTGCCTCAGTTGCCTTCTGATGTTGTGTTAGTCAGACCCAGCATGTTACTGGGTAAAACAAAGCTATTGGGTAACGTTCCGACCAAAGGCAATCGCCTGAAAGCTATCAAGCAATGTAAAGCGCAAGCCAGTTATCTACCAGAGAAAATCTATGCAGGCAGCATGTTTAACATCATCGGTGAGAGCTTGATGCAAAACCCTGCGGTGATATTTGTTCAGCAACATTGGCAGCAATTCTTCCCGCCAACACCGATAGTACCGGTGGCTCATGCGAATGAACACCAAGCGGCAACGGAGAAAAAGACTGAATCAGAACAACAAACGGATAAATCGCCACCGGTTAAAACGATTTTCAACTGATTTATCACGTTGATACACGTGGGAACCCGATTCGAAACATATTATTGAGGGTGAGCATTATGTTTACTGGAAGATCAACACATTGAATGCATGACCAGGCTGGTTACATTTCCGTTATACTAAAAATCCTTAGATATCATTTGAGGTTAGTTATGGATCCGCAATACGGGCGCTTGATTAAAGCTGCCGCGCTCAGTGCTACGGTGTTGGCTTCAATCTTACTGATTATTAAAATTTTTGCCTGGTTGCATACCGGATCGGTGAGTTTGTTAGCGGCATTGGTCGATTCTTTAGTGGATCTGGCAGCCTCCATAACCAATCTTTTTGTGGTGCGCTACTCTCTGCAACCTGCTGATGAAGATCACACTTTTGGTCATGGCAAAGCTGAGTCATTAGCCGCGTTGGCTCAAAGTATGTTTATCTCTGGCTCTGCACTGTTCCTGTTTCTGACCGGTTTTCAGCATTTGGCCTCACCGGAACCGTTACAAGATCCTGGCATGGGTATCGGAGTCACGTTAGTCGCATTATTCAGTACAGTGATATTAGTTACATTTCAGCGTTGGGTGGTGCGGAAAACCCAGAGTCAGGCTATTCGAGCCGATATGCTGCACTACCAATCTGACGTTCTGATGAATGGTGCTATTCTGGTTGCGTTGGCACTCAGTTGGTATGGTTTTCACCGCGCTGATGCGCTGTTTGCATTGGGTATCGGTATTTATATTCTGTATAGCGCGTTGCGTATGGGGTACGAAGCGGTGCAAATTTTGCTGGATCGCGCACTGCCGGATGACGAGCGACAGGAAATTATCAATATCGTGACCTCATGGCCCGGAGTGGTGGGTGCTCATGACCTACGTACCCGCCAATCAGGGCCAACACGTTTTATTCAGCTTCATCTTGAGATGGAAGATAGGGTGCCATTGATAGCGGCTCATATTTTGGCTGAGCAAGTTGAGCATGCTTTGCTGCATCGGTTCCCTGGTGCGGACGTTCTTATCCATCAGGATCCCTGCTCTGTTGTTCCAAAAGCGCGTCATGCGCATTGGGATTTATAATGGTTTCATCAACAATTGTTGCAATAATTACAGATAAACTGTGGTTGCATTATGATCATATCCGTCATCTTTCAAGTTGCAGGTGTGTTGGCTGCACTCAATAACCCGAATTGCCTGCCGCACTCCTGTATTTTGAATTTTTTTGGGCATAGGTTACGAAGAGAATACCGCCAAATGGCATGACTTGAATCAATTCAGCTTGGTGTTTTTGCTATAGTATCCGACAGTAAGCTCATAAAGCTAATTTTCTGTACGGATCTCCATGTAAAAGACATAATCGGCAGATAAAGAATTTTAAAAAATCGTATCTACAAGTTCAGAGGTAGTCATGGTCAAGATAATCGGTGTACTAACAAGCGGTGGTGACGCTCCAGGTATGAACGCAGCCATTCGTGGGGTTGTTCGGGCAGCTTTGTCAGCAGGGTTGGAAGTTGTCGGTATTGAGGATGGCTACCTGGGTTTGTATGAAAATCGCATGAGGACGCTGGATCGCTACAGCGTGTCAGATATGATTAACCGAGGCGGTACCTTCCTTGGCTCTGCGCGTTTCCCTGACTTCCATAACTCAGCACAACGTCAAGTTGCCCTGCAGAACATGAGAGCCCGTGGTATCGATAGTTTGGTGGTTATCGGTGGTGACGGTTCTTATGCCGGTGCTGATTTGTTGACAAAAGAAGGCGGCATTCACTGTGTAGGCATACCTGGCACTATCGATAACGATGTGGCAGGTACCGACTATACCATCGGTTTCTTCACTGCACTGGGAACTGTGGTTGAAGCCATTGACCGCTTGCGTGATACCTCTTCTTCACACCAACGTATTTCTATCGTTGAAGTGATGGGGCGCTGTTGCGGTGATCTGACACTGGCTGCTGCTATTGCCGGTGGTTGTGAGTTTATTGCTATCCCTGAAGTTGAATTCAAACGTGATGATTTGGTCGCTGAAATTAAAGCGGGCATCGTGAAAGGTAAAAAGCACGCTATCGTTGCCATCACTGAAAAACTGGATAGCATTGACGAGCTGGCCAAATACATCGAGAAAGAAACGGGCCGTGAAACCCGTGGTACCGTGTTGGGCCACATCCAACGTGGTGGTGCACCGGTAGCCTATGACCGCATCCTGGCTTCTCGTATGGGCGCCTATGCTGTTGATCTGCTTCTGGAAAACCTCGACTATAGTCAAGGTGGTTTCTGTGTTGGTGTACAAAACGAGAAAATGGTGCATGAACTGATATCCGTTTGTATTGCACCAGAGAATAAGAAAAGTAAATTTAAAGAAGATTGGTATGATACAGCGAAAAAACTGTTCTAAAACAGCCAATCATCTGATAACAAAGCCTCCGCTCGCGGAGGCTTTTTGCATTCAATCCGTCATCATTGAGTGAAAATTAAGCACCTTCATTGATCACGTGTATATATCGTATTTATATAATAAAAATTTTTTAATTCTTTAATTGGATGAAGTATTTCTGGCACGCTCAATATCAAGCCAACTGAATTTGGTTAATGATCATTTAAATTTATAACCATAAATCCGGGGAATGGGTCGAATGCGTAAATGCGGTATAGGTTTGTCATTATTACTGTTGGCATCAGGTGCCATAGCAAAAGATATTCAATTGCTAAACGTGTCATATGATCCGACTCGTGAATTTTATCAGGAATATAATCAAGCGTTCCGTCAGTATTGGCAGCAACAAACCGGCGACAAGGTAACGGTACGTCAATCACATGGGGGTTCTGGCAAACAGGCGACCTCGGTTATTAATGGTATTGAAGCTGATGTGGTAACATTGGCGTTGGCTTATGACGTTGATGCTATTGCTGAGCGGAGCCGTATTGATAAGGATTGGATTAAGCACCTGCCGGATAACTCTGCGCCATATACCCCAACTATCGTGTTTCTGGTACGCAAAGGCAATCCTAAACAACTTCATGACTGGTCAGATTTAGTGACACCAGGCATTTCGGTGATTACCCCAAATCCAAAAACCTCAGGTGGTGCACGTTGGAACTATCTGGCGGCATGGGGTTATGCGTTAGAGCACAATAATAACAACCAGGCTAAAGCGCAGGAATTCGTTAACGCACTGTATAAAAATGTAGATGTTTTAGATTCTGGTGCGCGTGGCGCCACTAATACTTTCGTTGAACGCGGTATTGGTGATGTGTTGATAGCGTGGGAAAACGAAGCGCTACTGGCAGTCAATGAAGTAGGTAAAGATAAGTTTGATATTATTACGCCGAGTGTTTCTATTTTGGCGGAACCAACGGTATCTGTGGTTGATAAGGTGGTAGATAAGCGAGGAACGCGTGACGTGGCGGATGCTTACTTAAAATACCTCTATTCACCGCAAGGTCAGACTATTGCGGCCAGGCATTACTATCGCCCTCGTGATCCGGCAGTGGCAGCTAAATTTACCAATGAATTCCCGCAACTTAAGCTATTTACTGTCGATGAAGTATTCGGCGGTTGGACCAAAGCACAGCAGAGACATTTTGCTACTGGTGGCGTGTTTGATGAAATAAGTAAGCGATGAGATCAGCAAACGTTAATTTATCGAAGTACAAAAACAATAAAGCCGGGGGTTTTTATTTCACCTCGGCTTTTTATTACGTTCAGAAATAGTTTAAAGCCTAAATTAGGCCTTTTTAGCTTTTGCTGCTGCTTTCACAATAACGGCGAAAGCATCTGCTTGCAGTGATGCGCCGCCCACTAACGCGCCATCGATATCAGGCTGAGCGAACAGGTTAGCTGCGTTTTTGTCGTTAACAGAACCGCCGTACTGAATGATAACGTGTTCCGCAATGGCCGCGTCTTGCTTAGCAATATGATCACGGATAAATTTGTGTACGGCTTGCGCCTGAGCAGGGGTGGCTGATTTGCCGGTACCGATCGCCCAGATGGGTTCGTAAGCGATCACCGTGTTTTTGAACGCTTTCACGCCCAGGGTGTTTAGCACTGCGTCCAGTTGTTTGGCGCAGATAGCTTCAGTTTGACCCGCTTCCTTTTCTGTTTCGGACTCGCCGATGCACAATACTGGGATCAAACCGGCCTCTTTCAGCACGCCAAATTTCTTCGCGATAAATTCATCACTTTCCTTGTGATAAGTTCGGCGCTCAGAGTGACCAATGATGATGTATTGGGCACCGACATCTTTCAGCATTTCAGCAGAAGTCTCACCGGTAAATGCACCGGACAGATTCACGTCAACATTCTGCGCACCCAGGGCGATACGGCTACCTGCCAGCTCATGCTTAGCCTGACTCAGGTAGATAGCGGGTGGGGCAATGGCAACGCTACAGCCGTCAACGGTGCTTAGTGCTTTGCGCAGGCTAGCGATAAGCTCGTTAACCATGTGAGTGCTGCCGTTCAGCTTCCAGTTACCCATGACTAATGGATGACGCATGTTACTTCCTCCAACAAAGGGACGCGAGGGTCAATAATAATCACTGCCCGACAGGCAGTTTACCTGTCCAACAGTATAGAGATGATTAGTAGCAATGGCTTT
>JBEGTQ010000130.1:0-40526 GCA_041179305.1 Pseudomonadota bacterium | reverse complement strand
TTTTCGCCAAAAGCCCACGATTGTTGATATAATCGTGGGCTTTTCAACCTTGCCCTACCGCACCCGCATGGTGGAGGGTTTATCCCAAAAGGAGATTGCATGCGCCATTACGAAATCTGCTTTATCGTCCATCCGGACCAAAGCGAACAAGTGCCCGGCATGGTCGAGCGCTATCGCGCCATCGTGACTGCAAAGGGCGGTACGATTCACCGTCTGGAAGACTGGGGTCGCCGTCAACTGGCTTACCCGATCAACAAACTGCACAAAGCTCACTACGTTCTGATGAACGTTGAAGCTCCGCAGGAAGTGATTGATGAGCTGGAAACAAACTTCCGCTTCAACGACGCCGTTATCCGTAGCATGGTTATGCGCGTTAAACACGCGGTAGCTGAAGCATCACCAATGGTTAAAGCGAAAGACGAGCGCCGTGAGCGTCACGACTTCGCGTCAGAAGCCAATGATGATTCTGAAACTGGGGATTCTGAAGAGTAATTGCCGTGATGACCACTAATCGTCTGGTACTCTCTGGCACAGTGTGCAAGACACCGGTTCGAAAAGTAAGTCCTTCTGGTATTCCGCATTGTCAATTTGTGCTTGAGCATCGTTCAACACAGCAGGAAGCCGAATTTAGCCGACAAACATGGTGCAGAATGCCCATTGTTGTTAGCGGACAAACGTCACAAGCATTAACTCACAGTATAACGGTCGGCAGTCAGTTAACCGTTGAAGGCTTCATTAGCTGTCATCAAGGCCGCAATGGGTTGAACAAATTGGTGCTGCATGCCGAGCAGATTGAATTTATAGATTCTGGAGACTAGCCAAATGGCACGTTATTTCCGTCGTCGCAAGTTCTGCCGTTTTACCGCGGAAGGCGTTGTAGAGATTGATTATAAAGATATCGCTACGCTGAAAAACTATATTACTGAAAGTGGTAAAATTGTCCCGAGCCGTATTACCGGTACTCGTGCAAAATACCAGCGTCAGCTCGCACGTTGTATCAAACGCGCACGCTACCTGTCTTTGTTGCCGTACACTGATCGTCATCAGTAATCGGCCACTGTCCATTAACGACTTTGAGAGGATAAGGTAATGCAAGTTATTCTGCTTGATAAAGTAGCAAACCTGGGCAGCCTGGGTGACCAAGTTAACGTTAAAGCGGGTTACGCTCGTAACTTTTTGGTTCCAAAAGGTAAAGCTGTTCCGGCAACGAAGAAAAACGTTGAGTTCTTTGAAGCACGCCGTGCAGAATTGGAAGCCAAATTGGCTGGCGTTCTGGCTGCTGCGCAAGATCGCGCAACAAAAATTAACGAACTGGGTAGCGTCACCATCGCTTCTAAATCTGGCGATGAAGGCAAGCTGTTCGGCTCTATTGGTACTCGCGATATCGCTGACGCCGTCACTGCGGCTGGCGTTGAAGTGACCAAGATCGAAGTTCGTTTGCTGAATGGCGTTCTGCGTACCACTGGTGAACATGAAGTTCACTTCCAGGTACACAGCGATGTGTTCGCGCAACTGAACGTAGTTGTGGTTCCCGAAGCCTAAGCTCGTTGCTGTTAAAACGCCAGCCTCGTGCTGGCGTTTTGCTTTTTGATGATTGATAACACTGTCACCTGCATGTTTAACCCGGTGTTAATAGCTTAACCTGGCGCTAAAATATCAAATTTACAATCCTCGGCGGCCACGCCTGAACACTGATAAATTTCAAGAAAGGGATTTTGTTGGTAGACCCAAAGTGGTTGCTCGTTGATCGATACCAGCCAGGTTTTATCGCCGTAGAACATATCTATCTGCCTACCTTGCGCCTGCAAGTTATAGGTACATTTCTGAAACACACCTTGTCCAACGACGTTGTTTTTTTCACTATCAATGACTATCAGGGCTTCACTAAAATCTTTAATTGAGCTGTTTGGTGGAACGTTACCTGATAGCAAACCAATCCACTCTTCATTGCCTGTTGATGGCGCGCTATAAACACCACCTATCTGTTTAATGGTATCTACTGCCGGGCAATGCAGTTGAGCCAACGCGCCAAATGATGTCAATAGCAGCGCAAAAGTTAATTTACATTTCATGTCATTGTTACTCCCTTTCCTGTAAAAATGGCTATCTGCGGATAGATGGCATTAACCATCCAGAAAACAACCTAATTTGGGAGAGGTAACATGGCAATATTAAAGAAGATAAGGCGGTAGATAGAAATGGCTACAGCAAGCTGCGGTTAGTATTCACGGCGGTAGCTGCCATCACTTTGCCGGGTAAACAGCACTATTACGCTGTTGGTGGTTGCAATAGCCAATGCAGCAACCCCCCCTTGCGCATCCAACATAATTTTAACTTCCTGTCCGACTTGCAGATTACTCAGTGGTTTATCACTGCCTTCAACCTGAGCCATCGCAAAGGCTGCATTAACGGGTAGGTTGTTGTCGCGGAACAATTGCGCCAGTGTTTTTCCTGATTGAATTTGATAATTCTGCCAGTTGCCTTGAGGAGGAGGGGTAGGCATCTCAGTTGCCAGTGTTGGAGGTGCCAGGGTATCAATATTGCCCTGTAATTGGGCCTGTAGTGGTACGTCAGTGGGTTGTGTGTTAACTGGGAAGAAGAGGTTTGTGTTATCGCGAGAAACGGGCCACAACAGCGCCAGCAGGAATACAGTGGTAGCGATAATCACCCAGCGCCGATGGAAGAACGGCAAGGGTTCCATCCAGTGAAAAGCGTCCGGCAGATGCCAGATTTTCAGCAGCAGCCTTTTGATCCCATGTTCCTGCACCGGTGTGGTGACTTCGGGCGTCAGATTTTGATCATCACTGTTTTTAGCGTCCGGCAATATCTTTTGCCTGATGGTCAGCCAGGTATGTAACAGTGGCTGATAAATCCAGTTGTTTTTTCTCCTCTTCCTGGGCGCGATTCTGCCCATGATGACCTCTCTTCAACTGTGTAAAACAACATAAATAATAAGATGGGTACTGAACCTAATAGGCTTCTAAGTATATACCTTTATCCCCGTCATCTTTCAAGTTGCCAGTGTGTTGGCCGCGCTTGTTACCCGGCTCATTCCCAGGCCTCGCCTCTGCGAGCAATGTTCACGGCAGATTTTATCCGAATCAATGGGTTGAATCATTGTGAGCGATTCAAATATATCTGACGCTATTTGTTTCTTTTTCTTCGACAAAAATCATCATTCACGCTGCAAGATTTTACCGCGCGACCCTGCTGCTGTTATGCTTGCAGCTTCGACTTGATTAATGACTAAAGGAAAATCCATGACAACCCCTTCTTTTGATAGCGTTGAAGCGCAAGCGAGTTACGGGATTGGTTTACAGATCGGCCAGCAATTACAAGAATCCGGTTTGGAAAGTTTATTGCCAGAAGCACTATTGGCAGGTTTGCGTGACGCGATAGAAGGGAGCACACCGGCTGTCCCTGTTGATGTGATACATCGTGCGCTAGAAAATGTGCACGAAAAGGCTGATAAAGTCCGTGTTGAGCGCCAGCAGGTGTTGGTAGAACAAGGGAAAATCTTCCTGGAAGAGAACGCCGTGCGTGATGATGTGACCAGCACTGAGTCTGGCTTGCAGTTTTCTATATTGCAGGCGGGTGACGGCCCGATCCCATCCCGTCAGGACCATGTACGCGTGCATTACACGGGCTGTTTGGTTGATGGTACGGTATTTGATAGTTCTGTTGAACGTGGTCAGCCTGCGGAATTCCCAGTCAATGGTGTTATCCCCGGCTGGATTGAGGCGCTGTCTATGATGCCTGTGGGCTCTAAATGGAAGTTGTACATACCGCATAACCTGGCCTACGGCGAACGCGGTGCTGGTGCGACAATCCCACCATTCAGCGCATTAGTTTTCGAAGTGGAACTGCTGGAAATTCTGTAACTTCAGAGCACCGTAACACCAGCGACCTTCGGCCACTAAAAAGAAGCCCACAAAAGTGGGGTTGAGGTTAATGACAAAGTGTCCACAGCGGTGAAAACAGGCAGATCGTAAAGACGCCGTAAATACATCCTTGTAGGCTCGAGCCGCGCCATCCTTGGCGCGGACGCTTTACTCTTCTGCTTGCCTTCACCTTGCAAGATCGAGTTATTGAGGTTTGTCAGTAATCTGAACCCCACAAAAGTGGGGTTCGTTAGTAGATTCTTCGACCAGACTCCCCCGTAAACCTGGCAATATCACATTGAATTAGAACTGGGTGTCAAGATAGCACCCACCTTTAAATTGCTTAATTATTCATCTTCGAGATAAGTATAACCATACAGACCTGCTTCGAACTCTCCCGTAAACTGCGCCTGCAATTCTGCACTCAGATTAGCTTCTTTCACCTGTTCGCGGAATTGGTTCAACAAGTTATTTGGATTTAACTGAACGTATTCCAGCATATCTGCGACGGTATCGCCTTCGTCGGTCTGCTCGACTTTAACTATTCCGTCTGGGGAGACATACACGTCTACTGCCGCAGTGTCGCCGAACAGGTTGTGCATATTCCCCAGGATTTCTTGATACGCGCCGACCATAAAGAAGCCCAACAGTGGTGGATTCTCTGCATCATACGGCGGCATTGGCATAGTGGTTGCCACACCATCACCGTCGATATAATGATCGATAGTACCGTCTGAGTCACAGGTAATATCCAGTAATACCGCCCGGCGCTCTGGTGGCTTATTCAAGCCTTCCAACGGCAGCACCGGGAATAATTGATCGATACCCCATGCATCCGGCATGGATTGGAACAGCGAGAAATTCACGTATAGCTTATCAGCCATGCGCTCTTGCAACTCATCAATGATTGGCCGGTGTGCGCGATTGCCAGGATCCAGTTGCTTCTGGATATCATAACAAATGCTTAGGTACACCTGCTCTGCCCAGGCACGTTGTGTCAGATCCAATATGCCGTGAGTATATTGGCTATGCACGTCGTGTAAGTCAGTCTGGCTGTCATGCAGCCATTCGCGTAGTGAACGGCGATTTTCGGGTTCTTGCATTTCCTGCCAGGTATCCCACAGGCTTACCAGTGCCCGAGGTGCGTCCGCTGCCGGTAGCTGCGGTACACTGAATTCGTTGCGTTCCACACCGATAACATTGGATACCAATACGGTATGATGAGCCGTAACTGCACGTCCGGACTCGGTAATTACGGTTGGATGTGGTAGGCCATGCTCATTACAAGCATCACCGATGCCCCAAATCACGTTGTTGGCATATTCATTCAAGCCATAGTTAACGGAGCAATCGGATTGGGAGCGCGTCCCTTCGTAATCGACTCCCAAACCACCACCCACATCGAAACACTGGATATTGACGCCCAGTTTGTGTAGCTCCACGTAAAAACGTGCTGATTCACGTACACCGGTGGAGATATCGCGGATGTTGCAAAGCTGAGAACCCAGATGGAAGTGCAGTAATTGCAGGCTTTCCAGCTTATTGGCTTCACGCAGCATATCAATCAGTTGCAACACTTGAGTAGCAGACAAACCAAATTTGGATTTCTCACCACCGCTGGCTTGCCATTTGCCGGAACCTTGCGATGCCAGACGCGCACGGACACCCAGACGAGGCACTACGTTCAGGTGTTCAGCCTCTTCCAATACCATCTTGATTTCTGACATCTTTTCGATAACCAGATAAACCTTATGGCCCAGTTTTTCGCCGATCAGCGCCAGACGAATATATTCACGGTCTTTATAGCCATTACAAACAATGACTGAACGGGTCATACCAGCATGTGCCAGCACCGCCATCATTTCAGCTTTAGAGCCCGCTTCCAGCCCTAAAGGTTCACCGGAATTCACTAATGACTCAATCACACGACGATGTTGATTTACCTTAATAGGGTAAACCAGAAAGTAATTACCTGTGTAGCCGAAAGACTCACGCGCACGCTTAAATGCACCGTTGATTGAGCGCAAACGGTGCTGCAAAATTTGTGGGAAACAGAATAATGCAGGTAGCCGTTGCTTGTCCTTTGGCTTGAGCTGCATCTCTTTGACCAGTTGTGCTAAATCAACACGTGCCTCACGGACATCGGGATCAGGGCAAACACTGATATGACCCAACTCATTGATATCAAAATAGTTACTGCCCCAATAGGCGACATTATATGTGCTCAACATTTTGCTGGCATCACGGTCATTCATAGCAACCTCCTGCATGGAGCGTAGCGAAACATGTGCGCCCACCGCTGGCGGACGGCTAATCGAGTTTTCATCAGACATAATTCGCCTCTATTATTATCGCCTTGGCGGTGTACAAGAAAGGTTGCAAGGGAGGGATTGAACGTCACAATGACGTAGCTGTTGATGTGCAGCAACCAGTAGACAACGGATCATTAACTCAACCACCTCCAGGTATGTCGCTCACAATGAGCGGACAACGCTTTAAATAAACGAATTAAGTAACAGTTCGATGACGCGGCTATTTTGGTGTTCATCGGCAGTTAAGCACCTGAGTGCAAAGTTCTACGAATCTGGCAATGAGCTGAGTGCCGTCTTCATCACTGCATATCAAATAAGCTGCGCGCGCAGTTTATACCTATAACGCAAATAAAATGCAAATGGCTTGCAACTGTAGCAAGCAATAACTAAATCAAATGGCAACTAAAGCGAGAAATATCTTGATGTAAAAAAGCTGGTATTAAGAGTAAAAGCCGGCCTAAAATAGACGTCTAGATGTTAATACATCCAAAAACTTTAATTGCTGGAATGTTAAGTGTGCGACAAGCCGGGCAAGGCTTCTAACTGTATATGCTTAAAGAAGTATTGCAAAACGTCAACGTATTAGAATACCTCACCAAATGTTGGTTTCTGTTGTCTGGCACTCAACGCTGTGCAGTGATTTTTCACTTGTATTTCAAGGTAAAAAAATAATGGCTAAACACCTATTTACGTCAGAATCTGTCTCTGAAGGGCATCCTGATAAAATTGCAGATCAGATCTCAGATGCGGTACTTGACGCGATTCTTAAACAAGATCCCAAAGCGCGAGTTGCCTGCGAGACCTATGTCAAAACGGGCATGGTGATGGTTGGCGGTGAAGTCACGACTGACGCATGGGTAGATATCGAAGAGATCACCCGTCGTACCGTGCGCGAAATCGGTTATGTGAATTCTGATATGGGCTTTGATGCGAATTCTTGTGCGGTTTTAAGTGCGATTGGTAAACAATCTCCTGATATAAATCAAGGTGTGGATCGGGCAGATCCGCTGGAGCAAGGCGCAGGCGATCAAGGTCTGATGTTTGGCTATGCCACCAACGAAACCAACGTGTTAATGCCTGCACCCATTACCTATGCACACCGATTGGTACAGCGTCAGGCTGAAGTGCGTAAAAACGGCATCTTGCCGTGGCTACGTCCGGATGCAAAAAGTCAGGTTACCTTCCAGTACGATGACGGCAAGGTTGTTGGTATTGATGCGGTGGTCCTGTCTACTCAGCATTCAGAAGATATCTGTCTGAAAAATTTACAAGAAGCGGTGATGGAAGAGATCATCAAGCCGGTTCTGCCTGCCGAGTGGCTCACTGCTACCACCAAATATCATATTAACCCGACGGGTCGTTTCGTGATCGGTGGCCCAATGGGTGACTGTGGCCTTACAGGGCGTAAAATCATTGTTGATACCTACGGCGGCATGGCTCGTCACGGTGGTGGGGCGTTCTCCGGTAAAGATCCCTCTAAAGTTGACCGCTCAGCCGCCTACGCCGCCCGTTATGTAGCGAAGAATATCGTCGCGGCAGGCCTGGCTGAACGTTGTGAGATTCAAGTATCCTATGCCATCGGTGTGGCAGAACCGACCTCAATCATGGTGGAAACATTCGGTACCGGCAAGGTCTCTGATGATCAGTTGATTGCTCTGGTGCGTGAGTTCTTCGAGCTGCGCCCTCATGGCCTGATCAACATGTTGGATCTATTGCATCCGATCTATCAAGCAACCGCAGCCTATGGTCACTTTGGACGTGAAGAATTCCCTTGGGAAAAAACCGATAAAGCCGCCTTATTACGTGACGCTGCTGGCTTGAAGTAGGTTTTAATCAATAAACGCGGAACAACAAAAAACGCCAGTCCGTTGAGGCATCGCGAGAAAAAAGGCAGGCATAGAGAACATATTATCTACTGATTGTTACACCAAATCAGCGAGGTAAACTCTGTGTCTTCCCGTAAGGTATGCCGGAGCATGGTTGAACCATCTGGCGCAACCTGCTGGCTTGCATCCGGCTATGTGCCGTTTTATTCTTCCTGAATATGAATGCACTAAGAATCCCTATCGCGTTACAGCAAGCCGTTATGCGTTGTCTGCGCCATAAATTGCAACTGGCAAATCAGCATCTTGGCACTCAATATCCTGAGCCAGAGGTTAACTATCATCAACGTGGCACCAGCGCGGGTAGCGCCTGTCTGCAATCCTTCGAAATTCGCCTTAATCCAGTACTATTGCTGGAAAATCAGCATGCTTTCATTGATGAAGTGGTACCGCACGAACTCGCTCACTTGCTGGTTTATCGCCAGTTTGGCCGCGTTGCCCCTCATGGCAAAGAATGGCGTTGGATGATGGAACAGGTATTACACGTTCCGGCCAGCCGCACCCATCAATTTGAAGTTACATCGGTACGCAGTAAAACCTTTAATTATCAATGTCAGTGCCAGCAGCACGCCCTAACCATTCTCCGTCACAATAAAGTACAACGTGGTGAGAGTGAGTATCGCTGCCGCCAATGTGGCGAAAAACTGCGATTTGTTGCGGTAAAAAGCAATTAGTATTTGATGTTACTTGTTATAAAACAAAGTGTTATTTTGCAATTTATCACCATTATCTATAACCTGCGTACTTTTCATCATTGAGCTTTTTTGAGATATGTTACGCAACATTCTGTTCCTGTTGGTTTTATCCACCTCACTATTTCCTTTGGTCAGTCACAGTCAAAGCATTAATAATTTTTCTCAGGCAAAAGCCGTTGCAGCCAGAATAAATCAGGATGCACCCGGTAGCTTTTACTGCGGCTGCGGCATCGACTGGCAAGGTAAAAAAGGCATCCCTGACCTGAAGAGTTGTGGTTATCAGCCGCGAAAAAATGCCCAACGGGCAGCACGGATTGAGTGGGAACATGTGGTTCCCGCCTGGCAATTTGGCCATCAACGTCAATGCTGGCAAGAAGGTGGCCGCAAAAACTGTACAAAAGATCCTGTTTATCGTCAGATAGAAACTGATTTGCATAACCTGCAACCGGCTATCGGTGAAGTGAATGGTGATCGCAACAATTTTATGTATTCCCAATGGAATGGCGGAGACGGCCAATATGGTCAATGTGCGATGAAAGTTGATTTTAAAAACAAGTTGGCGGAACCTCCAGTACGCGCACGGGGTGCCATTGCGCGTACCTATTTTTATATGCGTGACCAGTACCTGCTGCGGCTTTCCACTCAGCAAAACAAGTTGTTTGATGCCTGGAACCGCCTGTATCCGGTCACGGAGTGGGAGTGTTTGCGTGATGAGCGCGTAGCAAAAATACAAGGGAATCATAACCCTTATGTACAACGAGCTTGCCAGCAGCAAAAAGGCTAATTTAGTATATTGGCGGGTATCTCTCCGCTTCTGATATCTTTAGGCACTTATTTATTTCGCGTGGTGTCATTTGCTGCGCGGTATGTTTTCGTTTCAGGACGTTGATCAATTTATGCGTATACCCCGCATTTACCACCCGCAACCTTTACAGGCAAATACCGAGCTGGCGCTCAGTGATGACGCCGCCAATCATGTGGGTCGTGTGCTGCGTATGATTGAAGGCCAAAGCTTGCAACTATTTGATGGCAGTAACCAAGTTTTCGTTGCTGAAATTATCTGCGCCGATAAAAAAAATCTGATTGTCCGTATTGCTGAAGGGATGTTGGAAGATCGCGAATCATCGCTGAATTTACATTTGGGTCAGGTGATTTCCCGTGGCGAGAAAATGGAGTTTACTATCCAGAAATCTATTGAGCTTGGCGTCAATGTGATAACGCCGCTGTTTTCTAAACGTTGCGGCGTTAAGTTGGATGGCGAGCGTTTGGCGAAGAAAATTCAGCAATGGCACAAAATTGCTATCGCCGCGTGCGAACAATGTGGCCGTAATCAAATTCCAGAAATTCGTGAGGCGATGCAACTGTCTGACTGGTGTGCTGAACAGGATGACAGCCTGAAACTGAACCTGCATCCTCGCGCCAGTAACAGTATTAACACACTCCCCCCGTCCCTCACCAAAGTGCGTTTGTTGATTGGCCCGGAGGGCGGGCTGTCGGCAGATGAAATTACTATGACTTCGCGTCTTGGATTTACTGATATTCTGCTGGGACCGCGTATTCTTCGTACCGAAACTACAGCTCTGACCGCAATCACCGCTCTGCAGGTGCGGTTTGGCGATCTGGGATAAATTCATTCCTGTTAGGAGAAAAGAATGATCAAGCTCGGCATTGTAATGGATCCAATTTCGTCCATTAATATCAAGAAAGACTCCAGCTTCGCCATGTTATTGGAAGCACAGCGCCGTGGTTGGGAACTGCATTATATGGAGATGAGTGACCTTTACTTGCGTGATGGTGATGGCCGTGCTCGTACCCGTCTGCTTAGCGTAAAATCGGAGGCAGATAATTGGTTCGACTTCAGTGCTGAGCAGGATCTGCCGCTGCACGACCTTGATGTCATTCTGATGCGTAAAGATCCGCCATTCGATACCGAATTCATCTATGCCACCTCTATTCTGGAACGTGCGGAAGATAAGGGTACGCTGGTGGTGAATAAGCCACAGAGCTTGCGCGACTGTAATGAGAAACTGTTCACCGCATGGTTTCCGGAATTAACGCCGAATACCCTGGTCAGCCGCAGTCAAGACCACATTCGTAAATTCCATCAGGAGCACGGCGATATCATCCTGAAACCGCTGGATGGCATGGGGGGGTCCTCAATATTCCGCGTGAAACAAGATGATCCGAACCTGTCAGTGATAATTGAAACGCTGACTGCACTGGGTAGCCGTTTCTGCATGGCGCAGAATTTCCTGCCAGCCATTAAAAACGGCGACAAGCGTGTGCTGGTCGTCGATGGGGAACCGGTTCCTTATTGCTTAGCGCGTATTCCGGCTCAAGGTGAGACCCGTGGTAATTTGGCTGCGGGTGGCCGTGGCGAAGCTCGTCCGCTAAGTGAGAGTGATTGGAGAATCGCCCGTGCTGTTGCACCGGTGCTGAAACAAAAAGGCTTAATTTTTGTCGGGTTAGATATCATCGGCGATCGTCTGACTGAAATTAACGTCACCAGTCCGACCTGCATCCGTGAAATTGAAGCCGCGTTCCCAGATTACTCAATTACCGGAAGGTTAATGGACGCGATTGAAGTCCGTTTGGCTAACAAAACAGTCTGATATATACCCAAAGAATTTGCTGTTGCCGCAGCGAGGCCCAGAGATGAGCCGAGTAACTAACGTGGCTAACAACCCGCGAGTTTAAAGTGAGAAGGGGATAGGGGTTTACTGAACACCTCATGGTGACTTTACTCTGATTTATCCGCATACTGGCACTCGTCCGTCCATTAACTCAGCGAATCTTCTCTATAATATAATGAATTTACAGCATCATTTTCTTATTGCTATGCCTTCACTTCAGGATCCTAAATTTAAGCGCTCGGTTGTCTATATCTGCGAGCATAATGACGGGGGTGCGATGGGTTTGGTGATTAACAAAGCGTTGGAACAGTTCACGGTAGAAACTGTGCTGAAAAAACTGAAAATCACGCCAGCTCCTCGAGATCCGGCAATACGCCTGGATAAACCGGTATTAGCGGGTGGGCCGCTGTCAGAAGATCGTGGTTTCATTCTGCATTCGCCTCGGGAAGGCTTCGGTTCCAGTATTCCTATCTCTCCTGAGATCATGATAACCACCTCTAAAGATGTGTTAGAGACATTCGGTACACCAGATCAGCCTAAAAACATGTTGGTGGCTCTGGGTTACGTAGGGTGGCAGCAAGGTCAGTTGGAACAGGAATTGCTGGATAATGTCTGGTTAACCATTGAGGCCGATACCAACATTCTATTCCATTTGCCGATTGCTGACCGTTGGCAAGCCGCGGCGAATAAATTGGGCATTAATATCTTTAATATTGCTCCGCAAGCAGGGCACGCCTGATGGCTAACCGCACCATTATTGCTTTTGATTTTGGCACAAAAAGTATCGGTGTGGCTATCGGTCAGGAAGTTACGGGAACTGCCAGAGCGCTGACTTCGTTTAAAGCGCAAGACGGCACACCGGATTGGCAGAAAGTCGAGAAATTGTTGAAAGAGTGGCAACCGGATTTAGTCGTGGTTGGGTTGCCGCTTAATATGGATGGCACTGAGCAGCCGCTAACGACCCTTGCACGCCGGTTTGCCAACCGCCTGCATGGCCGCTTTGGTGTACAAATAGCCTTACAGGATGAACGCCTCAGCACGGTGGAAGCGCGTGCGAATTTGTTCGAAGATGGTGGCTATCGTGCGTTGGATAAAGGCAGTGTCGATGCCGCCTCTGCGGTGATCATTTTGGAAAGTTGGTTTGGCGAGCAAGCAGGCTGAATACACTGATTTAGGCTTCCTGTCTGCTGTTTACCACTTTTTGATTCCGCAACTGGCCTCTACAATCCCTGCACAGGGCAATCTTGGTATTAGATAGCACCCGTATCGACAGAATTGTATACTAAACCTATGCCAATCAGCGGCCTAAAATATTGCACACCCTCCACGGGTGTTTTTTACATTTATTGAGGTTTTCTCATGACAAAAGTAACTGTTGCTGCGACTCAAATGGCTTGTTCCTGGGACTTGCCTAAGAACATTGAAAATGCCGAGAAACTGGTGCGCCAGGCACACGCTAAGGGGGCACAGATCATCCTGATTCAGGAACTGTTTGCCGCACCTTATTTCTGTATTGATCAAAGCCCGAAACACTACACGCTAGCCCAAGAGCTGGATAATAGTCCGCTGATTCAGCATTTCGCCAAACTGGCTCGCGAGCTGGAAGTGGTATTGCCATTGAGTTTCTTTGAGAAAGCCAATAACGCCTATTATAATTCGCTGGTTATGATTGATGCCGACGGTTCTCTGTTGGGTGTGTATCGTAAAACGCATATTCCTAACGGCCCGGCCTATCAGGAAAAACAATTCTTTATTCCGGGCGATACCGGTTTTAAAGTTTGGCAGACCCGCTATGCCAATGTGGGTGTCGGCATCTGTTGGGATCAGTGGTTCCCGGAAACGGCTCGTAGTCTGGCACTGCTTGGTGCAGACGTTATTTTCTACCCAACCGCCATCGGCTCCGAACCCGCTTCCCCTGAAATCGACAGCCAGCCGCACTGGACCCGTGTGCAGCAAGGCCATGCCGCAGCCAACATGGTTCCGGTAATCGCCTCTAACCGCATTGGTACCGAGAAAAGCCAATATATTAATGGTCTGGAAATGACCTTCTACGGTTCTTCATTCATTGCTGATCAAACCGGTGCGTTGCTGGCTCAGGCGAATAAAACCGATGAAACTGTGCTGGTGCATACCTTTGATTTGCAGGAAATTGCAGCCCAGCGTGCTTCATGGGGCTTGTTCCGCGATCGGCGTCCAGAAATGTATCAGGCATTGGCCACTTCTGACGGCAAGATTCGGAGATAATTTATGGCTGTGCAACAGACTGTTTTTCAAGAACAGGCATTAGCAGGTACACCGCAGCAGGATGGCTTCTTTATGCCTGCCGAGTGGGCAAAGCACGATGCGGTATGGATGCTATGGCCGTATCGTCAGGATAACTGGCGCGGCAACGCTATTCCTGCTCAACAGACGTTCGCTAAAGTGGCCGACGTTATTAGCCGTACAACACAGGTTTTCATGGGCGTGCCTGCTGAATTTATGTCACAGGCTAAAGCAACCATGCCTGTCAACGTCACACTGGTCGAAATGGCCAGCGATGACGCCTGGATCCGAGATACTGGCCCAACGATGGTTATTAATGGTGCTGGCGAGCGCCGCGCTATCGACTGGCAATTCAACGCATGGGGCGGCCTTAACGGTGGCCTGTATGCTGACTGGCAGCAAGATCAGAACGTTGCTGTTAAGGTCAGTGAGTATCTGAATAACGCCCATTACAGCGCGCCATTGGTACTGGAAGGCGGTTCCATTCATACCGATGGTGAAGGTACTTTGCTGACCACTGCGGAATGTTTGCTCAATCCGAACCGCAATCCGCATCTAAATCAGGCACAGATTGAGCAGTTACTGCGTGAACATCTGGGCGTCAGTCATTTCATTTGGTTACAAGATGGTGTTTATAACGATGAGACTGATGGCCACATCGATAATATGTGCTGCTTTGTACGACCAGGCGAAGTCGCTCTGCATTGGACTGACGATCAGCAGGATCCACAGTACGCGCGATCAGTTGCTGCTTTTAATGTGTTATCCGATGCAGTCGATGCCCAAAATCGTAAGCTGAAAATCTGGAAATTACCGGCACCCGGCCCATTATATAACACCGAGGAAGAGACTTTCGATGTGTTGTCCAGCGGCGCTGTGCCACGTACTGCCGGTGAACGTCTGGCGGGTTCTTACGTCAACTTTCTGATCAGTAACCAGCAGATAATTTACCCACTGTTGGATAGCCGAACTGACGGGCTGGCGCACGATCTATTGCAACAGATGTTTCCTGATTACGAAATTGTCGGTATTCCTGCCCGCGAGATCTTGTTGGGTGGTGGCAATATTCACTGTATTACTCAGCAGATCCCCGCAGCTTAATCGCGCCAACAGGATCTGCTTGATATGGCTCGGATCATCTCGTCCCGGCCATACCCTTCTTCGTACTTGAAGCCGCTGCGGTGTTGGTATTGATTAAAGTTAGCGAATCAATGAGATACGGCTAAAATGCCTTGTTTTTGCCGTTGGGCCATACTTTGTTCAAACGTTTGCATCCCCCACTGCTGACTCGTTTGTATCACATTAGGAAGTTGGTAGATTTTGCCTTCACGGATCAAATGACTTGCCGCTGTAGTTTGGGTGAGGACTTCAAACAATGCCACACGACCCCCGCCCGTTTTATGGCACAATTTTTGTGCAATCACCGCACGTAAGCTGGCTGCCAGTTGCGCCCGAATTGTGGCTTTTTCTTCTGACGGGAAAACATCTACCAACCGATCTATTGCCTGCGTCGCGGTGCGGGTATGCAGTGTTGCTAATACCAAATGGCCAGTTTCTGCGGCCGTGAGCGCCAATCGTATGGTATCCAGATCCCGTAATTCGCCAAGCAAAATGATATCGGGATCCTGCCGTAGCGCGCCACGTAATGCACTGTTGAAACAACGAGTATGGCTGCCCAGTTCTCGTTGCTGTATCAAACATGACTGACTGGAATGAATAAATTCAATGGGATCTTCGAGGGTAATGATATGGCGTGCCTGCTGCTGATTAATGGCACTTATCATGGCGCTCAGCGTGGTAGATTTACCGCTACCGGTTGCACCTGTTACCAGGACCAGTCCATCTTCTTGCAGAATAAGCTGATTAATAATTGGTGGCACATCCAATGCCACCAACGACGGACTGGTGGTGGGGATAACTCGAAGCGCGGCAGATTGCCCCTGCCTTTGATGAAAAATATTGGCTCGTAATCGTTGCCCATCAGGGGTGCTATAAGCGCAATCAACCTGCCCCTGTCGGTGCAATCGGCATTGCTGCACCTCACTTAATAGATGCTGACTTAGCCCGTTGAGCCAGCCAGTACTGACCCGCGGCCAATGAGTAAAAGTTTGTAATTCGCCATCAATGCGCAATACCGGGTGATAACCGGTACAAAGGTGCAGATCTGAGGCATTATGATTTACAATGGCCGCCACCTTATTAATGAAGTCCTGTTCATTAAACCCTTCACTGGTAAGATCAGGTTTATCTAAATCAATGCTTTTGGCTGTAATACAGTTAAAAGCGGGGTTATCCGGGTCTGCGTTTATACCGTCCAGACTAGTGAAATCCATCTCAAACTCCTGGGTCCATATGAGCACAATTGAGCAAAATCTACAGGATGTCAGAGCAAAAATCGCCACGGCTGCACGTAATTGCGCACGCTCTCCAGAAGAAGTTACTTTGCTTGCTGTCAGTAAAACAAAACCTGTGACGGTTATCGAAGAAGCCATCGCCGCTGGGCAATATGCTTTTGGTGAAAACTACGTGCAAGAAGGAGTGGATAAAATCCACTATTTTGCCAATAACACCAATCTCGAATGGCACTTTATCGGCCCGCTACAATCCAATAAAAGCCGGTTAGTGGCAGAAAACTTTGCCTGGTGTCATACCGTTGATCGGTTAAAGATAGCGCAGCGCCTGAACGCACAACGTCCGGCGGCAATGCCGCCATTGAATGTATTGATACAGGTCAATATCAGCGATGAGCAAAGCAAGTCTGGCATTGCCTTAGCGGAGTTATCTGCCTTAGCCGATAGCCTCAGTGAATTGCCTAATCTGCATTTACGTGGGCTGATGGCAATCCCCGCACCTGAAAGCGATTATTCACGGCAACGGGCAGTATTTGAGCAAATGCATCAGACGTTCTTGACTTTAAACGCTCGCTACCTTCAGATGGATACGCTTTCTCTGGGTATGACGGATGATATGACGGCAGCGATTAGCGCCGGTAGCACGTTGGTGCGTATTGGTACGGCTATTTTTGGCTCCCGCGCTTAAGCGCTTATATCCAAAGCCATTGGCGTTGCCGCCAGGAACCGATTCGTATTCTGCATACAGCCAGGCCATGAAAACCTCTGCAATTTCACATTCGACAGGTATAACGTCATTGGTTTAGGAGATTATATTCAATGCAGCATCGCAACATAACATTCATAGGCGCTGGTAATATGGCGCGCGCGATTATTGCTGGTTTGGTCGCGGGTGATTATCCGGCCAACAAAATCAGTGTTTGCGCTCCTTCTGAGAACAATCGTAATAAACTTAACCAGGATTTTGGTGTTATCAGCAGTGATGACAATATTGCCGAGGCACGAAAGGCTGAAGTGGTGGTATTGGCAGTAAAACCGCAGTTGATGGCCGATGTTTGCCTGCCGTTACAGCAACATGTTGACTTTAAAGGAAAATTGGTGCTTTCTATTGCCGCCGGTGTTCAGGTCGCACGTTTCTATGCGCTGTTGGGCGATAAGCTGAATTTGGTACGCATTATGCCCAACACCCCGTCACTCGTGGGCAAGGGCATGACTGGCCTGTATGCGCCGGAACAGGTCTCGCAGAGCGATCGCGATTTCACCACCGAGCTAATGAGTTCTGTGGGTAAAGTTTGTTGGGTAAATGACGAAAACGGCATCAACAGTATTATTGCTGTTGCCAGCAGCGCTCCGGCCTATTTCTTCCTGTTTATGGAAGCGATGCAGCAAGAAGCTGAGCGTTTAGGCTTTGACAGTGAAACAGCCCGTTTACTGGTGCAGCAAGCGGCATCAGGAGCGACGGCACTGATGGAGGCCAACTCGACATTGCCCCTGTCGACGCTGCGCGAGCAGGTTACCTCTAAAGGTGGGACCACCGCTGAAGCGATTCGGATATTTAATGAACAACATTTGTCGGAAATCGTTGCCAATGCCATGCAGGCTGCCATTCAGCGGGCTAAAGAGATGGAAAAATTGTTCTAATGGCGCGAAATTTACAAAATCCGACACTGGCCTTGATGTTTTCTCGTTAAGATAGGGGCAGTTAAAATAGACGACTACTTTCTCATTTTATTAAGGACAAAAGCGACTCATGCTAACGCTGACTTTTCTGGCCAAAACGGTCATTGACCTGTACGTAATGGTGCTGCTGTTGCGTATCTGGATGCAGTGGGTTCACAGTGATTTCTATAATCCGTTCTCACAGTTTGTCGTCAAAATAACGCAACCGATTATTGGCCCACTGCGCCGTATAATCCCTTCAATGGGGCCGATCGACGGTGCATCGTTGCTATTGGCATTTTTGCTGATGACGATTAAATACCCTCTATTGATGCTGATCCAGAGCGGTTCGATGTCTCTTAGTTTGTATAACCTAATGTTCGGTGTCATTTCGCTGGTAAAAGCCGCCGGTTACCTGATTTTCTGGATAATGATTATCCGCGCATTGATGAGTTGGGTAAGTCAGGGTCGTAGCCCGATGGATTATCTGTTACTCCAACTGACCGAACCACTGATGGCTCTGATTCGCCGCATCCTGCCCGCGATGGGAGGTATCGATTTTTCTGCCATGGTGGTGATCTTGATCCTATATTTGATCAATTACTTAGGTATGGATCTGCTGGGTGAGCTTTGGTTCGTATTGTGAGTGCTGTAACACCTTTACCAAACGGGCTGGCGCTCAGGTTATATATTCAGCCGAAAGCCAGCCGTGACCAGATAATCGGTTTACATGGCGATGAACTGAAAGTCGCCATTACCGCTCCGCCCGTTGATGGGCAGGCCAATGCCCATTTAATCAAGTTTATCTCCAGGCAATTTCGGGTGGCCAAAAGTCAGGTAATTATCGAAAAAGGCGAATTGGGGCGACATAAACAGATTAAAATTATTAACCCGCAACAGGTTCCGCCAGAAATCACGGCCCTGATCGAGTAACAAAGATTGCGCATTAACGGCCAGCCGACATAAAACCCAGGATCTCTTCATGCAAAAAATAGTATTGGCGACCGGTAATTTCGGCAAAGTGCGTGAGCTGGCAAACTTGCTGGCCGGCGTTGGTTTGGATGTGGTGGCGCAAACCGAACTGGGCGTAGAATCTGCCGAAGAGACGGGTTTAACCTTCATCGAAAACGCCATATTAAAAGCGCGTCATGCGGCGCAAGCCACAGGTTTACCGGCGATTGCTGATGACTCAGGTTTGGCGGTCAATGTGCTGGGCGGTGTTCCGGGTATCTATTCCGCTCGTTATGCAGGCATGAATGCCAGTGATCAGGAAAACCGGGAAAAGCTGCTGGTGGCGCTGAAGGATGTCCCTGAGGCACAACGTGGTGCCCAATTCCATTGCGTGTTGGTTTATATGCGCCATGCCCAAGACCCAACGCCACTCGTGTTCCACGGTCAATGGGCGGGAGTGATTGCTCACCAGCCTGCCGGTGCGGCTGGATTTGGTTATGATCCCATTTTTTATGTACCAGAGCGGAGTAAAACCGCCGCTGAGCTGACTCTTGAGGAGAAGCATGCAATATCTCACCGTGGTCAGGCTCTGAAACTGATGTTGGATGCATTACGCAATGCTTAAATTACCGCCGCTAAGCCTCTACATTCATATTCCCTGGTGTGTGCAGAAGTGCCCTTATTGTGACTTCAACTCGCATGCGCTGAAAGGTGATGTGCCTCATCAGGAATACGTAGAGCACTTATTGGCGGATCTGGATGCCGATGTGCCTTTGGTTAATGACCGTGAAGTTAGCACTATCTTTATCGGTGGCGGCACACCCAGCTTACTCAGTGCTGAGGCGATGCAGCAATTGCTTGACGGTGTACGCACAAGGTTGCCAGTCTCGGCTGATGCAGAAATCACCATGGAGGCTAACCCTGGAGCCGTTGAAGCGGATCGTTTCAGTGGCTATCAGCGTGCCGGTATTAACCGCATTTCCATAGGTGTGCAAAGTTTTAGCGCCCAGAAACTAACGCGTCTGGGGCGTGTACACGGGCCGGATGAAGCTAAACGGGCAGCAGAACTGGCAACCTCATTGAATTTACGCAGTTTTAATTTGGACTTGATGCACGGTTTGCCGGACCAGTCTCTGGAAGAGGCACTGGATGATTTGCGTCAGGCAATTGCATTGAATCCGCCGCACTTGTCCTGGTATCAACTGACTATTGAGCCGAATACCGGTTTTAGTTCACGCCCGCCGGTTTTGCCGGGTGACGATGCATTATGGGATATCTTCCAGCAGGGTCATCAGCTACTCAGTGCAGCCGGTTATCAGCAATACGAAACCTCCGCTTATGCCAAACCGGGCTATCAATGCCAGCATAATCTAAATTACTGGCGCTTCGGTGATTACCTGGGGATGGGGTGCGGTGCTCACGGTAAAATCACTTTCAGCGATGGGCGTATTTTACGAACCATTAAAACCAGGCACCCACGTGGTTTTATGCAGGGTAACTATCTGGATAAACAATATGAAGTTGAGGCAACCGACCGGCCTTTTGAGTTTTTTATGAACCGTTTCCGTTTATTGGAAGCCGCGCCACGTAACGATTTCACCTATTATACCGGGTTGGATGAAAGCGTTATCCGGCCGCAGTTGGATGAAGCATTAGCAAAAGAGTATTTAATCGAAACAGACGAGTACTGGCAGGTTACTGAGAAAGGGACGTTATTCCTGAACTCGCTGTTGGAACTATTTTTGTAACGCAGAACAGGTTCAGATGAAGTCTCCAGCCTGAACCTGTTTTATTTCAAGTCCGAAAAATATCCCTTTAGTTCAACGCGTTCAGCAAATCCTTATGCTGTTGTTCTAACGACGTCACCCGCTGACACACTTGATGACCAAACTGCTGGAACTCCTGTTCTTTATTGCTCCATTCGTCTTGAATAGCCTGCTGTAATCCGCCCAAATTGCCCATTATGGCCTGCAATGGATTATTGCTCGCATTGCCACTGGTTGCTAGCTTGACGCCCATTTCGTTCAGGCTGTCCTGCAATATGCCCCCCATGCTTTGCTGAAGCAACTGACGACCGTCTTTCTCGACCTGATCGACAGCCTGATGATGGAAGGCTAAACCATCGCTACGCTTTTCGATAATGCGGCCGATTTGTTGTTTAAGTTGATCATTAAGGGTCGTCAGGCGGTTACGCACATTACTGTTGCTACCTAATTCTTTAACAATCACTTTATCTAAAGAAACTCGCGCTTTTTCGAGATGTTGCAGCGTGCCCTTTTCTATCCAAGGCACATCTTGACGCAGTGTAGTCTGGTAGCGGAATGCTTGTTGGCGCTGCGCATCAGTCAGGGTCAATGTTTGACCATTACGGATAACGTCACCGTCGGGTGAAATCTGCAAATGACCACTGGCTCCCACCACCTGCACCGACTGCGGGCTGATGATCACATCATCCTGAGGTTTTACGCTGCACTGATATTCAGCATAAGCCTGTGATGTGGTCAGCATCAATATCGCTAAACCAGCCGTTCGTAACGCTTTCATTTTATGTAACATAAGACTCCCAACAGGCTTTTTAAAAAAATGGAACGGTCAATTTAAAAAATGGAACGGCCAATGCGCTGTGCCAGTAGTTCTAAGGCAGCAGTACCTGCGAGTGAGTTCCCTGCACCATCTAATTCAGGTGACCAAACAGCAATACATAATTCATCAGGTACAACGGCAATGATACCGCCACCTACACCGGATTTACCGGGCATACCGACGCGGAAGGCAAATTCACCCGCGCCGTCGTACATACCGCTGGTTATCATTAGGGCGTTGATTTGCCGTGCCTGCATCGGTGTAATTAAAGCGCCAGGCCCTGCGATATCACGCCCCTGATTGGCCAGATAGACAAAACAGCGAACCAATTCGACACAGCTCATGCGCAAAGCGCAATAATGGAAATAGGTCTGAAGTACTGTCAGCACGTCGTTGTCGAAATTACCAAAGGACTTCATCAAATAGGCAATCGCGGCATTACGGTCTGAATGTTCAAACTCTGAGCGTGCCACGCGGGTATCATAGCTGATACTGTCGTCGCTCACTAATTGGCGCACGACCTCCAGCATGCGCTGTTTTGGCGCACTCAGGCGGCTTTGCAACATATCACACACTACCAAGGCTCCCGGATTGATAAAGGGATTACGCGGTTTGCCTTTTTCCAATTCCAATTGAACCAGTGAATTGAATGGTTGACCAGAAGGTTCTTTACCTACGCGTTGCCACACGTCCTGTTCGCCATAACGGGATAATGCCAGTGTCAAACTTAATACTTTTGAAATGGATTGGATAGAGAAGCGTTCCTCGGCATCCCCAGCCTGAAATACCCTGCTATCCAGCGTACAGACGGCAATGCCTAATTTATTAGCTGAGACTTCGGCCAGAGCCGGAATGTAATCAGCCACTTTACCCTGCCCAATCAGCGGACGAACCTGCTGCAAGATATCACTCAGCAAGGCATTATTTAAGGCTGCTGCCACGACAAAACTCCCAACAAAAAACCACCACTCATGGTTTGCGCTAAAAGCACTAAATAAAAACAAAGGCGCCTGTATGGGCGCCCTTATCAATGATCTACCGTTAAAACGGCAGATCAATCCCACCAGATATCAAACAGTTCACTGGTTTCTACATTTTTCAATTCGCGAGCTTCCAACCATTTGGTCACCAGAGCACGGTGATCATCGGTACAATGGCCGATCTGTTGCAGACAAATCAGGCCTTCCCATTGCAGATAGCCGCTACCGTCAAATGCCAGACCGTTAGCTTCAATGACTTCATCGATAAATTGGTCGACAGTCTTATCAATTACGTCAACGCCAGTACCCTCAGCGAAGGCCCACTGTACGGAAAACCCCAACTCCTGAAATTCGTCGATATGCATCTTTTTGCGTAAACGACGACTGCGGTTCTTAGCCATTATTCTTTCCTCTCAAACATCAGATCCCAAACGCCATGTCCCAGACGCTGGCCGCGTAATTCAAATTTTGTCAACGGACGTGAGTCCGGGCGCGGAACATAGTCATTTTGCTGTGAAAGATTGTGGTAACCTGCTACCGTTGACATCACTTCCAGCATATGTTCCGCATAATGTTGCCAGTCGGTCGCCATATGAAATATGCCACCCACTTTTAATTTACTTTTTACCAATTCAATAAAAGGTGTCTGGACGATACGACGCTTATTATGGCGTGCTTTGTGCCAGGGATCAGGGAAAAACAACTGCACCATATCCAGTGACGCATCTGGAATCATATTTCCCAGCACTTCAACTGCATCGTGGCACATCATCCGCAGGTTACTCAGGCCAGCCTCGTGTGCTGAACCCAAACAGGCGCCCACGCCCGGCGAGTGAACCTCAATACCGAAAAAGTTTTGCTGTGGGTTACTGGCGGCCATCGTCACCAGCGAAGTACCCATACCAAAACCGATTTCCAGTATCACTGGGGCTTCACGGCCAAACAATGAATTCAGGTCAACCAATGCTGCCTGATACTCTACGCCCATCACCGGCCAATAGTTATCCAGCGCCAGTTGTTGGCCTTTGGTCAGGCGCCCCTGACGGCGAACAAAACTGCGAATACGGCGCAGGGCGCGTCCGTTTTCATCAAACTCCGGAGATATGACGTCATTTATCATGGTGCTTTTTGTCTATTGGTTGCTCATGTGAACGCGCATTATGCAAAGATACGCCAGTTTATCAACTATGAACGTGATAAGCACAAAATTAAGCTGTAAACAGGGTATATATCGCCAAAGTGATTGGATTGACAAACAAGCGGCAAACCAACAAATCCTGGCCAGCTTACATCAGTAAGTGATTCGGGTGCATGAGAGTAAATAACGCAGTTATAGCGTTAAGGACGAAGGGGGTTTACAGTGCCGAAACTCTATGTTGCAATCCAGCGCTAATACATTAATCCGCCGGATATAGATACCTGCTTATGATGCAAGCGCAACAGTTCGCGCACTTGGTACTTGAGTGGTACCCACGTTTTGGCCGCAAAACCTTGCCCTGGCAATGGGATAAAACACCTTATCAAGTATGGTTGTCAGAGGTGATGTTGCAACAAACTCAGGTTGCAACCGTCATTCCCTATTTCCAACGTTTTATGCTGCGTCTCCCTGATATTGGAGCCCTGGCAGCGGCACCGTTGGACGAGGTTCTGCATTTATGGACTGGATTGGGCTACTACGCTCGCGCCAGGAATTTGCATAAAGCGGCTCAAACTGTAGTAGAACGCCATCAGGGTGAGTTTCCTACCTCTTTTGACGAAATACTCGCGCTGCCTGGTATCGGGCGCTCAACTGCGGGTGCTATTTTATCGCTTTCTTTAGGGCAACATTTTTCGATTTTGGATGGCAATGTTAAACGAGTGCTGGCTCGTTGTTATGCCGTTGAGGGGTGGCCGGGTAAAAAAGAAGTTGAAAGCCATTTGTGGCAAATAAGTGAAGACGTCACGCCCGCTAAAGGTGTCGGCCAGTTTAATCAGGCGATGATGGATTTAGGTGCTATGGTTTGCACCCGTTCTAAACCCAAGTGCGAACTTTGCCCACTAAACACTGGTTGTATGGCTTATGCTAACCACAGTTGGGCGCGTTACCCGGGCAAAAAGCCCCAACAAACTTTGCCAGAAAAAACGGCTCACTTCCTGTTAATGCAAAATGGCTCGCAAGTCTGGCTGGAACAGCGCCCACCAGTAGGGCTATGGGGCGGGCTATATTGCTTCCCACAGTTTGCCGAAGCCGAAGATCTTAATCACTGGCTACAGCAACAGGGGATCAAATCCAGCGGCTTGCAGCAGTTGACTGCATTTCGTCATACCTTCAGTCATTTCCATCTGGATATTGTCCCGATGTGGTTGGATGAGGTATTCCCCCGTGGGTGCATGGATGATAGTGCAGGTCTCTGGTATAACTTAGCACAGCCGCCGTCGGTAGGGCTGGCCGCCCCAGTTGAGCGCCTATTACATCAATTGGCTAAGCAATAATCAGCCTATCCCAACAGCTTTATTGGGTAATTTCGCCATAAAAGAGGATGTAGCATGAGCAGAGCGATTTTTTGCACGTTTTTAAAGAAGAATGCTGAAGGGCAAGATTTTCAACTCTATCCTGGTGACATTGGCAAACGTATCTATAATGAAATCTCAAAAGAAGCCTGGTCACAATGGATAACCAAACAAACCATGCTGATTAACGAAAAAAAGCTCAGCATGATGAACGTAGAAGACCGCAAACTGCTGGAGCAAGAGATGGTTAATTTCCTGTTCGAAGGGCAGGACGTTTATATTGAAGGTTATACTCCGCCGAGTAAATAACCACACGGGGTCTGTGCTGGCTCCGTTGTTATTCCCTAATGGGGACATTCCTCATCAAGATATGGCTTGTAAGATGAAGAAAATTCTAGCTTTATTGGTAATTGGGCCCTTGTTAGTGTCTTGCTCAAGTAATAAAAATCAGGCAGAGAAAGAAGTTGTTATCAAAGATACCAATGGATTTGAGATTTTAATGGGTCAATTTGCCCATAACATTGAAAATATTTGGGGATTAAAAGAAGTCCTCATCGCGGGTCCGAAAGATTACGTTAAGTATACGGATCAATATCAAACTCGTAGCCATATTAACTTTGATGCCGGTACAATTACGATTGAAACTATTGCCACGACCGATCCGGCGGCTCGCTTGCGTCAAGCTATCATCACTACGCTGTTAATGGGCGATGATCCTGGTTCGATCGATCTCTACTCTGACGTAAATGATATTCAAATCAGTAAAGAACCGTTCCTTTATGGGCAAGTGCTTGATAACAACGGCCAGCCGATCCGTTGGGAATGGCGAGCAGCGCATTTCGCTGACTATTTACTGCAAAACAAAATGCAAAAACGCACTTCTGGCCTGCATGTTATCTGGTCTGTCACCTTGCAACTGGTGCCTAACCACTTGGACAAGCGTGCACATAAATACTTGCCACTGGTAAAAAAATCTGCTGAACGCTATGGCGTGGAAGAATCATTGATTCTGGCAATTATGCAGACAGAATCAAGCTTCAACCCTTATGCAATCAGTGGCTCAGATGCGCTGGGTTTAATGCAGGTGATGCAGCATACGGCTGGGCGGGATGTGTTCAAAATGAAAGGCAAGAGTGGCCAGCCAAGTCGCAGCTATCTTTTTGATCCAGAAAATAATATCGATGCGGGTACTGCTTATTTATCTATCCTGCAAAATACTTATTTGGGCGGTATTCAAAATACTACCTCACGGCGTTATGCGGTTATCACTTCCTATAATGGTGGTGCTGGCAGCGTACTGCGGGTATTTTCCAGTAATAAAATTCAGGCTGTGAATATCATCAACAATATGACACCGGGTGACGTATTCCAGATGTTGACCACTAAACATCCATCCGGTGAGTCTCGCCGTTATCTGGTGAAAGTGAATAACGCACAAAAGAGTTATCGCCGTTACTAGTTTTTACGGATACAGGTATTAATTGAAATGGTACAGCCTACCCGCTGTGCCATTTTTTATGATTAAAATTGTGTTCAGAGAATAAGAATGCATGTTTGAACTGTCTCTCATCCTATTCGGGCGATAATGAAAAAGGCTACTGCTGATGCCAATGAAATGGTAACTCGGGAATGGGATAATCCTGTGCAGTTATCTGCTTAACAGATTCAATTTTAAACTCATTAGAAAAGTTTTTATCGGTATTGCCACTCCTCATTTAATTGAAATTATGAGTAAGCGAATTATTAATGGAGAGGTGGGACGATTCAGTAACTCACCAATCCCGAGCAAATCATCAGTAATTTTGTGAACCATCTCTAAAGATATAATAATTAAATTGACCTATCTACGCGGGTAGATACACTAAATGGAGGACAAGTATTAATCTCTGCTAATGTTTACTCTTCCTACACCCCTTCGCCGGTCTCTCCGGTTGTTGAGTGAAAGAGTGATAAATATACAGGTATTAATGCGTGAATAGTGTGCTTCAACACCAGGGGAAACTTTTAAATGACGTCACCAAATAGCGCTGAAGCAGTCAATGCTCCATCAGAGAGTATGGCCGCAGAAGAGCGTCTGGCTACGCCCGAAGGTCGTAAAGATTTTTGGCGCGCAACCTTTTCTTGCTGGCTGGGTACCGCTATGGAGTATGCAGATTTTGCACTCTATGGTTTAGCTGCCGGCATCATATTTGGTGATATCTTCTTCCCAGAAGCGACACCTGCGATCGCCTTGTTATCCAGCTTTGCAACCTATTCCGTCGGCTTTATTGCCCGCCCCATTGGCGCGCTGTTGTTCGGCAGATTAGGTGACCGCAAAGGTCGGAAAGTTGTCATGATTACTACCATTACCCTGATGGGCGTATCAACGACCCTGATCGGTCTGATCCCAAGCTATGCCTCGATTGGCTTGTGGGCTCCTGCCAGTCTGGCGTTTTTACGCTTCATGCAGGGATTGGGGGCTGGCGCCGAGCTTTCTGGCGGCGCGGTGATGCTGGGCGAGTACGCTCCGGCTAAAAAACGCGGCTTGGTTTCATCAATTATCGCATTAGGTTCTAACAGCGGCACGTTACTGGCCGCACTTGTCTGGTTGTTGGTATTGCAGATGGACAAACAGAGTCTGCTTGACTGGGGCTGGCGTATTCCGTTCCTTTCCAGTATTTTGATCGCCGGTGTTGCACTGTTTATTCGTCGTCATATGCGTGAAACCCCTGTGTTTGAGCGGCAGAAATTGGTGCTGGAGCAGCAGCGTCAGCAGGCCTTAGCTCTGGGGCGGGAACACGTCGCTGAAGTGGATAACCGCACTTTCTGGCAACGCAGTAAATCATTCTGGATCATGGTTGGCTTGCGTATCGGCGAGAATGGCCCCTCTTATCTGGCACAAGGTTTTATGATTGGTTACGTCGCCAAAGTGCTGATGGTAGATAGGTCAGTGCCCACTATGGCGGTGTTTATTGCCTCGTGCCTCGGCTTCCTGATTATTCCATTATCCGGTTATCTGTCAGACCGCTTTGGCCGCCGTATCACTTATCGCTGGTTCTGTCTGTTGTTGATTCTCTATGCTTTCCCAGCCTTTATGTTACTGGAAAGCCGCGAACCAATTATTGTGATGGGGACTATCATTATTGGTATGAGTTTGGCATCACTGGGTATCTTTGGGGTGCAGGCAGCCTGGGGCGTTGAAATGTTTGGTGTGACTAACCGTTATACCAAAATGGCTGTCGCAAAAGAGTTAGGTTCAATATTGTCTGGTGGTACTGCACCGCTCATGGCATCCGCCATGTTGGCCTTTACCGGCCACTGGTGGCCTATCGCTCTTTACTTTGCAGTGATGGCAGGAGTTGGGTTTGTCACAACCTTCTTTGCGCCAGAGACTCGTGGGCGTGACCTTAATTTGCCGGAAGATGCGATTTAGTACCTAACAGACTATTTATACTTTAAATAATTGGAGTTGCAGGAAGGCAGTAATCGGGTGACAAATCAATCTGGAACCGGTTTGAACAGCGTTTGTGCCAGCCTGTAAAAATGAGCCTCAAAAAGGCTCATTAATCCTCATTAATCCTCAGAGCTGCTTGCAGCGGCCTCACCAGGGGCGAGGCGTGTTGATGGTGCAGAGTAACGAACGCAGCTAATGCATATGCAGCTTGAAATATGACAATCATAGTGATGTAAATGCTCATTATTCAAGGTAAAGTGGATTTACCACCACGTTTACAGGGGATCCCTCGGATATCCCCTTCTGGCATATTAAGTAGGTAATTTTGGTAAATCTTCAATCTCATCGTATTACGCGCTCTGATGTTGCACGAGAAGCTGGTACTTCGGTGGCGGTGGTGAGTTATGTCATCAATAACGGGCCACGTTCGGTAGCAGAAGCAACCAAAAAACGCGTACTGGAGGCCATCAAAAAAATTGGTTATCGGCCTAATGAGATAGCCAGAGCTTTAGCTTCTGGCATCACGAAGACTTATGGATTGGTGGTGCCAAATATCTCAAACCCATTTATTTCATCAATGGCTCATGCTCTGCAACGGGAAGCTTTTGGCAATGGGCAAGTGCTATTGTTAGGTGATGCGGGTGACGATTGTCAGCGCGAACTCGAACTTATCAATAACTTACTGCATCGTCAGGTTGATGGTTTGTTGTATACCAGTGTCAACCGCCATCCCTATATCGAGTTAATTCAGGCATCGGAAACTCCATTTGTGATGTTAGACCGAGTTGATCCCGTGCTACAAATCAATACAATCCGTGTGGATGAACGCGCCGCTGCTTTCCAGGCAACCTGGCACCTGATTGAACACGGTTATCGCGATATCGCCATCATTTGCGGCCCACTGGATATGCTTAATACCCAGGATAGGCTCAATGGTTGGCGCGATGCTTTGCAACAGGCAGGCTTGTCCGTACATGAAGAGTGGATTTTCTCTACCCCCTATACCCGTCCTGGTGGCTATCAGGCCGCACAGCAAATGCTAAAAGTGCCTTTGCCACAAGCGCTGTTTGCAACTAATGAATTACAGGCGTTTGGCTGCCTGCGGGCAATGGCCGAACACAATCTGAGCGCGCCGAAAGATCTGGCGTTGGTTTGCTTTAACGGCACCATTGAATCTGAATATAACGTGCCCTCATTGACAACAGTACGACAACCGGTGGATGCGATGGCGAAAACGGCGATCAATATGCTGAAGAACTGGAATGGTACGCCAGCAATTTGTGAGTTCGGTTTTATGCTGCAAATCGGTGAATCCTGTGGCTGCTCTATACCCAAATAACCTGGTGTTGTAGGTAGGCAAGCTTCAAGTACGAAGGGTGTACCGGTAAAAAAGATTAATTTCCCACTATAAAAAGATAAAGAAATGCGTTTGATTATTGATTGTGACCCCGGCAATGGCATACCCGGCGCCAATGTAGATGATGGTTTAGCACTGGCGCTTGCCATTGCGGCCCCAAAAATAGAGTTAGAGTTGATCACTATTGTGGCAGGGAATACACCAAGCGAGGTCGGATTTTCTGTTGCCCATGACTTGATGACGCGTCTGGGTCTGGATATTCCGATTCAACGAGGAGCCTCACAGGCATTGGTTGAACCTGCTGCTCCGTGGCGCGATAAGTTGGATAACGGAGCAGCTAAACACGGGTTATCCGGGCTGTGGCAGCAAACCCAGGCACCGCATGTTATCCCCTCTGGCACACCGCTGGCTGCTCATGCCATTGGCGAACTTATCTGTAACAACCCCGGTGAAATCACGTTAGTCGCCATCGGCCCGTTAACTAATATCGCCTGTGCAATGCAACTTTATCCGCAGTTGGCAGCATCAGTGGCAGAAATTGCCATCATGGGTGGCGTATTTAATGTTGATGGTTATCTTAAAGACACTAATTTTGGTATCGATCCCGAAGCGGCGCACGTGGTGCTAACCAGCGGGGCGAAGATCAGACTCGCCCCTTTAGATGTCACCATCCACACACAAATGCGCCATCAGGATTTGGATCGCATTGCAAAAATTAACTCCCTGCTTAGCCGTTACTTGGTGGAAACCGTCCGCCCGTGGATTGATTATTCAATGCAAACCCGCAACCTACCAGGCTGTTGGATCCATGATGCCTTGGTGGTAGCATGGCTACTTGATAAGAGTATCGTAACTACCAGCCACGACTGTGTCGATGTGGTACTGGAAGGCGCACTGACTCGCGGCAGCAGTTGGCGTTTCAGCCCAGAAAAGCCCCGTTTGGGTGTCGGCATTCTGCCACCACAACCAAAACCGGTTACTATACTGCAATCTGTTGATAATAAAAAACTCTTGGATACCATTTATCACGCGCTGAGTTGTTATCATTAAGTCTGATTGAACTCTTATTAGGCGGGTATAAGTATCATATCTATCCATCACGTGGCTTCTCTGTTATAGAGCCGCCTCAACTTAAATAGGATCTGACTTAAATCAGTGTAAGGTTTGTCGGACTTACCATAACTGAGATTAACTATGCTGACATTGCTTCATCTGCTCTCCTCCGTTGCCCTCTTGGTTTGGGGGACACATATTGTCCGCACTGGTATTATGCGGGTTTACGGTGCTGATCTCCGTCGGATATTAAGTGGCAGTATCCAGAAAAAAACCACCGCATTTTTTGCAGGAATTGGTGTGACAGCGCTGGTACAGAGTAGTAATGCGACAGCATTGTTGGTGATCTCTTTTGTATCACAAGGGTTGATTTCACTGTCACCTGCATTGGTGATTATGTTAGGAGCTGATGTCGGAACAGCTCTGATGGCGAGGGTCCTGACCTTTGATCTATCCTGGCTATCGCCGCTGCTGATTTTATGCGGGGTGATTGTCTTCCTCGGCCAGCGCAAAACACGAATCGGGCAAATGGGTCGCGTGGGGATCGGCCTTGGGCTGATTATTCTGGCGCTGCAATTAATTGTTACTGCCGCAGAGCCAATTACGCAGGCAACTGTTGTTCAGGCCATTTTTTCTTCCCTGACCGGTGATACCATTCTGGCGCTATTGATTGGTGCGCTGTTTGCCATGATCAGCTACTCCAGTTTGGCGGCGGTATTACTGACCGCAACACTGGCTGCGACCGGTATGATTCCGCTGAATATCGCGTTGTGTATTGTAATTGGTTCCAATCTTGGCAGTGGTATGTTGGCGCTAATAAGTAGCCGTGGGCAAAATGCCATCTCCCGCCGGGTGGTGTTGGCTAGCTTGTTGTTTAAAATCATTGGCTGTGTTTTGGTCGTCCCTTGGCTCAATCCAATGGCACATTGGTTGGCCGGTCATAAATTCCCGGCCGCCGAAGTGGTTATTTACTTCCATGTCTTCTATAACTTGTTGCGCTGCATGCTGATGTTGCCATTTGTTGAGGTTATGACTCGAATCTGTACCCAATTAATTAAAGATGACCCAAACAGCGTACAGCCGCTAGCCCCTCGTTATCTTGATATTACCGCTATAGATACCCCTTCACTGGCACTTGCCAACGCCGTGCGTGAAACGCTAAGGATGGGGGATGTACTGGAGCAAATGCTACTGCGCTTTAAAGACGTTTTGGAGGGGAATAAACAACAAAAGCATGAAGTGAGCTTGCTGGAAGATGAAATCGATATGCTTTATAGCGCGATAAAACTGTATTTAGCGCAAATTCAACAAGATGAGTTAGGTGATATTGACTCGCGTCGCTGGGCTGAAATCATTGATACGGCGGTGAATCTCCAACAGGCAGGTGAAATTATAGGCCATATGACTGCAGATTTCGCAGCGAAGTCGCTTAATGCCCGTAAGCGGTTTTCTGCCGAAGGGTTTGAGGAATTGAATACCCTGCATACCCGTTTGGTGGCAAACCTGGATTTGGGGATGTCGGTATTTTTATCCAGCGATATCAACAACGCCAAGCGCCTGCGTCGCGCCAAACACCGTTTCCGATTGCTTAATCGCCGCTATTCTCACGCCCACGTTGAACGCTTGCATCAGCAAAACGTGCAAAGTATTGAAACCAGTAGTCTGCATATGGGGCTGTTGGCGGATATGAAGCGCCTGAATTCATTATTTTGCTCAACAGCCTATCATGTGTTGGAAGTGCAGGAAGAGCCTCTGGATTAAGGCAATGCGAGTAAAAAATAGGGCAATAATAGCGGCTTGCCCCTTGTTCGCTATTTAATTGCAATTTTATTTTGCCGCAAACGGGCAAATAGTCTGGATCAGTTGTAAAATTTCACAAGGCAGCTTATTGGCAAGAACACAAACGACAAATGGAAGTGTGTCATTCAATCCTGATTAATTAATATCGGGGTGCTGGGCAGTCAGGTTCTTTCGTTTCTTTTCAAGCTCGGCTATTTGCTGATCAATATCTTCGATATTCTGTTCGATATTATCATGATGTTCCTGCAATATTTCTTTAGCTTCCGCCCGATCCGACGCTGCGGGTGTCGCCCCTTTCAAAGGCTTGTTTGCTGTTTCTTTCATAAACACGCCGGTGACTAACCCAATCACTGCTACCACCATCAGGTAATAAGCAGGCATATACAAGTTCTGTGTCGTTTCAACCAGCCATGCTGCTGCTGTCGGGGTCAGGCCTGCAACCAGCACCGATATATTAAAGGAAATTGCTAATGCACTGTATCGAATATGTGTCGGGAACATCGCGGGTAATATTGAAGCCATCACACCGGTAAAACAGTTAAGTAAGATAGCCAGAACCAGCAAGCCACAAAATATCAGGCCAATAATGTTGCTGTTAATCAGAATAAAGCTAGGAATAGCGAGCAAAAATAACCCGATACTGCCACAAATAACAAAAGGTTTGCGACCAAATCGGTCACTCATTAACCCCATTACCGGCTGAACAAATAACATCCCCAGCATGATAGCAAGAATGATCAATACGCCGTGATCTTCAGAGTAATGCAGGCTATGCGACAGATAGCTCGGCATATAAGTCAGTAGCATGTAATAGGTGACGTTAGTAGCAATCACCATTCCTACGCAGATAGTCAGATTCTTCCACTGTTTGGTTAAAATTTCGTGGAAAGAGACCTTCGGTGGTTGGGCAATATTATGGCGTGAGTCAATATCAATTTGGTTCACATGCTGTTGAAAAGTTGGCGTTTCTTCTAGTGCATGGCGCAGATAGATACCAATTAATCCTAATGGTGCAGCAATGAAAAACGGAATACGCCACCCCCATTCAAGGAAATTCGTTTCACCGACAATACTTGAGATTAACAGAACTACTCCAGCTCCGAGGACAAAACCGGCAATTGAGCCGAAGTCCAGCCAACTTCCCAAGAAGCCACGTTTTCTATCAGGTGAATACTCAGCAATAAATATTGCTGCACCGGTATATTCACCACCAACGGAAAAGCCCTGCGCCAACTTAGCCAGTAACAGCAGGATGGGCGCCCAGATACCTATTGAGGCATAAGAGGGTATTAAACCAATACAGAAGGTACTGATCGACATAATAATAATAGTGACCGACAAGACTTTTTGCCGCCCATATTTATCACCCAGTGCGCCAAAGAATATGCCACCCAGCGGTCTGACCAGGAAAGGAACGGAGAAGGTTGCCAGTGCTGCTATCATCTGGATACCTGGTTCGGCTCCGGGAAAAAAGACTTGCCCCAATGCGAATGCGACGAAGCCATATACCCCGAAATCAAACCACTCCATCGCGTTGCCCAGTGCGGCTGCGGTGATTGCTTTTTTCAGTTTGGCATCATCAATGATAGTAATATCATTGATTTGCATAGGTTTAACGCTCTTTCTTCGAATTGCCATTTTTTCTCTTTAAATTCAATTTGATATTTTACATAAACAAACCATGCACCACCTGGCGTAAATACAATTGTACCTAAGTTACTTCAAGGTGGAGCCAGGCAGCAACTGAGCAAAGCCCTTGTGGGGAGAGTAAAGGCAGCAGGCCCCTGATGTGTCTTGAGAGGCGACAGGTGTAAAAATGAAATTTTCTAATTTTACTGTTCTTAACCAGCTATTTTACCGAAATATCTCAGAGTTATTAATAAGGTATATTACTGAAATAGACAAAAATCCGCTGTCATTAGCATCCAATGTTGATTGGGGTTGAGGATTCAGTATAGGCATCGTCAATTATACCTTACTATCTGCATGGTCATTAGTTTGGGACGGGCTTTAAGTACAACTTAAAGAGGTGAGTAATACCTTGGTGTAAATTTAACATCTTGCTAATAAGAATCCTACGCTAAAATTATTTCAAATCTGTGGTAATTTGTATTGTTTAAGCGTTTTCACTTTCTGCTGATACCAACGGATATTCGTGCAAAATAAGTCTCAGCCCGATCTTTTAAGCACTAAGGGAATTCACGATGACAGACTCCAACCAGCCAGAAAAGGCGTCACGGGTCGTAGGGGAAAATGTTTTCTTTGCCAAACGGACTTTGCAATCTATTGCTTTGCTGGTTGGGATTACCATCATGATTGCTGCTATCGGTATCATCTATATTGCTTCACAATTTAATGAACAGGCGCTGTCGCAAAGCCGCTTGTTAGTCGAAAATGTTTGGCACCAGCGTCAGGACTCGATAAAAACCAGAATTAAAGATAATGTTTTTTGGGGTGATGCTTACCAACATCTTTCTGTTACCGTAGATACTGACTGGGTCTATATCAGCCGAAATTTGGAGCCGTCACTTTATAAAGACTTTAGCTATGAAGGTGTTTTCGTTATTGATGGGCAGGGAAATACCCGTTATTCCGTTATCAACGGGCAACTCGTCAAGATTGACCTGCAAAGTTGGTTGAACCAAGATATTACGCCATTAATTGACGCTGCACGTCAGAAAGCATCAGAGCAATATATTGCCACACAGACGCTCATTATCTCAGGCCAGCCGACCTTAATTGCTGCGGCGAAATTAACGACTGGGGGCGATCCGCGAGTCAGAAATATCGCTGGTGCTGACTCCGTACTCGTTTTTGTCGATATCCTGACGCAGGCTGAACTTCGAGCCTTGGGCGAAAGCTATGGCATTCATAACCTGCACGCCCGGCAAGATAACAAAGATGCCTCTTCAGGACTTTCACTACCGATTCCTTCCAGTGACCATCGTATCCTGAGCTTACATTGGGATCAGAATAAGCAGGGAGCACAATTGCTCAATATTGTGTTACCTCTGTTGGCGCTGGTTGCTTTGATTCTCGGGCTGGCTGGCTGGCTGGTTATTCGCCGTGCTACCGCTGAAGCTCAGGCTGCGGATGACAACAAAACAGCGCTAGCCGCCAGCGAAGAACACTTTCGTCATGTCGCAGAGTCCGCCACTGATTGGTTATGGGAGACTGATGCCGAACTACGTATTACTTATCTGTCACAGCGTTTTTTCATAATTACTGGGCTAACTATTGATCGTTGGATGGGGCACAATTTTGATTCACTATTAAGTTGCGACACCATTCCGCTACGTTCCTGGTTACAACATACTCAGTTGGCGGAGTCCCGCAATGAGCTGCAATGCACTTACTTTTCCGCTAAAGGCGACAGACGAATCTGCCGGATTTACGCTAACCCCATGATCAAAAATAATGAAACTATTGGGTATCGCGGCACTGCATCAGATATTACCAGTGAAATAGAAGCACAGGAACGTATTCAGCACCTTTCTATGCACGATACGCTGACGGGTTTACCCAACCGTATTCGGATGAAAGAACTCCTCGAGAACAAATTGCGAAATCTGGCGGCAGCACCACATCTGTTGGTGATCCTCAATGTTAATCTGGATAAATTTAAACCAGTCAATGATATCTATGGTCATGTTATTGGCGATATCGTATTGCATCAGGTGTCTGAACGCTTAAGAGGTTGCTTACGGGATCAAGATCTGGTTGCCCGCCACAGTGGGGATGAGTTTGTTCTGATTATTACCGGCCTGGCGTCAATGAAAGAGATCGAACTGTTATGTGAAAGAGTGATTGCCCGCATCGAAACGCCTTATGTGGTCGATGCTCAGGACATTTATATTGGCGCCAGTATCGGCATTGCACTGGCACCTCAGGACTCCATGGAGGCGGAGGAGCTACTGCGTTTTGCTGATATCGCTATGTATGAAGCCAAGAGTAATAGCAGTAGCCACTGGAGTTTCTACTCCGGCGAGATGAACGATCGCCTGATGCAGCGCAGTGAATTGGAACGCTTCTTGCGTCAGGCAGTAAAAAACCATGAGTTCAGTTTATATTATCAGCCGCGCTACCGCATAGAAGGCACGCAACTTACTGGAGCAGAAGCGCTGGTGCGTTGGAATCACCCAGTACTTGGGCTACTGATGCCAGACCAATTTGTCGCTTTAGCGGAAGAAACGGGTCTTATCACCTCAATAAGTGACTGGACCCTATTGCAGGCTTGTAAAGATGCCATTACATGGCATCCTTCCATTATTGTCTCAGTCAATATTTCTGCCGTTGAATTCAGGAGCCAACACCTGATCGAAAGGGTTCGTCAGGCATTACTGCTGACCGGTTTACCCAGCTATCGACTGGAATTGGAAATCACAGAACGCATCATGATTGAAGATGCTGATGGTGCATTTAATATTATGACGGCATTGAAAGCACTGGGTGTACGCCTGGCAATGGATGATTTTGGTACTGGCTACTCCTCCCTTAATTATCTACGCCGCTTCCCATTCGATGTATTGAAAATTGATAAGAGTTTTATTGATGGACTTAGCGAATCACACGAAGGCCAGTCAATTGTTGAAGGTATTATCAACCTCGGCCACGCACTTTCAATGACGGTGACCGCTGAAGGCGTTGAAACTATGGAGCAACTTAGGCTTTTACGAAGCCTAAAATGTGATGAAGTACAAGGCTACTTCCTTGGAAAACCGATGCAATTAAGTGAATTATCGACTCTTATTCATAATGGGTATTATGGCGAATAAAATCTGTTCCACCCCTCCCTCTTATCACCATTGTGGCTGGCGTCGTAGGTTAGCCATTCCATAACCCGTTGAATCGTGATAGTGGTGCGGTAATAAAAACGGAAAGGATTACTCTACATCTTGAAGTAACTTGGGTATAGACTCATTTAGTTAGATTCGTCACTTTATTAAAGACGCCTCCTGCCATCATAATTTATTATCTACTGCCTGCTATACCTGTCCCGTTGCCCTTCATGATGCAGGGGGGCTGTCTGCATCTCGAAAGTAGCCTGGCTATAAATGAAAACGTATTTAGCCCCCGATGATGATGTGTATTTCCACGACTATTCTGCTTGAGATTATCCAAAAAATAATATGAAAAACCACACTTACATCGTTAATCACTGGTCAATTGACTTAATTTCAGGTTTCATCACTCACCAGGTGACACAAGAACAGAAACGCTTGGGTGAATACCAATTAAAACTGCTCTCTGTGTTGCTGGAACATGTCGGTCACGTTTTATCCCACGACCAATTAACTCAGTTAGTATGGAAACGCCGGGTTATTGGCCATAATAGTCTGCCTAATGCCATTCACAGGTTGCGCGCGGCATTGGACGACAAAAATAAACAACAGCGCATTATTCAGACCATCCCGAAAATGGGCTATCTGTTAGACCCGACTTTTTGTGAAATTTTTGAAAAAATAACTGAAGCAGAGCTTGAGGCCTCCACAGAACCCGTGATCGATCACCAGGAACTGGTTCGTTCCATCACACCACCACAAAAAATAGAAATAACACTGCTGGCGGCTAATACTTCTGAAAATGAGCATACAGCGGTAAGATTAGAAACGAATAATCACGCACTGCTACCTATGTCAAGCGTAACCAACCCCCCCCAACGTATTTTTAGCAGCAGACGTCTGTTAGCCGGTTTGATGTTAATCACCATAATTATCGCCGGTTTTAGCTATTTATTATTGCAATAGCAAGAGGTGCCCCAATATCGTACCATCGAACAGAAACAGAAAATGTACAACAATACTGCCTGTTCCAGTGAGTCGGTGCCCGGTTAAATTATCACTGCAACATACGAGAATTTTAATCAACACATCCAAGACACCTTGTATAGCCAAAAGACTCCAGGATGCAGCAAGACAGCAAATGAGAGAATCCAGCAGAACTTACATAGGTAAGTGATTAGAGTAAGTGAATGCCGTTAACACATCTGCATCTTGAAAGATGACAGGTATACATCCCCGTAGAACCACGACTAAAAACAAATTAATATTTTAAAGGTTATTTCAGAATAAAGTAACGATAAGAATAAACAATAAAAAGTAATAAACAATACCACAACAAAACTAATTAACTGCTTGTTAATGAGAATCATGAAATGCAAAAATAGCCATAAATAGCACATTAAATAATATTGAGAGTTAGGATAAAGACAAGGAACGAAAATCTTAATACTCTTACAATCACTATCTTATGACAAAGAGTAAATATTCAATACTGGCAATATCATAAAATGAATCCCCGCATGTTATAAATAAGGTTTATTCATAGCAAAACAAAAAAATAAAACTGTAAAAACAAGCAGACAAATCATATAGGACAGGTGGCCACCAACATGGAGGTAAATGAGATTGTGTTTAAATTAGAAGGAACGGTGCTATTTTCTCCCGCACAACGTTGCTTAAATGGCCCTAACGGTTCAGTGGCAATATTAACCGAAAATAATCTTAGGTTTTTACAACTGTTGCTTAATGGTGTGACGGAAAAAGAACAAATAATCAATCAGGTCTGGAAAGAACAACGCGGCGCCATCAGTGAAAGTAGCTATTATGGGCAATTGTATATGCTGCGTAAGGCCTTTGTGCAGGTCGGGCTGAAAGAGTCTCTCATTCATACTATTCCACGCAAGGGGGTTCGCTATATCGGTTCAGTTAGCCAGGTTACCCTTAACCAACAGCCTGAAGTGCAGCAATACAATAATAATCAGGCTCCTCTGGTGCCTGATATGCATCAGGTTGATGTAGTCGCCGCCGCCTTCAACAACACAGTTATACCGGTGTCTGAACCGGTTATTAAGCAAAGTTTTTTACAAAGCTATCGCTGGAAAAAGTTGATTTCTTTATTAGCATTTTTCTCTTTTTGCTGGCTCTCATTCCTCTCAGTATTGATCATTATAATCTTATTAAATGGCGATAATCCGTAGTCTTAATATTGCAAGTAAGATAAGAGTAATTTAAAAAGACTAAATGATGATAATAAAAAGGCTAGCGAGTAAAAAAGACAGTTAAATAGCTGCCACTGCAAACGAGACGAAAAGAAATATATCGATTCGACAGTAGAAAAAAACACGTTGTGTCTAATGTTAAAATTGATGGGTGATAAGCCTGTTAACCATTTAAAAAAGGAAAGTTGAAATGATGAAATTAATGATGAAAGGTTATGTGGCAGCGCAACTTAAAACCGAAGAGTTTCTAAAAGACAATCGCGGGTCAATAATTGAATACGTAATGATTATTGCATTGGCGGGTGTTCTTATTACCGCAGCTACACCAGATTTAAAGAAACTAATCGCTGACTTAATGACTGCTGCCAAAACTTCGGTAACCGCTACTTCATAAGTAAAAATAATAAACATGGCAACATTGTGTTGCCATGTTAGGTTAAAAAACAGGAGTAATATTGGAGATAATTAAAATATCATTAATAACACTGTTAATTTGCCAATTAATTTTGGTTTGCTACAGTGACATTGCCTACAGAATCGTTAGTAATAAAATCATTATTACTATCGTGCTTAATGCTATAGGCCTTGGATTTTCCATAAACGACACTGTTAATTTTGCTATTCCATTGTTTGTGTTACTGATTGGTTATATTCTATTCCATTTTAAATTTATCGGAGGAGGTGATGTAAAGTTAATCACTGCATTATTATTGGCACTGACTGCTGAGCAATCACTGAATTTTATTCTCTATACCGCAATTATGGGGGGAGTGGTGATGATTATCGGACTATTGGTTAATAAGAAAGATATTCAACAGAGAGGCGTTCCCTATGCTGTTGCGGTTGCATTTGGCTTCTTGTTGGTACTATTCACCTAAATAAAAAACCATATTCTAAATGATATAAAGGTTATTGTAATGAATCGCAAGTTTCTTCTATTATTTTCACTTTTGATTGTCGCAATAGGCGTTGCCGGAATTCTGATAAATATCGAAGATGATAAGAATAAACCCTATGATTTCGTCGAACCCAAAAAAGCAAATGAAGTGGATATTGTACTGGCCCAATCAATACGTGACCTTGCTTCGGGTACACTACTAACAAAAAACGGTCACGTATTCAATCCGGTGATCATCAGATAAACTCCCCGTTTTTATCAAAGGGATTCTGATGGCTAAGGTTGATGTAAAATGTCCGTTTTGT
>JBEGTQ010000129.1:0-9961 GCA_041179305.1 Pseudomonadota bacterium | reverse complement strand
GTGGTGACGAATCTTATCTTGAAGCTGCGGGGCTTCGGCCACTTAACTCGCCATCTGGCATGATTCTGCCGGTGCAAAATGGTGAGTTTGATGTGCGTTCCGTTAACTCAACAGGTGCGCTGGGCAAGCAGTTGGATATTCGTCCTCCGGTTCAACCACTGACATTGTTAAGTGGCTCCCGTACTGAAAGTGCTACCGATACCAGCAAGCTATTGTTAGAGAACAGCCCACAAAACCGAACTCTTTGGGTGCAGGTCACCCGTGTGCTGCAAGAGAAAAACCTGGCGATAGCCAGTCGTCAGGATGCGAAGCAAACTCTGACCACTGACTGGATCAAATGGAACCGGGCAGATGAAGACGTGCAGTTCGAAGGCCGTTATCAGATAAGCGTGCAGGAGCAAGGTTATCAATTGGTATTAGTCGTGAAATCTCTTGGTTTACAGCAGGGGGATAAAACCATTACTGATTATACCGAAATCCAGCGCTATAACGGTGCGATGCTGAATGCTATCGTAGAAGGCTTGGATAAAGTCCGTTCTGACAGTGAAGGCAGTCAGGCTGCCCGCAAGGTTGGTACGCTGGATGTGCAAAGTAGCAGCGATGATACTGGCTTGCCTCAGCTTATTGTTCGCGCATCTTATGCTGTGCTGTGGGAGCGCTTACCTGCCGCTCTTGAGAAGGTTGGCATGAAAGTGACTGACCGTAGCCGTTCATTGGGGACAATTAACGTTACCAGTAAGTCTATGAGTCGCAGCAGTTGGGATGCATTAGGTGCCAAAGACCCCGAATTGCCAGCAGGTGATTATAAGTTGCAGGTCGGTGATCTTGATAACCGCAGTAGCTTGCAGTTTATTGGTCCGAAAGGGCAAACTTTAACCCAATCACAGAATGATGCGTTGGTGGCGGTGTTCCAGGCGGCATTTAGCCAGACGAGTGCCATAAGTACCAAATAAAACCAAAGGGGCTTCGGCCCCTTTATTTATCGAAGATTGTTTTATCTCTCTATCCAAAAGATTTCAAAATGCCGGAAGTCGGTAAGCGAAATAATCCCGAGAAGCTTACATCAGTAAGTGTTTGGGGCTATTGAGTGCATGCAGCCCACACACCTGCAATTTGAAAAATGACGGGTATAAAGATAGTCACATCACTGGAGTAATAAGATGCAAAAGCTAGCTGAGTTGTATCGTGGAAAGGCGAAGACCGTCTACACCACCGAAAATCCTGACCTATTGGTATTGGAATTCCGTAATGATACATCAGCACTGGATGGACAGCGCATTGAGCAGTTCGATCGTAAGGGGATGGTAAACAACAAATTTAATCATTTTATTATGGCTAAATTGGAGGAAGCCGGTATTCCAACTCAAATAGAATGCTTGCTGTCGGATACCGAAGTATTAGTTAAAAAACTGGAAATGATCCCAGTTGAATGCGTTATTCGTAACCGTGCTGCGGGTTCTTTGGTGAAGCGTTTAGGGATTGAAGAAGGTCTGCCACTGAATCCACCGTTGTTCGATCTGTTTTTGAAAAATGATGCCATGCACGATCCCATGGTCAATGAGTCTTACTGCAAGACCTTTGGTTGGGCGACAGAAGTACAATTGGCTCGCATGAAAGAGTTGAGCTATCTGGCGAACGATGTGCTAAGTAAATTGTTTGATGATGCGAGTTTAATCCTGGTGGATTTCAAATTAGAGTTTGGTTTATTCAACGGCCAAGTGGTATTGGGTGATGAGTTTTCCCCTGATGGCAGCCGTTTGTGGGATAAGAAAACCTTGAACAAGATGGATAAAGACCGCTATCGCCAGAGTTTAGGTGGTTTGATTGAAGCCTATGAAGACGTTGCGCACCGTATCGGCGTAAAATTAGACTGACCGCGCAATCTATATCCAAATCATTTCAAGATGCAGCCAACTCCCTGCATCTTGAAGGGCGACGGGTCTATTAGGTTTTCTGGGTTTTGACCAGATTCTGGGCACTGCAAAAAGTAATGTATATGGAAATAGGTGAAATCCTATATAGGAGTAACTAACTGAAGAAATTAGGTTCTCAATCAAGTCTGATATTAAATTTATGCTTAAAAGCAAAAAATATTTTTGGGAGGTATCGTGCGGTCGTTTAAAATTGCAGCAATGCTGGTTACCGTGTTTTTGACAGGATGTGATTCATCGGAAACTGAAAATGGCGGTAGTAATAAGAATAGTATTCATCTTGACAGTTCAGTACCGCTAATCGTTGTGCTAAGAGACATGGGCGATGGTTTTCAGGAGAGTCCATCTACGTTACTGATTAAGCAGACCGTGTCAGGTGAGTCAGTCGAATCACCTGACACTGCAACAGTGATGTTAGAAGAGGATATCCCAACAGACGATTCGGTTGCGGCGGTACGCTATAACTATCAATTATCGAATATTAATGGCATCTGGAAAATAGACAGTAAGAATGTCACTCAACGGTGTGTCAGTGGGCGGGGACACACAGATTTTTCTAAGGAATTCTGTCAGTAAAAATGAGCCATCGTCATGAAGAACCTGGTTGATGTTCTTTTTCTCCGAGGAATGCCACTGACGCGAAAGGATGTTCAAAAACGGTACTTATCGTGCGTTTCCGTACCGTTGGGCTTCAAACCCCGGTAGGATAGGTGCAATCAGAATATCTGTATCACGGATAGTATAAAAAATGGTGTGTCGGTGAAATTCAATGGGCATCATGCCAAGAACAGAATGATAGTCCGCCCATCGCTGGTATCCTGCCAGCATTTCAAAGAATGCCTCAAGTGCGTCTGCGCGCGACCTTGTGGAAGAATTGATGAACTTGTTAAATTTGTCAGTTCTTCCACATAACCCATTTTTTCCGGTGATGAGTACATTTAACGTTCTGTTATGTGGCGCAGTATTATCACGTGTTGACTCTGGGCTGGAGCCGCTCGATCGTCGCATACAGTATTGCCGGCGTGACCTGGTCGAGTACTCGCCTGTGACTGAACAGCATCTTGCCGATTGCCGATAGAACAGGTGCGGGGGAGCGAGGTTCCCGCGCCATCGTCGCGATGCTGGGGTCTGACGGCAAACCTTCGCGCATCGTGGTGATTTACGTAAAGGAGACTCAGGCAACTATGAATGAGCGAAATAAGCAGATTGCAGGAATCGGGGCGTCGTTGATTAAGCACTGGTAACAATTGGAAGCATTATCACATTTTTAATGGTATTAGCTCCACGGATTATCCTACGATAGTACATAAGGAATATATTTGGGAGTATTGCTATGCGTTGGCAAGGTCGTCGTGAAAGTGACAATATGGAAGACAGACGTGGGCATTCATCCGGTGGGGGCGGTGGGTTCCGGCCACCGATTGGTGGCAAAGGTGGTCTTGTTATCCTGATTGTGGTACTGGTCGCCGGTTACTACGGTGTTGATCTGACACCGCTATTAAACGGCAGTGATCCGATGTCACAAACTCAGACACAACAGCGCTCGCCAACGTCTATCAGCCCGAAAGATGATCAGTATGCAAAATTCACCTCGGTGGTTTTAGCTGATACGGAAGACACCTGGAAACCTATTTTCCAGAAAATGGGGCGCACCTATCAGGAGCCGAAACTGGTGATGTACCGTGGTGCAACGCGTACCGGTTGTGGAACCGGTCAGTCGGTCATGGGGCCATTTTATTGCCCGGCGGACAGTACGGTTTATATCGATTTGTCGTTCTACGAAGAGATGAAAAATAAGCTGGGGGCAGACGGTGACTTTGCTCAAGCGTATGTGATTGCTCACGAAGTGGGGCACCATGTGCAGCATTTGTTGGGCATTGATACTAAGGTTCGCCAGCAACAGCAAGGTGCATCTCAGGTCGAAGCTAATCGCTTATCGGTCAAGATGGAATTGCAGGCTGATTGTTTCGCCGGAGTTTGGGGGAAAGCGATGGAGCAGCAGCAAGTATTGGAAGTGGGCGACCTACAGGAAGCCCTCAATGCTGCACAAGCCATTGGCGATGACAGGCTGCAGCAGAAAAGTCAGGGCCAGGTGGTGCCAGATAGTTTTACTCACGGTACCTCGCAGCAACGTTATACATGGTTTAAACGTGGTTTCGACAGCGGCGATCCCAATAGCTGTAATACTTTTGCTATCCGCTAATAGTGCTAGAACCTCAAATAAGCAGAGACTATGATAATAGTACTTACTTTTTGCCGGCATGTTTGCTGTCGGCATTTATTGCAAGGCAGCGATAACTATCTTGGTAAGGGAGAATAACCATGGCCGCTCTTGATCCAACCTTCTTGATCCTATTAGCACTGGCTGTGCTCGGGATCATCAGTCACAACACGACAGTCACATCGGCAATTCTGATATTACTCGTTATTCGCATTACTCCCCTAAATCAGTTTTTTCCGTGGATCGAACAATATGGTCTCACCATTGGCATATTGATTCTGACCATCTGTGTCATGACCCCGATAGCCAGCGGTAAAATAAGCGCCAGTGAGGTATTGCATTCATTTGTTCAATGGAAATCGATACTGGCCATTATGGTGGGGGTGGCTGTTTCCTGGCTTGGTGGGCGTGGTGTCTCGCTGATGACATATCAACCATCGGTGGTAGCCGGTTTGCTGGTTGGCACGGTACTTGGTGTCGCCTTCTTCAGAGGTGTTCCGGTCGGGCCATTGATTGCCGCTGGCCTGCTATCATTGGTTATCGGTAAAACCTAAAGTGATTCACGCCATTATCGCCAATCAACCGCACATGGTTGTACAGGGAATTAGACGTTTGCTGATTCTTAGTGGTAGCGGTGATTGGTCGCGGCGGCAGGTGGCTATTTTGCGCCAACAATTGTCGGGTGACTGGCTTTGGGTGGGAGATTCTCCGCCGGAAGATGCGACAAGCATCAGTACTACTGCGGTAAAAACGCTATTGGGGCAAGAGTGGTTGCACGGTGTGTTTGATGGCACTGAAGGTTTTAATACCGAGGCACTGGCAGTCTTAGCGGGTACGTTGCGTGCCGGGAGCTGGCTGGTACTGATGGTGCCAGAGTGGGAGAGTTGGCCTCTGCAGCCAGATCACGACAGTTTGCGCTGGAGTGAACAGGGTGCACCAATAGTAACCGCTAATTTTATTCGCTATTTACAACGGCAACTACTGTCTGAACCCGATGTGGTTTTGTGGCAGCAAGCAAGGCCACGCGCTATACCTGAATTTTCTCTCCGCCCCGACTGGCTGCGGCCAGAGGGTTCACCTACGGCGGAACAACAGGCTATTTTGCAGCGTCTGATGCAGGCAAAATGCGGCAATTGGGTGTTGACGGCGGCGCGTGGGCGCGGTAAATCGACGCTCGCAGGCATGTTGGTGGCGCAGTGGCAGGGGCGCTGTTGGGTTACCGGACCTGGCAAGGCGGCCACACAGGTGCTCAGTCAACATGCCGGAGAACGAGCACGATTTTGGGCACCGGACGCATTACTGGACTATTGCCGTCAGCATGATGTTAGCGGTATTGACTGGTTGTTGGTTGATGAAGCCGCGGCGATTCCCGCAGCGTTGCTGTCTGCGCTGCTAGCTTACTTTTCGCGCACATTATTAACCACGACAGTGCAAGGTTATGAAGGTACCGGGCGGGGTTTTTTGCTCAAATTCTGTGCCACTCTGAGCGATTGGCATCATCTGAGCCTAACAAATCCGATCCGTTGGGCGACTAACGATCCACTTGAAGGCGTGGTGGATGAGGTTTTGTTATTTAATGAGTTACCGGTCGTTGATGACTTGTGCTCAGGGGATCGACCCGCCAGTCGCATCGAAATTACCCCTTGCAAGCAAAGTGACTGGCTGGGCCAGCCTGAACTGCTGCGGCACTTTTATGGTTTACTTTCCAGCGCCCATTACCGTACCACGCCATTGGATTTACGCCGTTTAATGGATGCGCCGGGGATGCATTTTTTTGTTGCGAAAGTGGCGGATGCCGTGGTAAGTGCGTTATGGCTGGTGGATGAAGGTAGTCTGAGTCATGATCTTGCCCATGATATCTGGGCGGGAAGGCGTCGTCCGAAGGGCAGTTTGGTGGCGCAATCACTGGCGGCTCACAGTGGGCAATGGCAGGCACCAACGCTATTATCGCGGCGAATCAGCCGGATAGCCGTTGCACCATTATGGCGGCGGCGGGGCATTGCTCACCGAATGGTTGCCGCCGCGCGACTAAACGCGGCACAGCAACAGCTTGATTTCTTGTCAGTCAGTTTTGGCTATACCGATGAATTACATGATTTTTGGCAACATTGTGGATTTCAGTTGGTGCGAATTGGCAGCCATAAGGAAGCCAGCAGCGGCTGTTATGCGGCGATGGCGGTGTTACCCCTGAGTTCCGATGGGCAAAGGCTCTGCGAGGCGGCCAGGCAGCAATTAGAGCGTGATTGGTATTGGTTGCAGCAATGGATTGATATTCCAGTGCTATCATCATTATCGCTACCGGAACAACCTGATATCACCTTAAATGATGACGATGGGCGTGAACTGGATGGGTTTGCTTTGGCTTTCCGCCCATTAGAGGCCAGCTTGCCGGCGTTACAACGGTTGTTATTACAGAGCGAGTTACCTCTTCCGGCGTTGCGGCAATATTTGCAGCAGGGGATTACGCAAGCGGAAATTGTTAGAAATCTGGCTATTACAGGGCGTAAAGCATTGGTAGAAAGATGGCGGCAGGAGGCAGCACAAGGTATGGCGGCGCTATGATTGCATACGCCCAGACTGGTTACTGAAGGATGGGTAAAAATTGAGGATAAAATCGGTACCTCAATGAATGAGAAGCGAGCCGTTTATTGAAAGTCTGCACCTTTCATTTGATGTTATCTGAGGGTTACTTACTTCTTCTGCTTCTGCTCTGGCCAGTCATCGTCATCGTCCCACTGTGCATTGTTATCGCGGTGCGGAGGCAATTCCGGTTTATTATTCAAAAAACTTTTATGATCAAGGCGGCGTAACTCTTTGATACCATTTAGGATAATACCCGCCAGCAGGATAAGAATGATCCACCAATAATCGGCTAACCAGCGCATGATTAAGCTCCTTCCGTTATGGGTATAAATCGTGAAAAAATCATGGGTAAGTGGCTACTCAGCCACTCGCTACCTGCAACATCCCGTGACTGCCAGGCTTGCAGCAAGATTTCAGGTGTCAGTAAATGTTCTGCTGCCTTAGCCAGAGGGCGATAGCTCAAGTGCCACGGTTCTGCTGCGATCCCACCATGGTCTTCAGTAAAAGGCCGGTAAAAGCCAAATTCCGCCATATTGGCACTAATCCATTGGTTTAATGAGTAAAAATACCCGCCAGCATCGTATTCCCAGGGTTCCAGTTGTAATTTAGCATCGCCTGGCAACAGTGACGGATCGTAAATATCCAAATCACTGCCCCAATGATGACGGCTGGCTCCCGGCAACGCTGACCAACGCAGAATGGCTTCGCAGCGTGCGGGTGTATCCAGTTGGCAAATGTCGATTGGCTGACTGTCTTGATCTAATACTGGCCGTTCACCACGGAATTTACCATTCCAGATCGCTAATTGACGATCAAAATCGCGAAAAGTGCTGGCGGGTTGTAAATCAAATCCGGCCCGTTTAGCGGCCTGTTGCATCGCCTGAAAGGCATCTACAGCCTGCGGTTGTAAGCGATGGTTGCCGTTTAACACCATCAGATGCTCGGTTGAACGGCCAGTGAGCATCTGTGGAGTTAATGTATTAGTTGTCATGCGATGAGTTTCTCCATGATTCGCTGGTACATCCGGCTCAGTAGCTGTAAATCTGCTGCGTGGACGCATTCATTAACTTTATGAATAGTGGTATTTACTGGCCCCAGTTCTACCACTTGTGCTCCCATTAAAGCAATAAAGCGACCATCTGAAGTACCGCCGGTGGTTAATAGCTGTGGGGTGATTTCGGCGTAATGTTCAATGGCGTTAACCACTGCATCCACCAGCGCACCGCGTGGGGTCAGGAACGGCTGGCCGGACAATATCCACTCCAATGTGTAATTGAGTTGGTGGCGTTCCAGCAATGCTTCTACCCGTTGTTTAATCATGCTATCGGTCAGCTCTGTGCTGAAGCGGAAATTAAACTGCACATAGAACTCACCGGGGATGACGTTATTGCTGCCGGTTCCGGCATGTAAATTGGCAATCTGCATGCTGGTGGCGGGGAAGAACTCATTGCCTTGATCCCATTGGGTGGCAACCAGTTCATTTAGGGCCGGTATAGCGCGGTGAATAGGGTTATCCGCCAGATGAGGATAAGCCACATGCCCCTGAACGCCATGAATATGCAAATTGGCAGTGATAGAACCGCGACGGCCATTTTTTACCACATCACCGACCCGATCAGTGCTGGATGGCTCGCCCACCAAACAATAGTCCAGCCGTTCGTTACGTGCCATCAAGGCATTAACCACTTTTACTGTGCCATTGACAGCTTTGGTTTCTTCGTCAGAGGTTATCATAAACGCCAGGCGACCTTTATGGTCTGGATGGGCAGCCACGAAGCGCTCAGCAGCCACCACCATTGCGGCCAATGAACCTTTCATGTCTGCGGCACCACGGCCGTATAACATACCATCGCGAATAGTTGGCTCAAATGGTGGGCTGCTCCAGTGGCTCTCGTCACCGGTAGGTACCACATCGGTGTGACCAGCAAAAGCCAGCGTTTCGCCTTCACCATGCCATGCCCAGAAGTTAAGGGTATCGCCGAAATTCATCGGTTCAATAGTGAAACCGGCTGCGTCTAAACGCTGGATCATGATCGCCTGACAACCCGCATCTGAAGGGCTGAGCGACGGGCGTTTAATGAGTTGTTGGGCCAGATCGATTACCGGGCAGATCATGGTATTGCACCTCAATAGCGGGTTGGTTAATATTACGGAATAACCTGTTGATAAATTTCAATATTGAAGCCCAGCAGTATCTCGCCACTCTCGGTTTCCAGCAGTGGGCGTTTGATCATGGCTGGCTGCTCTAACATTAAGGTTTTGGCACTTTGTGCGTCGGTGATGGCATCACGCTGCTCTTGTGGCAGCTTACGCCAGGTGGTGCCTCGAGTGTTCAACAATGGCTCCCAACCCAGTTTATCGATAAAACCTTGCAGATGTTCGTCGCTCAACCCATCCACGCGATAGTCGTGAAATTGATAGGCAATGCCTTGTTCTTCCAGCCAACGACGGGTTTTTTTTATAGTGTCACAATTTTTAATGCCATAAAGGCGCAATAATGGGGTTGCCTGGCTATCTGACATGGAAAAATAATACCTCGGTTTAAAGGATTCATCGGGGCAGCGGTACCGCTACCGACTCAAAAAGAGCAATTAGCTCATAATGCGGCGACAGTTTTTTTGGTTTTATTGAGTTTATACAGCGCCATGATGCGGAACAAGGTTATCTCTTTCGCTTATGGGAAACCGGCTAACGCCGCGCGGTCACCGGTTTCCCGTAATTCTTTATATGCCCGTCTCTCTTCAGGATGCAGGGTGTTGGTTGTCTTTACCCACCCCAGTCACTGACTTGAGTAAGCGCCAAGGGTTTGGCTCCATCTTGCAGTCACTTGAGTATTAGGTGGGAAAGTTACTCCGTAATCATAAAACAGGCAAGTGAAGTGAGAGCGTTACAGGATGTCCTGAAAGCACAATTTGCTTTTGGCGTCGCTCTAACTTTTGTGCAACAGAGGAGCATCACAGCGCCGGCCATTGAGTAGCGGCAATGTGTCTCAGTATCTTTTATTTTCTAAATATATAATAGTTGCCGCGACCCGTGAACGTACATTCAGTTTACGCAATAAATTGCGGATATGGACTTTCACGGTTTCTTCGGAAATATGTAATGCCAAAGCGACCAGTTTATTAGACATACCGCGAGCGACTTCCTGCAACACATCTAATTCGCGCTCGGTCAATTCAGATAAAGGATTAACCTGTTCATGACGCGAAGATAAATACTGTGCGAT
>JBEGTQ010000128.1:0-5694 GCA_041179305.1 Pseudomonadota bacterium | reverse complement strand
AGGTGAGTGACCAATGTGTATGATGTCGCAGGGAGGATGATTATGATCAGTACCGTTGCGCTTTTTTGGGCTTTGTGTGTGGTATGTGTGATTAATATGGCTCGTTATTACTCATCTCTACGTGCCTTATTAGTGGTATTACGTGGTTGTGACCCACTGTTGTATCAATATGTCGATGGTGGCGGATTTTTTACTTCCCACGGACAGCCAAGTAAACAAATTAGATTAGTCAGCTATATATTTGCGCAACGTTATCTTGACCACCATGACCCGGAGTTTATCCGTCGTTGTGAGAGATTACGTGGTCAGTTTATGTTAATCAGCGCATTGTGTGGCCTGATAGTTGTCAGTTTGGTGGCTTTAATGCTGTGGTATTAGTATGCACCCTAAATAGCGTTGACACATTCCATGCACCAACGCCGTATAAATGCATAAACGTCAAAAATAACTGGTAAAATATACAGTTATTTTTTTGTTAGCCAATTGATTTTAATTTTTTTATAAAATACGATAACAAAAAAACCAGGTTGCAATAATGGTAATGGCTTGCTATTTGCGGCTCCTCCTGCGGCTTAAACTGTATTATCTATCAAAGGAATTGATGTCGCCAACCATTGATTTTCTGCGTAACAGACCTCATGTTAATCCCTCATCCCTATTTTATGACCTGACGGTGTAAGTGACATACGCACATTGCCATCAGGCCGACAACGATAATCAGGACTGCTCTATGACAAACCCGCTGTTGACCACGTTCTCCCTGCCGCCATTTTCTGCTATTCGCCCTGAAGATATCGTGCCGGCGGTGAAATCTGCTCTGGATGAATGCCGTCAAGCGGTGGAGCGAGTCGTTGCCCAACCAGAGCCTTTCACTTGGGATAACCTGTGCCAACCGCTGGCAGAATCTGATGATCACTTATCGCGTATCTGGTCGCCGATCAGCCATCTTAATTCGGTAAAAAACAGCCCAGAATTGCGTGCGGCTTACGAACAAAGCCTGCCAATTCTGTCTGAATACGGCACTTGGGTGGGTCAGCACAAAGGTTTGTATCAGGCCTATATCAGCCTGGCAGAAGGATCCGAGTTTGACACTCTGGCCGTTCCGCAGCGCAAAGCCGTAGAAAATGCCCTGCGTGACTTTCAGTTATCCGGCATTGGTCTGGAACCAGAGCAACAGAAGCGCTACGGCGAAATCGTCGCGCGCTTGTCCGAACTGGGTTCCACCTACAGCAACAACGTGCTTGATGCCACGATGGGCTGGAGCATGCTTGTCACCGATGTTAAGCAACTAAAAGGGTTGCCGGAAAGCGCACTGGTTGCCGCCAAAGCGATGGCCGAAACCAAAGAGCAGGAAGGCTGGTTGCTGACACTGGATATGCCAAGTTACCTGCCGGTTCTGACTTATGCCGATAGCGCCGAATTACGCGAAGAGATGTACCGCGCCTTCGCAACTCGCGCATCTGATCAAGGGCCGAATGCCGGTAAATGGGATAACAGTGAAATTATGGCAGAAATTCTGACGCTACGTCATGAATTAGCCCAACTGCTAGGTTTTAACAATTATGCCGATAAGTCGTTGTCCACTAAAATGGCAGAAAATCCGCAACAGGTGTTGGGTTTCCTGAACGATTTGGCGAAACGCGCCCGCCCACAGGCAAAAGAAGAGCTGGCTCAATTACGTGTTTTTGCTGAAAAGTACTATGGCGTCAGTGAATTAGCCGCCTGGGATATCACTTATTATTCTGAGAAACAAAAACAGCACTTGTTCTCTATCAGCGATGAACAATTGCGGCCTTACTTCCCAGAACAACGGGTGATAGAAGGGTTGTTCGAGGTGGTTAAACGCATCTATGGCATTACTGCCAAAGAGCAGCACGATGTGGACACCTGGCATCCAGATGTGCGTTTCTTCACACTGTATGATGCCAGCGGTGAGTTGCGTGGCAGCTTCTATCTGGATTTGTTTGCTCGCGAACATAAACGTGGCGGTGCCTGGATGGACGACTGCGTTGGCTGCCTGCGTATGGCAAACGGCCAGTTGCAAAAACCGGTAGCTTACCTGACTTGCAACTTTAACGGGCCAGTCGGTGGTAAACCGGCGCTGTTCACCCATGACGAAGTGACCACACTGTTCCATGAATTTGGTCATGGTTTGCATCATATGCTGACCAAAATTGATACTGCCGGTGTCTCGGGTATCAATGGTGTGCCGTGGGATGCGGTTGAGCTGCCAAGTCAGTTTATGGAGAACTGGTGCTGGGCGCCGGAAGCGCTGGCGTTTATTTCTGGTCATTACCAGACGCACGAACCGTTACCTCAAGAGATGTTGGATAAGCTACTGACGGCGAAAAACTATCAGGCGGCGCTGTTCATTCTGCGCCAGTTAGAGTTCGGTCTGTTCGATTTTCGGATGCATTATGAGTTCAATCCACTGACCGGTGCGCAGATTCTGCCTGTCCTGTATGAAGTTAAAAAACAGGTTGCCGTGGTGCCGTCGCCAACCTGGGGCCGTTTTCCGCATGCTTTCAGCCATATTTTTGCCGGTGGTTATGCTGCGGGTTATTATAGTTATCTGTGGGCAGAAGTGCTCTCGGCTGATGCGTTCTCACGCTTTGAAGAAGAAGGAATTTTCAATGCTACGACCGGCCAGTCCTTTCTCAACAATATTCTGTCCCGTGGCGGTTCAGAGGAACCCATGACACTGTTCAAGCGCTTCCGTGGCCGTGAACCGCAGTTGGACGCTATGTTGCGCCACTACGGCATTAAGGGCTAGATCGTGTCACAAGTGAGTATTTGTTTATTATCTGAGGCAGGCGCCGATCCCAGCGCCTTGTCTGTTCTGGCTGAACGCTGGGGGTTAGTATCCGATGAGCAGGCTATTATGGCCTTGGTGCAAACGCCAGAGCGCCTTGAACTTCGTAAACGCGATGAACCAAAGCTCGGCGGGATTTATGTTGATTTCGTCTCTGGCACACTGGCTCACCGCCGCAAATTCGGTGGAGGGCGTGGTGAAGCGGTAGCAAAAGCAGTCGGTATCAAAAAAGGCTACCTCCCGCGTGTTGTGGATGCCACTGCCGGTTTGGGGCGGGATGCGTTTGTGTTGGCAGCGCTGGGTTGTCGTGTGCAGATGCTGGAGCGCAATCCGGTGGTTGCATGCTTGCTGGATGATGGTTTGCGGCGGGGTTATCAGGATGTAGAAATTGGCTCGTGGCTGCGTGAGCGCTTGACACTGCTACATGCTTCCAGCCTGACAGCGTTGACTCATATTGAACCGCGACCAGATGTGGTTTACCTCGATCCGATGTACCCGCATCGGCAAAAAAGCGCCTTGGTCAAAAAGGATATGCGGGTATTCCAATCGTTGGTGGGAGCCGATGAGGACGCCGATGGTTTATTGGCACCAGCCCGCGCACTAGCAATCAAGCGAGTGGTGGTCAAGCGGCCTAATTATGCCGAACCACTGGCCAGAGTGCCCGCGCAAGCAGCAGTAACCACCAAAAGCCATCGTTTCGACCTCTATATCCCAGCTTCGCTGACGCCATAGCTGTATTTACTCATTAAAATCACTTACCTGAGTAGGCCTTACGGAACGCTCTCGTTTGCCGCCTTCCTGCACCTTGAACTCTATGGAGTATATTAACTTTAATCAAACTACTGCAAATTATCGCAGCAGTCTGAATTATTCACTTTTAAAATATAAAAATCATGCAGTCAATTGTGGAGTGAAAACAAAATCATTTAAAGAAAGCTGATGCTTACCCGAGAATTTTATCATCATATCGACTTTGCTAACGTGAGGATCAAAGTCAATCATCAAATAGGTAATATCAGAAACATCATCATATTTTTGTACTATTTCGGTATACCCACTAAAACTGAGTTTATCCGCTAGCCTAATATTATTTTCTTCAATATAAATTGCAGATAAATCAATTTTATCTTCATTTGATTTAAAATCATGAATAGTATCAGTTGAGGTTGTTAAAGAATCTTCAATATGGTTGTAGACAAAAGTATCTTTCCCCTTGCCACCCCAAAGATGGTCAGCCCCACCTCCGCCTGATAATTTATCGTCACCATCACCACCTGATAGCACATTAATTTCCATATTGCCGAGTAATTCATCATTACCACTGCCACTGATGGCATTTTCTATCACCACTCCATAGGCAATGGAAACATTCCCTCTTAATCCACCCACATTGGAGAAGCTGCCTGCGGCAAGGTTAATTTTTTGATCTTGCTTTTGATCAGAGTAATCCAAAGTATCAGTGCCACCCGCATCCCATATACAAAGTATCGGTGCGTGACGTGAATAGGTGTAAATATCATGACCAGCGCGGGTGCGCATATTGGCACCGTAAAGATATTGGAGTGCGGCGATATCGTACAGTTGTGGCGTGGACGCATAATGCCCATCATAGTTTGCACCTGAATACCACTCAGAGTTATAGCTCATTACGCTTTCTTTTTGTGTCAACCCCACGGTGTCATGAGTGTGTCTCAGGCCAAGGGTATGTAAGATTTCATGAGTAAAAACACGTCCACCATAATTTGAATGAGTGGGGGTGAGATTCTCAGCCACGTCGGCATTGATACACACGGGGGTGAGATTTCTTGCATCAAGGATATGTGCATAACCGCCAATACCAATAGGTTCTGTTGGGTGAACATTTACGATTGGAATATTGGCATTAATACTCTCATTAACCTCAATAAGCCTGATATTTGCCATATCAGATATACTCTGCATCGCGATTCTTGTTTGAGATATTTGTAATTGATTAAGAGAGGAAATCGGAACATCACTTTTAAGCCTATAATAATGAAATTCCTTTAAAATACTTTGACGAAATGAGTAAGTCACAATGGTAATGTTGTTATCATCTTTATTTTCCCATTTATTGTTATAGGTTATCGTCAATAAATTTATATTTTTCGATTTATTATCAATATCTATTGTTTCGTTCATATCTATGGTTTTAATATTTTCTTTGAATTCTTCCCTGAACATTGATACCCCTTAATGATTAAAAATGATATTTTTTTATATCTATTAATGCCAAGGGGCGGATATTACAGCTAGTGTTAATATTTTAAATAAGCGAAATCTTAAAGAGAAATTTTTATATGAATACATTGGCTGTTACATATATTAAATATAAATCCAATTCGGAACGCATTGGGCCAACATCGCGTCTGCCACGTTGACAAAGGCAGCAATATTAGCACCCTGTGAGTCACTCATGACCTCGGTTGATATTTACTCTTAAAGACCAAGTTTAGTTCTTAACACTTCATAGGGTGTTTGCCCACCACGTGCTGAGTGGAGGCGATGACAGTTATAAAATGCTACCCATTCAGCCAATTTCTCATGGAGGATAGCTTCATCTGTCTAATCGATAAGCTGATAAAATTCCTGCGTAATCAACCACGGTGCTACCGGATTTTGGCAGAGACCGGGGAGGGTTATCGATGACTGGCTATGGCCGCCGGGGGAGGTTGATTATTAAAAGCGCCCGCAAGAAACGAGCGTTTAAGGTAAACAGGTTTACACTCGTGCAGCTTACTTGTCTTCGCCGTCATTATCGCGCAGTGGCACAATGAGCATATCCACATGCACGGTATTGATTAGCTGGCGTGCTGAGGACATCAGCTTGCTCCAAAAATCTTGATGATGGCCGCATAAAACCA
>JBEGTQ010000127.1:0-18114 GCA_041179305.1 Pseudomonadota bacterium | reverse complement strand
AGACCCTCTCACATGAGCTTGAACAACAACATCAGGATGGTCGCATCAATTGGCTGGCAACGCTTTTTGTACCAGAGCAGTTGGATGAGGTGTTTTTGGTGATTGCTGCCACCAACGATACGGCGCTGAATGCGGCTGTTTTTGCCGCAGCAGACCGGCGACATATTTTTGCCAATGTGGTTGATGATCAGCCACGTTGCTCGTTTATCTTCCCGTCGATTGTTGATCGCTCCCCGTTGGTAGTGGCTATTTCTTCTGCCGGCCAGGCTCCGGTGCTGGCGCGGATATTGCGCGAGAAACTGGAGGCTTTGCTGCCTGGCAGCCTGGGGGACATGGCCGCTGTGGCTGGGCGCTGGCGTGGGCGAGTTAAGCAAAAGATTGCGGCAGTGGGAGAACGCCGTCGCTTTTGGGAAAATACGTTTAGTGGCCGCTTTGCCAGCCTGATCAGCCGTGGTCAGTTATCACAGGCGGAAGAGGAATTACAGTTATCACTGGATCAGCAACGTAGCTCATTTGGTGAAGTGGTTTTGGTCGGAGCGGGGCCTGGTGACCCAGGATTGCTGACCTTGCGGGGTCTGCAAGTAATTCAGCAGGCTGATGTCGTGTTGTATGACCATTTGGTTAGCTCGGAAGTGTTGGATCTGGTGCGGCGTGATGCTAAACGCATCTTTGTTGGCAAACGTGCAGGGGCGCACTCGGTAGCACAGGAAAAAACCAATCAATTACTGGTCACACTGGCGCAACAGGGCAAGCGGGTCGTGCGGCTGAAAGGTGGCGATCCCTTTATCTTTGGCCGTGGCGGTGAAGAACTGCAGGTGGTTGCACAGGCGGGTATTGCGTTTCAAGTGGTGCCAGGGGTAACAGCGGCTAGCGGGGTGACCGCCTATGCCGGAATTCCCCTGACGCACCGCGACCATGCGCAGAGTGTGACATTTATTACCGGACATTGCCGCTCCGATGGCGATGATTTGGATTGGCAAGCACTGGCCGGTGGTCGCCAGACGTTGGCCATTTACATGGGAACGGTGAAAGCGGCTGAGATCAGCCGGCAGTTGATAACGCATGGCCGTGCCAGCACCACGCCGGTGGCGGTTATCAGTCGGGGAACTTGTGCAGATCAACACGTGTTGATCGGTACGTTGGTGCAACTGGAGGCATTAGCAAATCAGGCCCTCCCACCGGTGCTGTTGGTGATAGGCGAAGTGGTGGAATTACATCACCAGATAGCCTGGTTTGGGCAAAAAACGCAGCCTGAACAAGCTATCAGCCCATCATTGGTGAATTTGGCATAAAGGATCGGTTATGGACGAAAGACGACTTACTCATTTGCATCAATTGGAGGCGGAGAGTATTCATATCATCCGTGAAGTGGCCGCTGAATTCGGTAACCCGGGAATGCTCTATTCCATCGGTAAGGATTCTTCTGTGATGCTGCACTTGGCGCGCAAGGCTTTCTTCCCAGGCACCTTGCCGTTCCCGTTATTGCATGTAGATACCGGTTGGAAATTCCGTGAGATGTATGAATTCCGTGACCGGACGGTCAAAGCGTTTGGCTGTGAGTTGCTGGTACATCGTAATCCAGACGGTGTGGCAATGGGCATTAACCCGTTTGTTCACGGCAGTGCCAAACACACCGATATCATGAAAACCGAAGGCTTAAAGCAGGCGTTGAACAAATACGGCTTTGATGCTGCTTTTGGTGGCGCACGCCGCGATGAAGAGAAATCTCGCGCGAAAGAGCGTATTTATTCGTTCCGTGACCGTTTTCATCGCTGGGATCCGAAGAACCAGCGCCCGGAGCTGTGGCACAACTACAACGGCCAGATTAACAAAGGCGAAAGTATTCGTGTATTCCCGCTATCCAACTGGACTGAGCTGGATATCTGGCAATATATCTTTTTAGAGAAGATAGACATCGTACCGCTGTATCTGGCGAAGCTACGTCCGGTGGTAGAACGCGATGGTATGTTATTGGTGGTTGATGACGATCGCATCGATTTGCAGCCGAGTGACATGATCACCCAGAAGAAAGTGCGCTTTCGGACTTTGGGTTGCTGGCCGCTCACTGGTGCTGTGGAGTCTGAGGCTGAAACCTTACCTGCGATTATCGCAGAGATGCTTATCTCGGCAACCAGTGAACGCCAGGGTCGCATGATCGATCGTGACCAATCCGGATCAATGGAGCTTAAAAAGCGTCAGGGATATTTCTGAGGAGCGCCCGATGAGCACACATTTACACAACAAACCCGTTACTGAAAATCAGCTTGCCATAAAGAATGAGTCGATGATTTTAGATAATATGTCTGCTGCCCGACAGATTGCTAACAAGGGTGGGGTGGAAGCCTATTTACGCGCCCAGCAGCATAAAACGCTATTGCGCCTTCTAACCTGCGGCAGTGTGGATGATGGCAAAAGCACCTTGATTGGCCGATTGCTGCACGATACCCACCAGATCTACGAAGATCAATTGTCAACGCTGCACACTGACAGTAAACGTATCGGTACACAGGGTGAAAAACTGGATCTGGCCCTGCTGGTGGATGGCTTGCAGGCTGAGCGTGAGCAGGGCATTACCATTGATGTTGCTTACCGCTACTTCTCGACTGAAAAGCGCAAATTTATCATCGCTGACACGCCCGGACATGAGCAATATACTCGCAATATGGCGACTGGTGCGTCTACTTGTGATCTGGCAATTTTACTGATTGATGCCCGCAAAGGAATACTGGATCAGACCCGCCGCCATAGCTTTATTGCTACTTTGTTGGGTATCCGCCATCTGGTGGTTGCCGTGAACAAGATGGATCTGGTGGATTATCAGGAGAGTATTTTCGAGCAATTTAAAGAAAATTACCTGAGTTTCGCCGGGCAGTTACCCACCGATCTGAATATCAAGTTTGTGCCGCTATCAGCGTTGGATGGCGACAACGTCGCGTCATCAAGCAGGAGAATGGATTGGTATTCTGGCCCGACATTACTGGAAATGCTGGAAAGTGTCGATATCGTCAATGCCAGCCGCCAACAGCCGTTACGCTTCCCGGTGCAATATGTTAACCGGCCAAATTTCGATTTTCGTGGCTATGCTGGCACGCTATCTGCGGGTGTCGTGCGAGTTGGGCAGAAGGTAAAAATCTTGCCATCGGGTGTGGAATCGACGGTAGTGCGTATTGTCACTTTTGATGGAGACCTGACGGAAGCTATTCCCGGTGAAGCTATTACTTTGGTACTGGCTGACGAAGTGGATATCAGCCGTGGTGACTTGTTGGTGGATGCCAGCGAGACATTGCAAGCTGCGCAGAATGCGTTGGTGGACGTGGTGTGGATGGCGGAGCAGCCGCTGGTGGCCGGGCAAAGTTACGACATCAAAGTTGCCGGTAAAAAGACCCGTGGCCGGGTAGAAAATATTCAATATCAGCTAGAAATCAATTCACTGACTCAGCGAGTGGTGGACAGTTTGTCACTGAATTGCACTGGTTTGGTTGAACTGGCATTTGATGAGCCACTGGTGTTGGATCGCTATCAGCATAACCGTGATACCGGTGGCTTGATCTTTATTGATCGGCTGAGCAATGTCACTGTTGGGGCTGGACTCATTCGTGAAATATTGGAATCGACCAATCAGGAAAATAGCGAATTTAGTGCCTTTGAGCTGGAATTAAATGCACTGGTCAACCGTCATTTTCCGCACTGGGATGCGCGTGATTTGTTAGGGGGAAAATAACTTGCCTGCGGGTCATCAGTTGAAAACCACTCAGTTGGAACATAATGATATGGAAGCCCTGCCAGCCGATGAGAACGTCGTCTGGCATGTTCATGCGGTGACGCAACAGGATCGTGAGCGGCAGCACGGTCATCAAGGCGTGGTACTGTGGTTTACTGGTTTATCCGGCTCCGGCAAATCTACACTTGCCGGTGCGCTGGAACAGGCGCTATTGGTGAACGGTGTCAGCACTTACTTACTTGATGGCGACAATGTGCGTCACGGTTTATGCTGCGATTTAGGCTTCTCAGATACTGACCGGCGCGAGAATATTCGTCGGGTCGGGGAAGTGGCCAAATTGATGGTTGATGCCGGGTTGGTGGTGTTGACGGCGTTTATCTCTCCTCATCAAGCCGAGCGGAAAATGGTGCGGGATATGTTGGCATCAGGTCAGTTTATTGAAATATTTGTCGATACACCGTTGGCTATTTGCGAAGCTCGTGATCCTAAAGGCTTATATAAAAAAGCCCGTGCCGGTGAGCTTAAAAATTTTACAGGTATCGACTCGGTTTATGAATCGCCTGAACACCCTGATATTCACATGCAGGGTGAACAATTAGTAACAAATTTGATTGAACAATTGTTAGACGTGCTGCGTGGTAAAGCTATTATCAAGGCCTAAATGATACTCTTCGTACTTGAAGATATAGGGTTGTTAGCTGCGTGCACTTACCTGAATCACTTACTTGTAGTAGACCTTACTATAAGTAAGCTTATCGGGATTAATGAACCTCATTCTTGAGGCTCAGCCTGCGGACTGGCATAAATGCTGTTCAAATTAGTTACTGACTGATTTGTGATCCGTTAGCAGCCAACCCCCTGCATCTTGAAAGGCGACGGGTGTATATCTTTATGGCTATCGGCAAAACGTCCTGAGAACGTGCCGGTTAACTGTACCCACAGGATTTCTATGCAGAATGTCACCCAAATTACTATCGACGAGCAGTGCGAACAGGAAGAATCGTCTTATCCCTTTCTCGGTGGTGTCACTGGTTTTATTTTCTACTGGCTGGCGTTCGCTATCCCTTTCTTGGTCTACGGCCCGAATACGGTTTTCTTTTTGCTGTATACCTGGCCGCTCTTTCTGGCGCTGATGCCAGTGTCTGTATTGATAGGTATTGCTCTGAGTATGTTAACGCGGGATAATTTGTTTTTTACCGTAGGAGGAACAGGTGTTGTAGTGGTCTGTTTGTTCTGGATGCTATTTTCATTTCTCACCGGTTGGTGAGGGCTGAGTCTACGGTTTTTCGCTATCGCAATACCAAAATACTGGCGTTCAAATTGGGTATCGGATGCCCGTTCAACCCGTTCTTAATCTGACCGTTATGGCCTATTTCCGCTACAGAGTGGAGTCCGACGAAAAGTTGTGGGATGATTAGGCAGTTTTTCAGGGGGGCGGAAATGGGAAAACTTACGCTACTATTGCTGATTTTACTTGGCTGGTTACAGTATTCGCTGTGGTTGGGTAAGAATGGTATCCATGATTTTGTTCGGGTTAAAGATGACGTGGTTCTCCAGGAGGGCAATAACGGCAAACTTAAAGCTCGTAATGATCAGCTATTCGCTGAAATTGATGATTTGAATGACGGTCAAGAGGCGATCGAAGAGCGCGCACGTAACGAACTGGGTATGATTAAACCCGGCGAAAGTTTCTATCGTCTGGTTCCTGACCAATCCAGACGCAATGCGGGTACCCCTTCGACACAAAATAACGCGCAACAATAAATAATGAGTAACCTCTCTGTTCCCCTTCCTGACGTGATTGCTGTATTACCGGCTGCGGGTATTGGCAGTCGCATGCAGGCTGATTGTCCTAAACAGTATTTGACTGCTGGGGGCAAGACCATCATTGAACATGCAGTTGCTTCTTTGCTCAGCCACCCGCGAGTTCAGCGGATTATCGTAGTGATACATCCGCAGGACAGGCAATTTCCCATGCTACCCATCGCGCAGGATGCGCGTATCACTATCGTGCATGGTGGTGCGCAACGGGCCGATTCTGTGATGGCGGGTCTGCAACGGGCTGAACAAGCGCAATGGGTGTTGGTTCATGATGCAGCACGCCCTTGTTTGCACCCTGACTGCCTGGAACGGCTGCTGTCGATTACTGCGCACAGTAAAATCGGAGGTATTCTGGCCGTACCTGTTCGTGACACCATGAAACGCGGTGGATCGTGCATTCAATCCATCGCCCATACGGTGGAGCGCCAGGATCTGTGGCACGCCCTTACCCCCCAACTTTTCCCACTTGAGTTATTAAAAATGTGCTTATCCCGCGCCTTGCAAGAAGGGGTGGTGGTCACTGATGAAGCCTCAGCATTAGAACATTGCGGCTATCATCCGATACTGGTTACCGGTCGTTCGGATAATATCAAGGTGACGCGGCCAGAAGATCTGGCGCTGGCAGAGTTTTATTTAACTCAACGACAATACCAAAAGTAATTGGCGTTGCAGTAAGGCCGCAAACGAATGGCCAATCGGTCGGGAACCGATTTGAATAGCATTTACGCCAGCCGCAGGGGGAGCCTCAAGGGTGAATCATTAACCCCGATGAGCTGACTTAAATCAGTCAGTTGGGTGAGAGAGAACCGCTAACATAGCTGCGGCGTCAAGTACGCAGGGTATAATAAGGAATACAACAAATGCGAATTGGTCATGGCTTTGATGTTCATAAATTTGGTGGCGAAGGTCCGCTGATTATTGGTGGTGTGCGTATCCCCTATGAGAAGGGTTTACTGGCACACTCCGACGGTGATGTCGCTTTACATGCAGCCACCGATGCACTATTGGGCGCAGCAGGGCTAGGCGATATCGGAAAGTTATTTCCTGATACCGATCCCGCGTTTAAAGGTGCGGACAGCCGTGGCTTATTGCGTGAGGCTTATCACCACATCCTGATGAAAGGTTATAAACTGGGTAATCTCGATATTACAATTATTGCTCAGGCACCCAAAATGGCACCGCATATCCCGCAAATGCGCGTTAATTTGGCGGAAGACCTGCAATGTCATATGGATGATATCAACGTAAAAGCCACCACCACTGAGCAGCTTGGTTTTACCGGGCGCGGTGAAGGTATTGCGTGTGAAGCGGTGGCGTTATTAATTAAAGTTGAACAGGGTTAAGGCATAACAGATGGATATGGAAAATCTGACCTGGTTACATGGCAAGCCCAAGGCAAGCGGCATTTTGAAAGCTAACTCGGAAGATTTTCTGGTGGTGGAAGATCTGGGATTTGAGCCGGATGGCGAAGGCGAGCACTTATTGATCCGTATTCGCAAAAATGGCTGTAATACCCAGTTTGTCGCTGATTACCTGGCGCGTTTCGCCAAAATTCATCCGCGCCTGGTGAGCTATGCTGGCCTGAAAGATCGTCACGCTGTCACTGAACAGTGGTTTTGTTTGCACCTGCCTGGCAAAGAAGCGCCAGACTTGTCTACTTTCGAACTTGAAGGATGTGACGTGTTGGACGCGGTGCGGCAGAAACGTAAGCTGCGTATTGGTTCACTTAAAGGCAATGCTTTTACCTTAGTGCTACGCCATATCACTGATCGTCAGGATGTGGAACAACGCTTGCAGCAGATTACAGTTCAGGGCGTGCCCAACTATTTCGGTAGTCAGCGTTTTGGCCGTGGTGGCAATAATTTGCTACAGGCGCGCTTATGGGCGACTAACCAAATCCGGGTTAATCAGCGCCATAAACGCAGTTTTTACCTGTCAGCCAGTCGCAGTGCGATGTTCAATTTAATCAATAGCGTGCGTTTAGCACAACAGCAGGCGATGACCGTACTGGAAGGCGATGTTTTACAGCTCTCAGGGCGCGGCAGTTGGTTTGTTGCAAAGTCGGATGCGTTGGTTTCTTTGCAGCAACGGGTCGATACCGGTGAATTGAATATTACTGCGCCACTGCCGGGTGATAGCGAATTAGGTACCCAAGGCGAAGCATTGGCTTTCGAACGGGCATGTCTGGCGGAGCAAACCGCATTACTGGCGTTGATCAAACGTGAACGTGTCGAAGGCGCGCGTCGTGCCCTGTTGTTGAAGCCACAAAACATGGCATGGAATTGGTGGGATGACGTAACTCTTGAAGTGAGTTTCTGGTTACCCGCCGGCAGTTTTGCCACCAGCGTCGTGCGAGAAATAATGAATCAGGATAATGCCGATGCTGCGGATATTGCTGAGTAACGACGACGGTATTTATGCTCCTGGCATACAAACGTTGGCGAGCGCATTGCGAGAGTTTGCACAGGTGCAGATCGTCGCACCGGACCGTAATCGTAGCGGTTCATCCAATGCATTAACGCTTGATAGCGCATTACGTATTACTACATTATCCAATGGCGATATTGCGGTGCAACAAGGCACACCGACAGATTGTGTCTATCTCGGTGTCAATACGTTGATGCGCCCTCGGCCCGATATTGTGGTATCGGGTATTAACGCTGGCCCGAATCTGGGGGATGATGTTATCTATTCCGGAACGGTAGCTGCGGCAATGGAAGGGCGCCATTTAGGTTTCCCTGCTGTGGCTGTCTCACTCAACGGGCATCAGCATTACGCTACCGCAGCGGTAATAACTTGCCGTATATTACGGGCATTGCATCACAAGCCATTGCGTACTGGCAAAATACTCAATGTTAATGTCCCTGATTTACCCTTATCTGAGATTAAAGGTATTCGGGTGACACGTTGTGGTAGCCGTTATCCGGCTGAACAGGTATTTTGTCAACAAGATCCTCGAGGGCAGGATATCTATTGGATCGGGCCGCCCGGTGAAAAATTTGATATGGGATCGGATACTGATTTTGCTGCCATAGAGCAGGGTTATGTTTCTATTACGCCGCTTCAGGTTGATTTAACGGCCCACGCAGCAAAGGAAATAGTTGAAAGTTGGTTAGCCAATATTATTGGTTAATAAATACCGAGGTTGACGGGGAATGGTGAATAAACGCATGCAAACATTGCTGATGCAGTTACGTCAGCAGGGTATTCAGGACGAACGCTTGCTACAGTCGATCAATGCGGTGCCGCGTGAGTATTTTATTGATGAAGCTTTATCCCATAAGGCGTATGAGAATACGGCTCTCCCAATAGGTTCTGGGCAGACGATTTCTCAGCCTTACATGGTGGCTCGGATGACCGAATTATTGCAATTGACACCCACCTCACGGGTATTGGAAATTGGCACTGGATCGGGCTATCAAACCGCTATTTTGGCACATTTGGTCGGGCATGTTTGTTCGGTCGAACGAATCAAAGGGCTACAGTGGCAAGCAAAACGTCGCCTTAAACAGTTGGATCTGCATAATGTCTCTACCCGTCATGGTGATGGCTGGTTAGGTTGGGCATCACGCGGGCCATTTGATGCGATCATTGTGACAGCAGCACCTTCCGAAATCCCTAATGCATTGCTTGAGCAATTGGATGAAGGTGGAATAATGGTTCTTCCGGTTGGGGAGCAGGCTCAAACATTGCAATGTGTGCAACGCCGCAACAATGAATTCAAAATTGAAACGGTAGAAACTGTGCGTTTTGTGCCTTTGGTTAAAGGGGATCTCGCTTGAGAAATGTTTTTATATCCGTCATCTTGCACGTTGCAGGTGTGGTATTGAAAGCATGCGCGCTTGCGCATTTTGTTATTTTGGCGCAGACAGCCCGTTGGTTTGGTTATGCGCCGATGAGCCTTTTAATTCGTGGAAAATGAGTAGAATGTCGGTCGTTAGTAAGTGGTTTTTACTGTTGCTAATATTCATTTTGACTACAGTATAAAAGGTATTTTGTATACATCGCTTATTATGCTGTCATGGGGGAAGTATGAGCACGGGAAGCCCAATGATTACATTACGCCGGGTTGCGGCATGTACGGTTATGAGTTTGTGGTTGGTTGGTTGTACCAATAATGATAATTCAACAGCAGCTCCTATCAGCAGTGTGGGCGATGGTCGTTCAGATGCGGTGTTGAGTGGTACAAAAACAAATAGTTCTGGTGAACGCATTGTTTATAACCGTAGCTATGGCGATATCCCTAAGGGAAGTTACAGCGGTAATACTTATACCGTTAAGCGTGGTGATACGCTATTTTATATTGCCTGGATAACTGGGAATGACTTCCGTGATCTGGCAGAAAAAAATAATATTGCCAAACCCTATAACCTGAAGGTCGGTCAACCTCTTCAATTGGGTAATGGAGCAGGTGATGGCTTGTTAGCCGCGACAGATGCCACATCAGGCGGAGTAGCAAAACCGCCGGAAAATATTCAGAACACAACTGCGACAGTTGATTCTCAATCAACTGTCGCGTATTCTGCAGGCTTGGGTAAACAGATTGTTGGTAAAATGTTACCAGTGTCAGGGGCGGTTGTTGCTACAACTGCCCTTGTTACCGTGCCAGGCAGTCCCATCAGCGGGCCAACCAGTAATGGTGATCCAGTCAGTAGCTGGAAGTGGCCAACTGAGGGTAAAACGATCGATAGTTTCTCTGCTTCCGAAGGGGGCAATAAAGGGATTGATATCGCCGGTTCTCGTGGGCAACCAATTTTCGCTACAGCAGATGGGCGAATTGTGTATGCCGGGAACGCACTGCGTGGCTACGGTAATCTAATCATCATCAAGCATAATGATGATTACCTGAGCGCCTACGCCCATAACGATACAATGCTGGTCCGGGAACAAGAAAAAGTGAAGGCGGGTCAAAAAATAGCAACCATGGGTAGCACCGGAACCAGTTCAGTAAGATTGCATTTTGAAATTCGTTACAAGGGGAAATCCGTAAACCCGCTGCGTTACCTTTCGCAGCGATAGATTGAGCAGAATAAGTTGTATTCTGTTCGCCGGATTCACTGGTAGGAGCAGCATATGAACCAAAATACGCTGAAAGTTAACGAGTTGCATGAAAATGCTGATTTTGATGAAAACAGTACGGAAACTGAAATTTTTGATGAAGAAGCATTAGTAGAGGATGAACCTACTGAAAGCGAGTTAGCGGAAGATGAGTTGTTGGCGCAAGGCGTTACCCAGCGCGTGTTGGATGCGACTCAACTCTACTTGGGCGAGATTGGTTATTCGCCACTATTAACTGCCGAAGAAGAGGTTTATTTTGCCCGGCGTGCATTGCGCGGAGATGAGCCTTCACGTAAGCGTATGATAGAAAGTAATTTGCGGTTGGTAGTGAAGATTGCCCGCCGTTACAGTAATCGCGGTTTAGCACTGCTTGATCTCATTGAAGAGGGTAACCTCGGTTTGATTCGTGCAGTGGAAAAGTTTGACCCTGAGCGCGGTTTCCGTTTCTCGACTTATGCTACCTGGTGGATTCGTCAGACGATTGAACGGGCAATAATGAACCAAACCCGTACAATCCGTTTGCCTATTCATATCGTCAAAGAATTAAACGTTTATTTACGTACCGCACGAGAACTTTCTCATAAATTGGATCATGAGCCGAGCGCTGAAGAGATTGCAGAGCAACTCGACAAACCGGTTGATGACGTGAGTCGCATGTTACGCCTTAACGAACGTATCACTTCTGTTGATACGCCTCTGGGCGGTGATTCCGAGAAAGCCTTGCTGGATATTCTGTCTGACGAAAATGAAAATAGCCCGGAAGATACAACGCAACATGATGATATGAAAAAAAGTATCGTCAAATGGCTGTTTGAATTAAATGCAAAACAGCGCGAAGTATTGGCTCGTCGGTTTGGTCTGTTAGGGTATGAAGCTGCAACGTTGGAAGATGTAGGCCGCGAGATTGGTTTGACACGCGAACGTGTCCGCCAGATTCAGGTTGAGGGTTTACGTCGTTTGCGGGAGATTCTGCAAACACAAGGCCTGAACATTGAGGCGTTGTTCCGCGAATAGCGAATAGAGGATAACCGAAACCTGTCATGCCCTGAGCAAGCAAAGGCGGTTAAAGTATAAATATTGTGCAGCCTCATAAGCAGTAGATGAATATAAGCAGTCGATAAAAACACAAAAACGGTGAACAGATGTTCACCGTTTTTGTGGCTGCTATACCATGTTTTTCAGGCGATAAATCCATTCAAGCGCCTGACGAGGGGATAGCGAATCAGGATCCAGCGCCTCCAAAGCCTCAACGGCAGGTGGTGTCTCTTCATTGAGTAGTGTCAGTTGTGACCCATCAATCTTGCTTGCCGCGGCATTATAAGAGAGCGACTCCAGTTCTTTCAGTTTTTGCCGCGCCCGCTTAATCACCTCCCTTGGCACACCGGCCAGTGCCGCGACCGCCAGACCATAACTTTTACTGGCTGCCCCATCTTGTACGCTATGCATAAAGGCGATGGTTTCGCCGTGTTCCATGGCATCAAGATGCACATTCACCACACCTTCCATTTTTTCTGGCAGGGTAGTCAGTTCAAAGTAGTGGGTGGCAAATAGTGTCATTGCCTTAATACGATTTGCCAGACTTTCTGCACAAGCCCAGGCCAGTGACAAGCCATCATAGGTTGATGTACCACGGCCAATTTCATCCATTAACACCAGGCTTTGCTCGGTGGCGTTATGCAAAATATTAGCGGTTTCGGTCATTTCTACCATGAAAGTAGAGCGGCCGGAGGCCAGATCGTCTGCGGCTCCGACACGGGTAAAGATACGGTCAACTGGGCCAATGGTGGCCTGATCTGCGGGTACGTAACTCCCCATATAGGCCAACAGCACGATCAATGCGGTTTGGCGCATATAGGTACTTTTACCGCCCATATTAGGGCCAGTAATGATCAACATCCGCCGTTGAGGGGATAATGTCAGTGGGTTAGAAATAAAGGGTTCGCTCAACACTTGCTCAACTACCGGATGGCGGCCATCGGTAATTTTGATACCTGGTTTATCGCTTAAGATCGGGCAGGCGTAGCTGAGTGTTTCAGCTCTTTCGGCCAAATTCGTCAGCACATCCAGTTCGGCCAGTGCATTGGCGCTGAGTTGCAATTCAGGTAAATTTGGCAGCAGAAGATCAAGAATCTCTTCGTATAAGCCTTTTTCAATCGCCAGCGCTTTACCTTTAGAGGTCAGCACCTTGTCTTCGTATTCTTTCAGTTCCGGTATAATATAACGTTCGGCATTTTTCAGTGTTTGTCTGCGGACGTAATGAATAGGCACCAGATGACTCTGGCCGCGGCTGACCTGAATGTAGTAACCGTGTACACCATTAAAGCCCACTTTTAAGGTATCCAACCCTAATTTTTCACGTTCACGGATTTCCAGCCGCTCCAGATAATCGGTAGCACCGTCGGCCAATGCCCGCCATTCATCCAATTCTGCATTGTAACCTGGTGCAATCACGCCGCCATCTCGCACCAATACCGGTGGCGTTTCGACGACAGCACGTTCCAGCAGATCGTGTAATTCATCAAATTGACCCACTTGAGATAGCAGGTTTTGCACGTGAGGAACATTCACTGGTTGCAGTAAACGGTGGATTTCTGGCCATTGCTGGAATGCATGGCGCATGCGAGCTAAATCTCTCGGGCGAGCAGTGCGCAACGCCAGGCGAGCCAGAATACGTTCCAGATCACCGACTTGGCGCAATGGTATTTGCAGCTCAGCGGTAATAACTTGCAAGCCACCAATGGCTTGTTGGCGATTGGTTAATACCTTGATGTCACGAATCGGCATATGCAGCCAGCGTTTCAGCATGCGGCTGCCCATTGCCGTTACGCTGCAATCAAGGATGGTAGCTAAGGTATTTTCAGTTCCGCCTGACAGGTTTTGTGTCAATTCGAGGTTACGACGAGTTGCTGCATCCATGATGATGCCATCCTGCTGGCGCTCCATCGTTAAACCACGAATATGTGGCAAGGAAGTGCGCTGGGTATCTTTGACATATTGCAGCAGGCAACCTGCGGCGCGCAGTGCCAGATGAGCTTGCTCAACGCCAAAACCAATTAAATCACGGGTACCGAATTGCAGATTAAGCTGCTGTTTAGCGGTTTCCAGTTCAAACTCCCACAATGGACGACGGCGTAAGCCATGACGCTGTTCTATCAACGAAATTTGTTCGAAATTTTCTGGGTAAAGTAGCTCAGCGGGATTGGTGCGCTGCAGTTCGGCAGCCATTGTTTCAGTATCGGCAGGTTCCGTAACGCTAAAACGACCTGAGCTAATATCCAGTGTCACGTAACCGAATCCACGTGCATCCTGCCAAATAGCGGCCAGCAGATTATCCTGTCGTTCCTGCAGCAAAGCCTCATCGCTGACCGTACCCGGAGTCACAATACGCACTACTTTGCGCTCAACCGGCCCTTTGCTGGTTGCTGGATCACCGATCTGCTCGCAGATAGCGGCTGATTCACCTAACTGGACCAGCTTAGCCAGATAGTTTTCTATTGAATGATAGGGAACGCCTGCCATCGGAATTGGCTCACCCGCTGATGCACCACGCTTGGTCAGAGAGATATCCAATAACTGTGAAGCCCGTCGGGCATCATCGTAAAACAGTTCGTAAAAATCCCCCATCCGATAGAACAGAAGGATGTCAGGATGCTGAGCTTTGAGCCGCAGATACTGCTGCATCATTGGTGTGTGCGAGTCAATTTTGTCGTTATTATTCATACGATTATTTTCTAGTCCATTGAATTCAAAGTGCATTGTGACTTTTATTGTTATCGTTGGTTATCACATGATTTTGCTACTAACAATAGAGTTAAGCTATTAAGAGCATAACTACGTCCAGGCGACTTCAAGATGCAGCCAGACGGCAACTGAGCAAAGTCTCTGGCACTTACTCAAGTCAGAGGCCAGAGGGTGAGAAAGGTAGCCAGTATCCCTGCATCTTGAAGGGCGACAGGTATATAATAGAGGTAAAAACCACTTCATTGTTACACCCACCATCAAGTCTTTTTTCCCGTCGGTATACTAGCCCAGCGACTTGAGAACTGACATAGATAAAAATTGAGTTCATGAGTTAAAATGCATGGCAAAGTCATCGAAATCGTTATTGAACGTGAACATTACTTACTGTAATGCTAATTATCCTATCGAGGGAATGGCCTGTAAAAAAATATGGCAGTGCGACGCTGAATGAGGCTGTTATATCACCACGACTTTTATTGCGTCGGTGATGGCACTGGGTATCACGTTCCTACTTTTTCACATCATATGATCGAAAAGAGACATACTATGAAACGTACTAAAATTGATAAATTAATTAGCGATTACCCGTTGATCAAAAAACTTATCAATTTGGAGTCGGTCACTTGGTTCAACCCTCTATCTACCACATTAGATAAAGGGCTGCCGTATGTTGGATTAACACAACGCGATGTCGCGGATGCCGAGGCTCGGCTGCAACGATTTGCCCCCTATTTTTGCCAGGCGTTCCCTGAAACACAAAAGACTAATGGCATTATTGAATCTGACATTGTGGCAATTCCCAAAATGAAGAATACCTTGGAGCAGCGGTACGGCGTTGAGATTAGCGGTCGGCTACTATTGAAGAAAGATAGTCACCTGCCCATTGCCGGTTCGATTAAAGCGCGTGGTGGCATTTACGAAGTATTAACTCACGCTGAAAAACTGGCACTACACGCCGGTTTATTAGTTGAAACCGATGATTACAGTAAAATGTTGTCAGATGATTTCCGCCGGTTCTTCAGCCAATACAGCATTGCCGTGGGTTCTACCGGTAACTTGGGGATGTCGATTGGCATCATAAGTGCCAGGCTGGGATTCCGTGTCAGTGTGCATATGTCCGCCGATGCACGCGAATGGAAAAAACGCAAACTGCGAGAGCATGGAGTTTACGTGATTGAATATGCACAGGACTACGGTGTGGCGGTGGCGCAAGGGCGCAAGGAAGCTGAGTCTGATCCGAATTGCTTTTTTATCGATGATGAGAACTCGCAAACACTGTTTCTTGGTTATTCGGTCGCGGGTAACCGCTTGAAGACGCAGTTTGCGGAACAGCAGATTGTGGTTGATGAAAACCACCCACTGTTTGTCTATCTGCCTTGTGGCGTTGGTGGCGGCCCCGGTGGTGTTGCTTTCGGCCTGAAACTGGCATTTGGTGACAATGTACACTGTTTTTTTGCTGAACCTATCCATTCACCCTGCATGTTGTTAGGTGTGTACACCGGTTTGCATGATGGTATTTCAGTGCAGGATATTGGCATCGATAATATCACCGCTGCAGATGGTTTAGCCGTCGGTCAGGCATCAGGGTTTGTTGGCCGAGCGATGGAACACTTATTGGATGGTTTTTATACCTTAAGTGACGCTGAAATGTATGACCTGCTGGGCTTGTTAAATCGAGATGAAGGTATTCAACTGGAACCCTCTGCACTGGCAGGTATGCCAGGCTCTGCGTGGGTGAGTATGAGTTCTGGCTATTTGAACAACAAACACTTTAGCGCTAGAAAAATGCATAATGCCAGCCATCTGGTTTGGGCAACCGGTGGCGGTATGGTGCCTGCCGAAGAGATGAAAAAATACCTTGCGACGGCGAAGATTTGATTCCATTCCATCTCAATAAATATGTCGCAGGTTAAAATCGCCTGTGGTGTAACGCGTTAACTCCATCGTGTAAATCCCACGGTTTTGTGACATGGAACGTAATTTGAGATGAGACTCCCATGCATGTCAATAAATTCTAACCGCCCTTTTGAGACTACCGGTTGAATGTATGACACTTTTTACGGAAGCGTACTTTTTTTATTACACCTTGCGAGACGTTTCGCATAACTGACAGCGATTGCCGCTATCAGCAGAAGAAATGCTACTATCGACGACAGAAAAATTAAACAGAATAGGGGGCAACAATGAGCGAGAGTCAATTACGTCTGCTCAGTATTGCTATCGGAGATAAACTTAAACAACAAGCCGCCTGGGTGACTTGCGCCGAATCCTGTACTGGTGGCTGGGTTGCCAAAGCACTAACCGATATCGCCGGTAGCTCGGCTTATTTCGACCGCAGTTTTGTCACTTACAGTAATGCGGCCAAACATGATTTATTGGGTGTGAGTGAAGTCACTCTGGCTAATTATGGGGCGGTGAGCGAAGCAGTAGTGCGAGAGATGGCTCTGGGAGCATTGGATAAAGCCCAGGCAGACTATTCTGTTTCCGTTAGCGGGATCGCCGGGCCTGATGGCGGAAGTGCGGATAAACCGGTGGGCACTGTATGGTTTGCGTTTGCTGCGCGTAGTGGCCAATTTAGTGCGAAAAAACAACTTTTTTCTGGCGATCGTGACGAGGTTAGGCTGCAAGCGGCTGTTTTCTCATTACAAACCCTATTTGATGATTTTCTGTAAAAATAGGCTTGATACTGTATGATTGTACAGTATAATTAGCGGTAATTTCCTACATAAAACCACATTCAGTGGTAATGGCAGGGGCAACCCCAGCATACCAAAAGAGGGCGTAAAAATGGCTATTGATGAGAATAAACAAAAGGCGTTAGCAGCAGCACTGGGCCAAATTGAAAAACAATTTGGTAAAGGTTCAATTATGCGCCTTGGCGAAGACCGCTCAATGGATGTTGAAACCATCTCTACCGGCTCTCTTTCTCTTGATATTGCACTGGGAGCGGGTGGTCTGCCAATGGGGCGTATCGTTGAGATTTATGGCCCGGAGTCATCCGGTAAAACGACACTAACTTTACAGGTTATTGCTGCTGCACAGCGTGAAGGCAAAACCTGCGCATTTATCGATGCTGAGCATGCCCTTGACCCAATTTATGCTAAAAAATTAGGCGTAGATATTGATAATTTGCTGTGTTCTCAACCAGATACTGGCGAGCAAGCCTTGGAAATCTGCGATGCTCTGACGCGCTCGGGCGCAGTGGATGTTATCATCGTTGACTCTGTAGCAGCATTAACACCAAAAGCTGAAATTGAAGGTGAAATTGGTGACTCCCACATGGGCCTTGCAGCCCGAATGATGAGTCAAGCTATGCGTAAGCTGGCCGGTAACTTAAAAAACGCTAATACATTGCTGATCTTCATCAACCAGATTCGTATGAAAATTGGTGTCATGTTTGGTAATCCTGAAACTACAACCGGTGGTAACGCACTTAAATTTTACGCATCGGTTCGTTTGGATATCCGTCGTATCGGTGCAGTGAAAGACGGTGATGTGGTTGTAGGTAGTGAAACGCGCGTTAAAGTCGTTAAAAACAAGATTGCCGCGCCATTCAAACAAGCTGAATTCCAGATCCTGTACGGTGAAGGTATCAACATTAACGGCGAACTCGTTGACTTGGGTGTTAAACACAAACTGATTGAAAAAGCGGGTGCATGGTATAGCTACAATAGTGACAAGATTGGTCAGGGTAAAGCCAATGCCAGTAATTATTTAAAAGAAAACCCCGCAGTTGCAGCAGAGTTGGATAAAAAACTGCGTGAAATGCTACT
>JBEGTQ010000126.1:0-5371 GCA_041179305.1 Pseudomonadota bacterium | reverse complement strand
CTGGCGATGGGCCCGCCCAAGATGAAAAACAAAAAGATGCTCCACTCATCCATCAACGCATTGGGGAAACCAATAAATTTTTTAACCAGACTGGCGCCCGCCCAGGTTGCCAAACAACTGCCTAGCGCAATCTCGGAGGCCACCATAACCACCGGCACACTAAAGTCAGCACCGCCGCTAATAGCCATACTGGTGTTAAGTACCGTTGAGCCAATAAAAACACCCAATAGCAGTGGATTGCCCCACAGCAAAACTGCAGCAAGCGAAATACCGAGCGGTGGGAAAATAGCGGTTACAAACCCGGGCGGAATAGCCAGCAGCAACGCCAAGCGGCCAGCCAGCACGTAAGCCAAGGCTAATAAGAGGATTCTGCTGAGATGCAGAATAATAGCGGGAGAAGCTAACGACATACGCCCTGCTCTACGATGATTCCTTCTAAGACTAGCTGAAAATCGCTAAGGCGCGAACTGGCCGAGCCTTGGTATTAATCTAGCCTAAGCCGGAAATAAAAAACCGCTGAGAGTATCAGCGGTTTCTTACACCATCGACCAACACCAGTATTAGTCTAGATTATTTGAGCAAGGATAAAACCTGCTGTGGGCGCGCATTAGATTGCGCCAACATGGCAGTTGCTGCTTGCTGTAAAACCTGTGCACGACTCATAGCGGCTGTTTCAGCAGCAAAGTCTGCATCAACAATTCGCGAACGTGCAGCAGAGGTTTTTTCTGATACGTTTGCCAAGTTATTGACAGTGAATTCCAAACGGTTATTAACGGCACCCAGCCCAGAGCGCGTGCTGTTTACCTGATCGATTGCCTTATCGATAATACTGATAGCTTTTTGAGCGCCGTCAGCCGTGGAAATATCGACACTCGCAATTGAACCAGAACCTTCAGAAGCGTTGCGTTCTTGCAAACCCGTTTGACCTGCTATTGTCGCGGCTACTGCGGCATCACCGTATTTGATAGAAATTTCCGCACCGGACACTGAACGCAAGCCAAGATTACTGGTGCCAGCACCGGCGAATGCCACTACGCCCGTATCGGAAGATTGCGCATTAATTTTCTGAATCAGTGTCGTTAGATTTGCCGCAGCGGTTGCGCCGGGCAGCGCAATGGTGTCAATTTCTACACCATTTATAATCAGGTCACCTTTTTTTATGGCACTGGCAGCAGCAGCGACAGTTGCACCTTGCAGGTTTCTGTCGTTGTCTTGCATATCAATACCCAAAGCGAGTATCGCAGCAGGAGCAATAGTGCCGGGCTCTATTTTGACACCGCGTTTATCGGTGCTGGTATCGGTAAATACCAATGAGAAATTCGTTGAACCATCCACTAAACCAGAGGCTGCGTTGTTAGTAGACGTATCGTTAACGGTAATCGACAAAGCACCTTCGCGCGATAGCACCAACTTACCGGCATCATTCACCGTTGCTTGAATACCCGTTTCATTATTGATTTTAGCAACCAACTCTTTAAAGTTATTGGTGTCCGTAATCACGTAGGACTGGGTATTGTTATTACCATCTACCACTGTGAGCGTCAAAGCGCTCGAACCCGCCACCAGTACACCGCTACCAGAGTTAATGGCCCTAACTTCTGTTCGTGCAGATGCGAGAGCCCCCTTACCTTCTAAGCTCGCGTTAACCAAGGCTAAGGTGTTGTTTAACGAAGTACCCGTTGTTAAGGCACCAATGGCGGTGTCATTCACAATTAAATCACCGGCGATCAGTGTATTTAAGGCTGCTAGACCCGTAGCCGTCGGTTCGCCAACCACATCGCCAGAGCTTCCGCCCAAGGAAGCGGTACTGAAGGATGGCACACTCACATCAATAATTTGATTGGCTTCTGAACCTATCTGCAACTTGGTATTGCCAAGCGTACCGTCCAGTAAATTCTGGCCGTTAAACGAGGTAGAACTTGAAATACGATCCAATTCAAGTTTCAACTGTTTTGTTTCAGCATTTAAAGTTCCGCGATCTGCGTCAGAATAAATTCCATTCGCCGATTGAATGGATAATTCACGCATCCGCTGCAGAATGTTGGTTACTTCTTGCAAAGCACCTTCAGCAGTTTGTACCAGCGATACACCGTCATTCGCATTGCGGATGGCTTGATCCAAGCCGCGCACTTGCGAAGTCATGCGGTTTGAAATGGCTAAACCAGCAGCATCATCTTTTGCGGAGTTAATGCGTTTACCGGATGATAAGCGTTCTGTTGATTGATCTAGCGCAGACCCTGAATTCATCAATTGACGCTGAGAGTTCAGAGACGCTACGTTGGTATTAATAACTAAAGACATAATATATCTCCTAAGGATTTTCCTGCTCAGAGTCTTAACTCTTTGCGACAAGTCATTGATGAAGCCTGCAAGAAGCTTGAAAACTTCGTGGCAAATCCCAGCAAACTCATTTGATGTTATGCGTCAGAATTTTGTTACTTCTTTGCCTAAATGACTTTTTGCACAGACTGTGCCAAAAACAATCAACCAAATTATTTTTGGGGAAAACACCTTGGGAAATACGCGTAAAAAAAATGCAAAAAAAAGGATTAGCCTAGGCTAATCCCCTTAAAAACAAACATATTTCTTTCAAAAAACCTTACTAAGCTTGTGCATTCAACAACTGGAAAGAACCTTCAGAATCCTTACTACGAGCGAGTTTCAAGAAGGTTTCGTCTGGAATTTGGCGAATGACTTGCTGAGTTCCACGATCTAACACTTTTACTACTGTCTCACCGGATGATTTGTCGTAACTGAAACTTAAATCACGTTGGGTTGACTGAATATATTCATTCATTTGCTTAACGGCAGCTTCAACATTCTCTTGCATTTCTTTGACATTCACACGTTGATTTCTTGCCGCTTCTATTACCGGCGGCAAATCATTGCCACCTTTCTGCTGCCTTACCCCTGAGGAGGAAACCGCAACCGGTTTGATCGGTGTAGGCGCTACAGCTACTTTAGGTATTTCGCTCATACTTTAGCCCTCTCATATAAGAGTCACCAGAAGCGAACCTCTGGTGACGCTAATCACCTTATCTCAAGAGTGACAACACGTTTTGTGGACGTTGGTTAGCTTGCGCCAACATCGCACTTGCCGCCTGTTGCAACACGGTAGAACGGCTGAGGTTTGCAGTTTCTACTGCGAAGTCAGCATCCATAATACGTGAACGTGCTGCCGTTGTTTTTTCAGAGATGTTGGTCAAGTTAGACACGGTAAAGTCTAAACGGTTATTCACCGCACCGAGATCCGCACGCTGTGTACTCACTTGGTCAATGGCTTTATCAAGAATCGATATTGCTTTTTGAGCGCCGCCTTGAGTAGAAATATCAACGCTATTCACTGAACCACTACCTTCGCTCGCATTACGCTCCTGGAAACCAAACTGCAGTTTTACCGTTGCAGCAGTAGCGTTATCACCGTACTTGATAGAGATATCTTCGCCTGACACTGATTTTAAGGCTACCGAGTTTGCAACAGTACCCGCAAAGGCTACTACGCCAGTTTCAGCAGATTGCTCATTCAGCTTTTTGATGATTTCAGCAGCATCAGTCGCTGGAGTTGCAACCAAGCTGATGGATTTAATCGCAACGCCATTAATGATGATATCGCCCACTTTGGTCGTTGCCGCAGCTGCAGCCGCTACCACTTTACCTTGAATGTTTTTGTTGTCATCCGCGAAGTCGATACCTAAAGCATCGCTCAATGCCGCTGTACCACCAGCTCCCGCTTCAATTTTCACACCCTTTTTATCATCGCTGGTATCCGTGAACACCAAGGAGAAGTTACGAGTACCGTCGGTAACATCCACGATTCCGCTTGCGCCATCGTTAGTTGTACTGTCAGTAGTGGTAATCGAGGTGGCGCCTTCCTGAGACAAAATTAATCGGCCATTTTCGCTCAATTTTGCTTGAACGTTAGTTTCGCTGTTAATTTTGTTAACCAACTCATCCATGCTATTGGTGCCGCTAAGAACATAAGATTGAGTATTGCCATCACCATCAACCGCAGCGATGGTGAATGTATCCGTACCTGCTACCAAAACGCCGGTACCTACTTTAGTACCTTTAACTTCAGTTCTCGCAGACACTTCAGCGCCTTTACCGGCAACGTCTTTGTTAATAATCGCTAGCTTATCGTTTAAGGTAGTACCGGTTGCCAAGGTAGTGATGGCAACGTCATTGATTGTCCAAGAAGTCGCAACCATGGCCGTTAAACTCGCAACACCGGCTGCAGTAGCTTCGCCAACGATATCTGCAGAGCTTCCGCCCAGTGCATTAGTGGTAAAGTTACCTACTTTCAATTCCATGCTTTGGCCAGCTTGAGTACCTACTTGTAACTTGGTAGTACCAAATGAGCCGTCCAGCAAATTCTTACCGTTGAATGAGGTGGTACCTGCAATACGGTCAAGTTCTGCTTTTAATTGTTTGGTTTCCGCGTTCAGCGTTACACGGTCAGCATCGGTGTAGATACCGTTCGAGGACTGTACCGCTAGCTCACGCATACGTTGCAGAATGTTGGTAGATTCTTGTAACGCACCTTCAGCGGTTTGCACGAGTGACACACCGTCGTTGGCGTTACGAACTGCTTGGTCGAGACCGCGCACTTGTGAAGTCATCCGGTTCGCAATCGCTAAACCTGCTGCGTCGTCTTTTGCAGAGTTAACGCGTTGACCAGAGGATAAACGCTCGGTCGCACGGTCAAGCGACATGCCTGAACCGTTCAATTGACGTTGAGCATTCATTGATGAAATGTTTGTGTTAATTACTAAAGCCATGATGAATCTCCTACTGGTGATTACGACTACAGAATATTTGCTGTAGCAAGTCGGTTGATGAAGCCTGAACAGATTGCTATCAGCACTTCTGTTAAGGTTATCGCCCGACTTCTCACTTGCTTTAGGAGATTTTGATAAAAAGCTTAAAACATTTATCTAAGGTTTAAGCTTTATTTGTTGCAGATGGTTATAAGAAATAGATTAACAGCAGCCAAACGTCAAATTACCGACCATAGGCATCAAGCGCCTTTCCAGATTGGTGAATCTGCCGCAACTCTGACGCAACTCTTTCACGCTGCAAGTTGGTGTACATATCAAGTTCATCATTCAAACTTTGTATTTGTAAAATAATGGCTTTTGCCGCTTCTACTAATTGCGCATCATTAATCGCCTGTATATAGGTGGCATCATCCAGAACGCTCATATGCTGCTGGTATTGACTGGCAGCTGAGTCTAGAGCGTCCCAATCTTCGGCCAGACCCAACTGAATTAACGCTTGGGCGCGCGTTAGCAATTCATAGAGCGGCGTTAATAATTCACTGTTATCCATTGCGGCCACCAGCATAGTCACGGTTAAACGTATTAAGTTGATT
>JBEGTQ010000125.1:0-12335 GCA_041179305.1 Pseudomonadota bacterium | reverse complement strand
CCAGCTTTGCTGCTTCGAGTTTAAATTCAGCCGTAAAATATTTGGTCATGAATCACCTGTAAAGTTATTGAGGCAAGAATAACACCTCTAGTCAGGTGGCCAAATTCACTATGCCACTACATTGTGGCAAATGCGTTGATCCTGCCGCTCAGCGGCTGGCTGGCGAACATGCTCGGGCGCAAACGTTACTATATGATCAGCCTAGCACTGTTTACCTTTGCATCTCTGCTGTGCAGCATTGCTCCGACTCTGGAATGGCTGATTTTGGCACGTGTGCTACAGGGAATTGGCGGCGGTGGGTTGGCACCGGTGGAGCAGTCTATTCTGGTGGATTCCTTTAGCGAAAAGCAGCGGCCGCAGGCATTTGCACTGTATGGTATCTCGGTGTTGCTGGCACCGGCGATAGGCCCGCTGATTGGCGGTTGGCTGACCAGTTCGCTTTCCTGGCACTGGGTATTTCTGATTAACCTGCCGGTGGGATTGTTGTCGTTGCTGCTTTGCTACTGGCTGATAGCAGAGCCGCCTTTGCTGATTCAGGAGCGTAAACAGCGGTTGCGTGACGGTATCCGCATTGATGGCATTGGACTGCTGCTGATTGTTCTGGGGTTTGGTGCGCTGCAATTGTGTCTGGATCGCTTTGAGGTCTATGACGGCTTTTCTTCCACATTTATTATCATCACGGCTGCATTGGCGCTGCTGTGTCTCTGTTTTCTGCCGCTCTGGGAGTGGTATCATCCACGGCCGGTTCTTGATGTGAAATTACTACTACACCGTAACTTTTCGATTGGTGCAGTATTAATGTTTTTGACTGGCTTGCTGGTGGTCAGCACCACTCAGTTGTTGCCGCAAATGGCACAGGAGTTAATGGGATATGATGCCTGGACTGCCGGGCTAACGCTGGGCACAGGCGGCCTTTGCATAATGTTAGCGATGATAGTGACTGGTGTTGTGGCCAGCAAGCTGCCCGCACAGCGTTTTCTGGTTGTACTGGGGTTAGTTGTGGTTGCTTTTGCAATGTGGCACTTCAGCACCCTGTCGTTACAGATCGATTTCACCACGCTAATGTGGGCGCGTGTATTGCAGGTGATTGGTTTGCCGCTCATCCTGATCCCAGTGGCTTCGCTCTCGTTTCGCGGTCTGCCGGCAGAAAAAAGTAATGAGGCCTCAGCGATGTCAACGCTGTTACGTAACCTTGGCGGTAGCATTGGCATCGCCTGGGTGATGAATTTGCTGCACCACCGTACCCAACTGCATTATGGCCGCCTTGGGGAACATATCACCCCCGCGACCATTGTCCACAGTTCGCTCATATCAGTAGCTGACAGCTTGTATCAGCAGGCACGGATGCTCAGTTATCTGGATATTTACTCTGTCATGGGAATAATCGCGTTGTTGGTATTATGGTTGCCGCTGTTGTTCAGGGAACGATGAGAACATGTAAGTATCTGTGTAACCACGCCTCCTCTGAATAACCGGAAAATTCTGTGCTTATGACATGTTGCCGGATAAAAAACACATCAAAGGCAAGCTCTACACAGCGAATTGAGCGTGAGCATTACTTGGTGTAATAATAATCACTAAATAGAATACATGACCAAATATTATGTTGCCACAGGGAATGTGTTGTGGTTAAATGCGCTATCGGTTTGGAATACAGACCTTATGAAAGCAGTTTTAGTAAAGCAGTCCTCAGTTCAAGCGCTATCCATAGATATCCCTTCTCCGTGAGTCGCCTCCTAAGTGCCCGAGTAAGTTACCCTCTGAAAAACAGACCACGTTCGCCGCATTGTCGTGGCAAATAAATTGAAGGAAGTATCGCAATGTCTAATAAAATGACTGGTTTAGTAAAATGGTTTGACGCAGGTAAAGGTTTCGGTTTCATCACACCTGCTGACGGCAGCAAAGATGTATTTGTTCACTTCTCTGCCATCCAGAGCAATGATTTCAAAACATTAGATGAAGGCCAAAAGGTTGAGTTCTCCATTGAGAGCGGCGCTAAAGGTCCATCAGCAGTAAATGTTGTTGCGCTGTAAAAACCAATATTAGCCCGGAATGATTTACGATAGCGATGACGGTGATAACCCTGAGCAGTTAACTCATTCTGAATAAAAGAACTGTACCTCAAGTATTGGATATCTATCTGGTAGTTGAGGTGCAGTTTTTTTGTCGTTCATTTTTAGCAAAACCATTCACCTCAATCCTGGATTCATTAGCCGAGTCTCTCTGTCACTTCGGCATAATATAGTAAGGTGAACATGGGGGTACTGAGCCTCCTGCCATGATCGGGGGAAACCCTGGTGTGAACAGTGATTACTCCCTGTTTTTATTCATTCTTTGGTTCCCAACACCCGATTACCTGTATATACTCACAGCAAGACTGTATAAACAAACAGGGGGCGAAATGAAAGCACTTACTACCAGACAACAAGAGGTTTATGACCTGGTTCGCGATCACTTAGCGCAAACCGGCATGCCACCAACCCGTGCCGAAATTGCGCAGCGTCTGGGGTTTCGTTCTCCTAACGCTGCTGAAGAGCATTTAAAGGCACTGGCTCGTAAAGGCTTTATCGAGATTGTTTCCGGTGCTTCTCGCGGCATTCGTTTGCTGATGGAAGAAGAAAACGGTTTGCCATTGATCGGCCAGGTCGCCGCAGGTGAGCCTTTGCTGGCGCAGCAACACATCGAAGGGCACTACAAAGTTGATCCATCAATGTTTAAACCGAGCGCAGATTTTCTGCTGCGGGTGAGCGGAATGTCAATGAAAGATATTGGGATTCTGGATGGTGATCTGTTGGCCGTACACAAAACGCAAGATGTACGTAACGGGCAAGTAGTTGTCGCACGAATTGGTGATGAAGTAACAGTAAAACGTTTTAAAAAACAAGGTAATATCGTTCATCTTCTGCCAGAAAACAGTGAATTCCAATTAATCGTTGTTGATCTGCGCGAACAGAACTTTACCATTGAAGGGTTGGCCGTTGGTGTCATCCGTAATAGCAACTGGATCTGATAATAAATATTTTGTATTGAGCTTATAAGCCGCTCCTGTTAAGGAACGGCTTATAACTATGGTCACAACTCTAAAGGGTTAATTCGATAGATTACCCCTTTTGCGCGGAACATGATGATGGTGGCGAGGGGGTGTTCACTCAGGGCTGTAGATAAGTTTTCAGGCATAAAATTATTCCTAATTCATTGTTTACGTTGTTGTAAGAAAAATAACGCTGACTCGCGGCGAGTATTGCAACCGGTTACAACCAGCCGGGTCTGTTCGACGTATTGTGGGTAGTCACCCCACGTTTTTACCTTAAATTCAGGCATCTGGCACGGTGGCAATAAAGCGACCGGAAATGGCAAACACTCATTTATGATTACCGATGGCTTGCTGCTGCATGCGGATAACATCACCAGGCACAGGCTCATCAGCACACTTGTTGCCTTTTTGTGCTGCACGTAAGCGTTTCTGTAGTTCACTGCTTTTCTCTCCATCAATGCGTTCTTGTTCCTGAACTTTTTGGAGGTAGCTCGTTATCAACAGTATTTGCTGATTAAGTTGTTGATTCATTTCGCCGGTGCGTACCAATTGTGTATTGAGTGCCACGTTCTCCATATTCAATTGTTCCAATGTCCTGCCGGTCTGTACTAGCCACATAACGATGGCAACCACCACCAATGACAGCATCGTTTTAGCCAGGCCGGATAACATCTTTGCACTAATCATGGGTAAACCTCTCTCGGTAGTTCAAAATGCGGGCCATCTTTAAATTTTTTCCAGTCACCGCCCCATTGCAGTGGCAGTTCCATCTGTTGGGCAGCTTGTTTCATGGTTTTTGCTATCCGATAAAAAGCGCTCCAATCTTCCCACGGGATCTGGTTATTAATCATTGGAGCCAGATCAACGGCATGACCAGTTAAATGGCGGCTATTGAGGGTTCTGCTCCTGCCATTACGTACCAATTGACGCTGGCGCTCAAGCGTTCGAATCCCTTCGATTACACGAAAATCGAGGGTGCTGAGGATGAGAGCGCGGCGTACTATCAGCACTAAATCGGGATGAATGCCGCGCAGGTTATGTTCGCTAATCTGACCGAAGCGAAATTGTGGCTTATCGTCTTGCATAGTGACCTCTGTTATTTATGGGAATTGTGGTGACCAAAAAAACGGCTCCAGATATATTGCAGAGCGGTACTGCCCATCGCGCCAAAAAGGCCGGCAATGGCAAACGTCATATAACGACTCCCACCGCCCTCGAAGGAGAACAGACCTCCAAGCAAGCCCGTGAAACTCGAAACAATCACCTGACTTATCACTGCGATCCAACTCCATTCGTCCTCTTTGTTATCCTTATTCAAGATGTAGCGAACTAAACCTCCCCAGGCAGAAAGAAAGCCGATAATGACCCAGGTTAGGACAAAGTTATCGCCAGGGGCGAGTATGTGCATATGGGTTACCTTGGCTATGAGCCACTAGTGACCCTGATCACAACCCGATCAGGGTTAATGACTGATATTGTTAAATTTTACTTTCAATGACTTCTGCCGCAGTGTCGTTCTCATCTTCACTGATCACAAACCACGGGAAATACTGTGTCCGACGCAGGTAACCTTTGGCGGTAATCACCTTGATTTCACGCCCCAGTGGGTCGTAAACATGGGTGTCGGCATAGGTGTGGGAGCTATCGTCACTGGTATAACGCCAGTCATTAAGGAAGTAAGGCTGATAGACACGGACGGCGAGTCCTTTGTTGTCATATTCAACCTGACCTGAGACGGCCCAGCGCTGTTTGGCGGTATTAACAATTGGCCCGTTATCACCAACCTGTAAATTGCCATGCTGTTCGCGGAGATAAGCCTCACCGGGTTCAACCCGTTGGGCGGATTGCAGTGTGCGACCAAAGCCATCACTAAACACAATCATTTGTTGCTGCTGCTGTTTTTCAGCATTGCGATCATAGTTGTCGCTCACCACTGTCATGGCATGGGGTGGGTGACGTGGGTGACGTGGGTGGCTGTTAGCATCACTTTCTAAGGCTTGAGCTAATGTCGATTTACCCGCACCTAAATAGCGCCGCAAGCCCAAAGCACAGAGATCACCCTCTTCCGTCATGGCGTGGTTTTGGATTAAGGCATCATAAGTGAGTGGATCTATCGATTGTTTTGACGGTTTGATCATCCAGCCAGCCGGCTGATAAACAGAAAATTGCGCAACAGGAATGACGTTATCTTCTTTGGCAATAGCTTCTTCAATGCTATTTGGGGCGGTAAATGGTGCATCTGAAGGTTCACTGAACCCGCGATAGACGGCTTTGCCCGCATGTAACTCTGTTCCCCAGAAGCGTGAAGATATCACCCGACCAAACGCATCAAACTCGACGTAATGCACGTTATCGTTGATATCCGTTAGCTGATAAGGCGTGATAAAACGATAGTCATACCGAGCGTTGGTTTGGCTGCCATCGGCCAGCGTGATGCCAGTGACAACACAGTGATGCTTATCCCAGGTAAGTTCAGTTATGCCGACTAATTTCGAACTCTGCTGCGACCGTGGGCGATAAAATGCCTTAGCATCCGCATAATCGGTGAAACCGGTACGGGCAATCCAGACATCCGTTTCACCGGCACGAGCAAATAGGTGTGGCTTCAAGGTATAACCTGCTTTTTTCAGCGCGTCATCACGCTCTTTACCTGCGGGTAGTATCTCGTCGAATGCATCCAGTGAAATTTTATCAAACTCTGCGGTTTCTCTATAGCTAACAAGGCCTTGAAGCGGACAGTCAGAATGGTAAAACACCTCCTCTTGACCGGCATAAACCTCTTCAAGCGGTGTGCCGAGTTTGTTTTTTTTATCTATAACGATTTCATAGCTCAAACCGTTATCGGGCACTGTGTCAGCACGGTAAGTCAGTACATCACTGCGTTGCTGCCACGGCAGACCCAGCAACAGGCCCCCATTTTGAATCACATGATGGTATGACTGTTGACTTTCCGTCAGCCGCAACAGCCGTTGTTGTTCGTCATAGCTGCTGGCCCAATAGTTGGTTGCCAGCCAGGAGTAAGGCGTTACCGTATCTTGGGCCCGACGTGGGTAATGGATGGAAACACGGTGCAAAGGGTGACCATATTCATCGTAACGCAGCACAATTTGTTGGCTGCACTGTGGGTCTTGAGGTATACGCTCATAGCAGTAGCTGAGCTGTTCCAGCAACATTGGTATCACAATCGGTGATATCTGTGCGTTATCTCTCATCCAGGCCAATCGCACCTGGTAGCGCGCGCTACTGGTGGTGTAAGGCACATCGTTCAAGCCGATATCATCCAGGCCATACAGTTCGCTGTGCAGCAGGCTGCCTTTCAACGCCCGATATAACCAATAGCACTGCTCTCGCGTGGCTCCTGCCAGTAAGTCATCAGCTTTAACCGATTGGTTAAACGAAGTGAAGCGGCTATGGCCTAAGCGATAAGCGCGTTTATCGCCCTGCCAGTACTCTGTTTGATACTGTATTTCATCATCAGCGCGACCAGTATGAAACCAGTTGCAACTGAGTGATGGCGGCGTGCGCTCCTGAGACGAACCTTGCGCGTCAGCATGGGTATCCAGTGTATCCACCCGGCCAAAACCACGGAACTCACGCTCCGCACCATCATAAAAACCATGATAGTAAAAAACCTGCTGGCTCAGGCTGTTATGGGTGATTTCATCAAATTGTGTGATACGCGCTAATAAATGCATCGGGAAAGGCATGCCACAGACCATGCGTCGCCCTTCTGCTGCTGCTTTTGCTTTCTCATCCAACCAAAACTGTGCCGAACTGCGGTATAACAGGCGGCTCTCGGCACCCATATTATTATTCACCGTGCATAACAAATAAGGCTTGGAGGCAGTAAAATCGTAGCGCCAATGGCGGTTCACCATATGCGGCACACTCAACAGCAAGCTGGTGCTTCCCAGACCTTGCACATCCGCTAATGTCAGTTGGCAGGTATTGTCGTAACGAACGCCGTATGGCAATGGCAGTTTTAGCGGAGCAGCAAAACGATTACCGCTCTGATTGCGATAAATCAGCAGATGATCATGGTTAGCATAAATCAAATCAACCGTGCCGGAACCGTCGATATCAGCCAGCCAGATCTGCTGGGGATTGAAACTTTCTGCCGGTTGGCTAAAGCCATTCAGCGTAATAGGTTTGCCAAAAATGCCATGACCCAGATTCGGCCAGCAAGTGACGCTGTCGTGGCGAACCCGCAGCAGATGTTGCTGCCCGCTGCCCAACGGATCACTAAATGCCACTAGCTCAGACCGGCTGGCTCCGGGGATCGGCAAAGTGATAGCCGGGTCTTGATCAACTTGCTGTGCGGCGGTAAAGCCATCACGCTGATTGGCGTACAAACGCACACTTTTTGGCCCAATCAATGCCAGATCCGACAAGCCGCCACCAATCAAATCGGCCAATTGAGCCTGCGGATGGAAATACTCAGTCGGCAAGGCAGAAAGCGGGGTGAACTGCGTCCAGCATTGATCTGCGCTGCGGCTGTAATAACCGGCAAAACTTGGTTGGCTGACAACCCAGTCTAATCGCCCGTCACCGTTGATATCCATCAGGCAGGCTGTCTCTCGCAGCGCGGGAATTATCGGCAAAACTTGTGCCACGCCAAAGCTGACGCCATCTTCACTGCCTGGGGTGCGTATCGGCGGATGATAACTCCAACTGCCGCTGTCCTGGTACAGCATGCCCGGCAACCCTTCACCGTTGAGATCAACCATTTGATAATACGGGCTAAATTTGTCCCACTCTGGCATCGCCTGCCAATTTGCATTGGATGTATACTGAAATTCCTGATAATCAAATTCGAGTGGCGGTAAGGTCAACACGGTACCGTCTTTTTCATGAGCCACTTGCTGGCAACTGATCAACTGGGTGGCATAAGGGCTGGCCAGATAATTCAGGCGCAAACGGGCGACCAAGGCCGAATCGTTTTCGTTCTTGTCGCTGCACAACAGTTGTAGGTTGTGGAACATCAAAACTTGTTGGCACAGACGATGGGTACGAATTTCAAAGCCGAATTCGTAACGTGAGAATGGATCCTGGCGACATGACCAATTGCCCGTTGCATTTAACTGCGGAGCGACGGATAAGGTATTGGGGCGCTCACCGTAATCAAATACTAACGTAAATAGCCAATTATCATCTTCCGCAGCGGGTTTTTTGAATGCAAATAACGTATCGCTTGAAGCCAGATTACCGTAGCGCACCTGTTTCAAATAGCGCTGTGCACTGACTTGCGAACTGACGCCAACATCGTTTTCGGATTGATAGTCATAGCAGATATGCTCACCGGTGGCAGAGACTGACTCTTCCAATAACCATTCAGCAATCTGTGCGGGATTGTCTGGATTAGCAATATGGGCTTGCGCTGATTTACCCAGGCAATACTGTTGGCCGTCGGCGCCGTACATTAACCAAAATGCGGTTTTATCTGAGCCTTGGTTTTTGGGCTGCCAGAATTCAATGCGAATAAAACTGCACTCTACACGCGGCTGATATTGAGTAACAGTAAAGTCAGCTAATGCATAACGTGTATCTTGCGAATCATTTGATTCAGAAACAGCAACCAATACTTCACCACAGGGGCTAATAAACTCATCACGACTGTCGTAGCGGGGTGTCCCTTTGGCGGTACGGCGGCGAATCGCTAGTGTCCCCAGTTGCCAACCAAGGCCAAATGGGCCATTGCCACTGCCGCTGCTATAATTCAATGCCAACGTGGGCGCATAACCACGGCCAACAGAAACAGGTAAAGGCACACTTAAGCTGGCCAGGCCGCTTGGCCCGATGGCGCCAAGAGATTCACCCATTCCCGTAACAGCGCCGCCTCCCTGAGGGAGAGATAATGGCGCTATAGCCACTTGCTGCTTGTTATTTTCCATAATGGACTCCTGTCAGGCCTCCTTGCGGAGGCTAGGTTGGGTTAAGTAACGGTGATTTTTAGGAACGGATGGTGTAGCGAATGTGCAAAATGATATCGCTCAGGCTTTGCAGCAGAGCCTTTTGCTTATCGCTATTAATTGGGAAGCGCAGTACAAAACCACCGCTGTCCTCAATATTGATCCCCTCAAATGGCAGGTAGTTACTGTCGTTGAAGTCCAATTGGAATTGGCCGCTATCGTTCATGCCGCGCGAAATGGCGATAGCGTTGCACCCTTTAGCAAAGACTGCATCAGTGCCGGTGTATCTGAGAACGGCCTGTACATCCTGATAAGGCCCTAACAAAGCAGGTAGGCTGACACTAATTTGTTGAAAGAAACGTTTATCGCCCAAATTCATCGCGCTGGGGTAATCTTTCGCTAATGCCAGCTCACTGATATTAAAAGAGACATCTAAGATGTTATTTTTAATGCTGATGGCGTTGCCGTTTTTACCCGTGTTACTCCCTTTGGTGGTTCCATTCAAGGCATCAGAAATTGCCTCAGTTAAGCTGAAACCTGAATTTGGGATATGTCGATACAGCTCTGCCAGAGAAACAGTGCGTTCAATTTGCATAGCACGAGCATCCCAGTCCTGGTAAGCGGCGTCCATTTTTGCCAGATTGAGCATCAATGCTTCGCCACACAGCAAACCGGCGTAGGTTCCCTGCCAGGCACCCGGCTTAATAAAGGTGGTGGTGTTAAGCGTTTCCCACTGGTAGCCGTATTGTGCCCGCAGGCAACGTGATACCGTTAGGTCGTAGTATTGAAAATAGAGTGCAGCTAAACGGCCACGCATCCAGGTATAAAGTGCCCGATTGGTGAATTTACTGGTCATCAACGCCCATTGAGCCTGATGTTGCGCCTGCTGGGTTTCCAGATAAGTTACTTGTAACTCTGCACTGGTATAACGAATTTTCATTGCTTCCCGCTGGGCGGTAAGTTGTTCTATCTCCGCTTTGGCATTATCACGGGTGATCCCCCAGTCGGCGCGGCGGCGGCGATACATTTCTCCCGCACTTATCTTTTCAGCCGCGAGGTCAAGCATATCTGCAGCAATTTGCGAACCAATGGCAAGGGCATTAGCGACCGCTCCGTAACGCGACCCTCCCGTCGACATCCCGTAGATATTCGGTACCATTTCTAATGCTGCAGCGGTCATAAACCCGGCTTTTGCCGTTTCAGACACAGCCGCAGAGCTCATCCGTATGATTTTAATATTTTGTTCCGCAGGACTGATATTCTCATCATACAAATCTTTATAGTGTTGATAACGCCCTTGTGCACCAGTTAGTGCGGCGTCCAGTGCGGTAGCCTCGTGATTCAGTTCCTCCAGGTTTTTCTTTTGCATCGTGACACTGAGTGCCAGTAAATCTATACCTTGTGTTTGCATCAGTACGGCCATCTGCTCGGCATCCTGACGCTCAATCACACTGGATAAATTGCCACCAAACTGCATTAATTGCCCCACCATGGCTTTGGCACTGTCCAATACCACTGGGAAGCGCTGTAGACCGAGGGTGACATTAGTTGGTAACGCTGTCCCCCCCTGGGAAGAAGATACCGCAGCATTCATTAATTCTTTTGCGTCAACAGGTGCAGCAAAAAGCGGTAACATCAGTTGTTGGCCGTCAATTGATAAGCCGTTGCGCAGATTGTACAACCGTTGTTTTAGGGTCTGATGATAGGTTTGCAACTTGGTATTTTGCTGTGGTAAAAAGACATCGCGCAGGGTGCCCGCCACCTCTTTCAATGGCAGCGGCGACCATTTTGCAGGATTATTAGAACCAGCAGGTTCCGCGCCTAGCAACGATAAAGCCTGCACATACCACATTTTGGCTTCAGCCAAAGTATCGCGTTTTTGCTGGCGATAAGCATGATCACCTCGCTCCAACAGTAAATCCAGCAGGCGCATAAAGGTGCTGAGTTTGTAGTGCATTGGGTCAGCCTGAGCCACCGCATCTGGGTTAGTCGAGTCCAGTGGCGTGGCATTCCAAGTGATATCTTCCTTCAGTGGTCGCGTTTTCCAGGGGGTGGATTGATCAGCCGGATTAAAGACATAGTTCAACCAGTGAGTTGCCAAATCAAAGTTCTGTTCTTGCAGCAGACGCTGCATCACCAACATCGGCGTGTAGTAGAAAAGTTCCCAGAAATAGAGCGCATTAGACCCGCTAAAATCCACGAGTTGGTTGGCCGAATGGTGATTATTTTCTCCCAGATCGGGTTCTTTGATTAACTGAGTTTCCGGGCTAAGAATATTATTAATACCGATATCGGCGCGCCGTACCAGTTCTTTGGCAAACAGCGTATTTAGCCGCACCTGATGTTTTTTCTGTTTGTCCCATTCCAGATATTGAGCTTTCGCATTATTGGTTTTTAATGCCAGATAATTGTGTGAGACATCAGGAGCAATAATAATCGGAATAGTTTGAATCATTGAACCATGCGAGAAATAGTCCTCCAAATCCGTATCGCAGGAATATGTGATTTGAACGTCAATAGACTCAGTAATTGAAATGGGCAACGTCACTTCAATCGGCTGATCCCATGTTTTGCTCACGCTGTTAAAATCGTTTTTATCTTTAAGGGCAAATGGATATTTCTGGGTTGTGGTATGGCCGCCGGCACTAACGGTTAATGTCAGTGTTTTCGGCAGATAGATAAAAATCGTCTTACCGTAACCATTTTCCCAAAATACTCTTTCTATATACTCAGGAAAATCTATTAAATCCAGATCCTGATAATGTTCAATAATCTCTTCATGGTGGGGTTCTCCTACCTGAGGAATTTTAATAAGTTTAGTTTCATCCTGAATATCTCTTAAGGATAGAGCAGAATACTCGATCATGTCGTTGAGTGACTGATTTACCCTGTCTCTATCATACGTTTGATAAGCTGAAGGGGCTGGCACAGGAGCACTAACGAAAACATGAAATAAGCTATTATCTCTATCCACATCCATCGTTGAGTATAACTCTTCCTTTTCCTCATCAGTCACCTGCACGATGACAAAAGAGCACACACAAGTCAGTTCATTGTTGCCCACCCAAAAAGGCAGCTCTTTTGAATAGGCAAGATATTGCCGGTTCACGCCATACCGATCACTCACCATTTTCAGCAATGACGTATCGGCCAGATTAATATCCAGGCCTTTTACCTCAACCGGATTGGGTTTGAATTGTAATGTGGTTTCATTAGCGGTTGATTTGATGATTTTGACATCGCTAAAACCGTAACGGGAATCAGAAAAACCTTTCGGTTTTAAGTGGTTACTTGAGTTATGTATCAACGGTACTGCATTCAGGTTACTGCCAATCAATATCTTTTCCTCGCCGCTATATAGGTTACTGATGCGGCGTTCGGTAGGGGTATCG
>JBEGTQ010000124.1:0-15415 GCA_041179305.1 Pseudomonadota bacterium | reverse complement strand
AGCACTTCAGCAATGGCGTGAATCGCCCCATCCGGCACCCAACCACGTTGCTTTTGCACAATTTTCAGTGCTTCGATTGACGCAGCACGGGCATCTTCGTAATGATGTTTTTCATGCTCGATAGCATCACGTTCTTCAACGTTCAGCTCGAAAACATCTGGAGTGAGCACCGGGTCAGCCGCATTGACCGCCAGATTCACCACATCTTGGTTTTCGTTACTCACCTGAATCTCTTTTTGGTTGCTCATAATTAGCGATCCACATCAGACATTACAAAATCGATACTACCCAGATAGACGATCAAGTCAGATACCAGGCTGCCACGGATAACCGATGGGATCTGCTGCAAATGCGCATAGCTTGGCGTACGTATCCGGGTGCGGTAACTCATGGTGCTGCCGTCACTGGTCAGATAGTAGCTGTTGATCCCTTTGGTCGCTTCAACCATTTGGAATGATTCGTTGGCTGGCATCACTGGACCCCATGAAACTTGCAGGAAGTGAGTGATCAGCGTTTCGATATGTTGCAGCGTACGTTCTTTCGGTGGCGGTGTGGTCAGCGGATGGTCTGCCTTGAACGGCCCTTCTGGCATATTTTTATAACATTGCTCCAGAATGCGCAGGCTTTGACGCAACTCTTCCACTTTCAGCATCACGCGGTCATAACAATCGCCGTTGCTGCCGATCGGCACTTCAAAATCAAAATTTTCATAGCCGGAGTACGGCCGCCATTTACGTACGTCAAACTCAACCCCGGTGGCTCGCAGACCCGCGCCAGTCACCCCCCAATCCAACGCCTCCTTGGAATTATAGGCAGCAACACCGATAGAACGCCCTTTCAGGATGCTGTTCTGTAAAGCCGCTTTGACGTAGGAATCCAGACGTTTTGGCATCCAGTCAAGGAAATCGCGCAGCAAACGTTCCCAGCCACGCGGTAAATCATGCGCCACACCGCCAATACGGAACCAGGCTGGGTGCATACGGAAACCGGTGATCGCCTCCACCAGGTCATACACTTTTTGACGATCGGTAAAGGCGAAGAACACCGGTGTCATTGCGCCCACGTCCTGAATAAAGGTACTGATGTATAGCAAATGGCTGTTGATGCGGAATAGTTCAGACAACATCACTCGGATGGTTTTAACGCGATCCGGAACCTCGATACCCGCCAGTTTCTCAACTGCCAGCACGTAAGGCATTTCGTTTACGCAACCACCGAGATATTCAATACGATCAGTGTAGGGAATGTAGCTGTGCCAGGACTGACGTTCACCCATCTTCTCGGCGCCACGGTGGTGGTAACCCACATCTGGCACGCAGTCGACAATCTCTTCACCATCCAACTGCAACACGATACGGAACGCACCGTGTGAAGAGGGGTGGTTCGGACCGAGGTTAAGAAACATAAAGTCCTCGTTTTCGGTACCGCGTTTCATGCCCCAGTCTTCTGGCTTGAAGGTCAGAGATTCCATCTCCAGATCCTCTTTCTGCCTCGTCAGCACAAAGGGATCGAACTCAGTAGCACGCGCCGGATAGTCTTTACGCAACGGGTGCCCTTCCCAGCTCTGCGGCATCATGATGCGCGTCAAATGTGGGTGACCATCAAAGGTAATACCGAACATTTCCCAGGTTTCCCGCTCATACCAGTTGGCATTAGGGAAAATCCGGGTAGCAGTGGACAGGTGCATGTCTTTTTCAGACAGTGGCACTTTCAGCATGATGTCGCGATTACGCTCAATAGAAAGCAGATGATAGAAAACAGAAAAATCGGCTTCCGGCAGGCTCTGGCGGTGAGCTCGAAGACGTTCATCGACACCATGCAGGTCGAACAGCATGCTATACGGCTTCGGTTGTTTCCTTAGAAATGTCATTACTTCCAGTAATTGTTCACGCTTCACCCATATCACCGGCATACCGGTACGTGTCGCTTGAACAACAAAGGCCTCAGGCCCAAAACGGTTCGACAGCTCGCCAATCACCGGATCATCAAGATGATCTCGGGTCTGCCATGCTGGCTGAGTGCTGTCGGACATCGTTAAATCGGTCATTGTTTATTCACCACACTGTTTTTTCGCCACACTGAATATGTCACTTTGTGGTTATTTGCCGCACAAATGCTTTAGAAGAAAAACGGCTCATGCCAAAAAATCACTTACGTATCACGATCTCAGCCCTAAAACCGTATTAGATCTCGTCAGGGCTACGCAGGTTAGTCACGGCAATTCGCTCAGCATGCTTACGTTCTCTTTCCGGCTGCATATTGGCACGATAAACCCCTTGATCACCCACCACCCATGAGAGAGGGCGACGCTCTTTATCAATGGATTCCTGTAGCAGCAGCAGTGCTTGCATATAAGCTTCCGGGCGCGGTGGACAGCCGGGAATGTACACATCCACCGGAAGAAATTTATCCACACCCTGGACAACAGAATAGATATCGTACATACCGCCAGAGTTAGCACAGGCTCCCATCGAAATAACCCATTTTGGTTCCAGCATTTGTTCATACAAACGTTGAATAACCGGTGCCATTTTGGTAAAGCAGGTACCCGCCACGACCATGAAATCGGCCTGACGCGGAGAAGCACGCAGCACTTCCGCACCGAAACGTGCCACATCATGTACTGCTGTGAACGAGGTCACCATCTCTACATAACAACAAGAAAGGCCAAAGTTATAGGGCCAAAGAGAGTTCTTACGCCCCCAGTTCACCATGTCATGCATCGCGTTCTCAAGTTTACCCATGTAAACACTACGGTGGACATGTTGCTCAAGAGGATCACCGCTGACGGTTTCCTGAGTTTGCAGGGGGTAACGGTCATTCTCACCGTTAGGGTCTATGCGGGTGAGCGTATAGTCCATGTTAATGCCTCGCTGTATTTATTGACCACAATACCCTTTGTACTTGGGGGTATTAGCTACGTTCGTTACTCGACCCAGAATGAACCTCATTTTTGAAGCTCACTCTTAACTAGCACAAATGCGGCCCAAATCAATTTCAGACCGATGTGGCATTCGCTTGCTACCTACCTGCCACACCACGTTCTTGGGGTATGTCCTGCGGATAACTGTTGGCGTATTTGATTATGCCTGGTTTGTTCACGCGGCGATTAGAGCGCGCAGGAGCCCAATCCAGGGCGCCGATACGCACCAGATAAACCAAACCCACCAAGAGCACCAGAACGAAAATAGTTGCTTCGATGAAACCTACCCAACCACTCTCACGGAGAGAGATTGACCATGCGTACAAGTACAAGGCCTCAACATCGAAAATAACGAAGAACATAGCAACCAGATAAAACTTGGCAGACAAACGCATACGCGCGGAGCCTACGGGGTCAATTCCCGATTCATAAGGAACGTTTTTAGCGCGGGCCCGGGCTCTCCCACCCAAATAGAACGCGCCCATGAGCATCAAACCGCACAGCCCGATAGCGCCTAACAGGAATACAGCGAACGCCCAATGATGAGCGATAACTTCAGTGGTTGTTGACATACGCATTGCTTACTCATCAAAAGTGGCGTCGGACATCCTGCTCTTTAGTTGGCAGTTAGCGCACCACATCGATTCAAAGGGAAGGAATAGAAACCACACAAAATACACTGTCTTTGCCACTGCTTAGCCAGCGTTTTACTGTGGGCTTTTTACTCCTTTCAGTAACCTTTTGTCAACTTTGACAAAAGTAACTACATGTTAATTTACAAATGTACGATCTCGCTTAACAAGTGGGGCAAAATCAACAGCTAAATCGAGTCAGTAATTAGTCCGGCCAAAACATAAAGATATAAACCAACATGAATATTTCGTAATAACTATAACATTGTCTCAGGAATAACCGCTTCTTCCACTCATTAGCCAGGGGTATTTTTTTGATCCAGAACACGTTTTGAGTGTTATTCCATCAATATTCAACATGGCAAGTGGCTTTTCTTACCGCGTATACCCAATAGATTTCAACGTGCTGGAAGGCGACAAACGATAACATCCCGATGGACTGACATTGTTCTGGGAAATATGCGCCAGCAAAATAAAATGACGCTTTTAATGTGGAATTCAATCGAAATGTAAGAAAAACGTTACTTACGGGGAAATAAAAAGCCCTTCTTAAACAAGGGCTTTTTGTAATTTAGCAAGATAAAATGACTGAATTTTATTGGCCGATTAAACAATCAGCATCGAATGTTAATTCTGGTTTCACCAATAAATCATGTTGATGGCCGGTTTGCATAGCATCGAAAATGGCTAACGCCAATTCATTGTTACACTGGCTGTCTTTACACAATGCATAATGTGTTTCAGGCAAACAAGGTAGACTTTCTGTTTCCCCTAACACACGTAAATCCGGACTCATCATTTCAATTGGCCTGGCAGTAACACCCAGTCCTGCTCTTACTGCCGCTCGAATGGCCGAAAGTGAAGAAGCAACATAAGCGATATGCCAGGCAATACCTGCCTGAGTCAGTTGTTCAGTTGCCATATCACGGAACGAACTTGGCTCATCCATGACCACCAACGGCACTGATTCGCCAGGCTGGAACTGGTAGTCGGCGGAACAATACCAAAGCGTGGGTGACGTTCTTAAGATCACATGGGAATGAGTGTCTATCTTAGCTGTTGTAATAGCGAGATCTACCTCGCCGTTACTCAACATATCAGCGATAAATGGACTGCGTTTTACCCTTACATCTATCGCCAGTCGAGGATAAAATGTTGCCACCCGATTCAGCAAGAAAGGCAACAAAGTATCAGCAGTATCATCGGATGCACCAATAATGAGTGAACCTTCTATATTACTGTACATAAGTGACGTACAGGCTTCATCGTTAAAACGCAAAATTTTTCTAGCATAGCCAAGTAATTGGAGACCATGTTCAGTCAATAGTTTGTTACGCCCGTGACGAGCAAATAACTCCTTACCGACTAACTGTTCTAACCTCTGCATTTGTTGGCTTACTGCTGATTGAGTTCGGCAAACCGCTGCGGCAGCGGCAGCAAAAGTATTCAAGTCAGCAACAGCGACAAAGGTTCTAAGCAGATCGAGGTCGAGATTAATTATCGGACGATTTGCAGTTGTCATAGTGTATTCTTCACTTTTTTGAATTCTAATCACAAACTACCCTGGTGTTTTACTCTTAGCGCCATCAATAAGGGACAACGTTAAGTATGACAGTACCCCACTCATTAGTGTAGGGCAAAAAATTTACATATATTTCGTTACCACTATCGCTTTTTAAAAGATCTATTGGTCAATTCATGTATCTATTTGTAAATAATGTAACGTAAATGTGCTAAATCTTCGATTAATGAAGATTTTTTAAAATTTTTTTACCTCAGTCTTTGCAGGTTTATAACGAATCATCTATTAATTCTAATTAAACACATGCTTTTATGTCACCATGAAATATCAAAAAATCTCAATATATGTCTGTTCTGATTTTTATTTAATTCAATCAATTCAAGCAATAGTATTTGTTAATCATTAAGATTAAAAACAGATAACATCAATTATCCTTAATAGTTTTCCTATTTACAAAATTTATTTTACCCATCTATTTCTAATATGTATGCTGATATAAGAGGGAGAGTAAGGAGCATATTGATTAAAAACAGGATATATCCAGGCAAAATTCCGCCTGAAAAGGCATACGTTTACACGATGAAAAAGGAGAAATAACTCCATCAATCTCTTTTTTTGTTAATAATTGTGTCTCGCCCAAAACTGCCAGATAAAACGTCTAATAAACTCATCAATCGGGCATAAGCGAGGGATGTTTGGTAAGCAAAAATAGCGATAAATCACTCGTTTTTTCAGCTAAAATCATTTGTGCTATACCCATCATCTTTCAAGTTGCAGGTATGTTGACTGCACTCAGTAACCCGAATAACTTACTTATGTAAGCTCATCAGGATTATCTCGCTTGCCGCCTTCCTGCAACTTGAAATTTTTTAGGTATAAACCGCTGCATAGAACTTTAAAAATCAGCGGGGTCGAGGTACATTGGACACCTTGCAGTGTTCCACGCTGAGAGCACACTTTTACCAGCAAAAGGCTCAATTTTTTATGTTCCCCATTGAGAAATCCAGCAAACTGGATAACGTCTGTTATGACATTCGTGGTTCGGTACTCAAAGAAGCTAAGCGTCTCGAGGAAGAAGGTCACAAGGTGCTGAAACTGAATATCGGCAACCCGGCTCCGTTTGGTTTTGATGCACCGGATGAAATTCTGGTGGATGTGATCCGTAACTTGCCGACGGCACAAGGTTATTGCGACTCCAAAGGCCTTTTTTCGGCACGTAAAGCCATTATGCAGCACTATCAGGCGCGCGAAATGCGGGATCTGGCCGTTGAGGATATCTACATTGGAAACGGTGTTTCTGAGTTGATTGTGCAATCCATGCAAGCATTGCTGAACCTTGGCGATGAAATGCTGGTGCCAGCGCCAGATTATCCGTTATGGACAGCAGCGGTTTCGCTTTCAAGCGGTAAAGCCATACATTATATGTGTGACGAAGAGTCCGGCTGGTTCCCTGATCTGGACGATATCCGCACTAAGATCACTGCACGCACCCGTGGTATTGTGATTATTAATCCGAATAACCCAACCGGTGCGGTTTACAGTAAAGAGCTATTACTGGAGATTGTTGAGATCGCGCGCCAAAATGACCTGATTATTTTTGCCGATGAGATCTACGATAAGATTTTATATGACGAAGCTCAGCATCATTCTATTGCAGCTCTGGCTCCTGATTTACTCACCGTGACCTTTAACGGTTTATCCAAAACTTATCGTGTTGCCGGTTTCCGTCAAGGCTGGATGGTATTGAACGGTCCGAAGAAGCACGCTACAGGTTATATTGAAGGTTTGGAAATGCTGGCGTCAATGCGCCTGTGTGCCAACGTGCCGATGCAACACGCGATTCAAACTGCATTGGGTGGCTATCAGAGTATCAGCGAGTTTATCCAGCCGGGCGGCCGCTTATATGAACAACGCGACCTCGCCTGGAAGTTACTCAATGATATCCCTGGGGTTTCTTGTGTTAAGCCACTGGGTGCGTTGTATATGTTCCCACGTGTTGATAAGAAACGTTTTAACCTGAAAGACGATCAGAAATTGGTATTGGATCTCCTGTTACAGGAAAAAGTGCTATTGGTTCAAGGCAGTGCTTTTAACTGGCCGTATCCGGATCATGTGCGGATTGTAACACTGCCGCGCGCAGATGACCTGGAAATGGCGGTGCGTAAGTTCGGATACTTCCTTGAGACTTATCGCCAGTAATCATTTAATCACCGAATCCAAGATCCATTTTGATAAGCCATACCCTGATTCACATTAAGCAAGAAAGAGAGCAAACTATGAGTCACTTCTTCGCCTATCTATCCCGCTTGAAACTGATCAACCGCTGGCCGCTGATGCGTAACGTTCGCACTGAAAATGTCTCAGAACATAGCCTGCAAGTAGCCTTTGTCGCCCACGCACTGGCCATTATCAAAAACCGCAAATTCAATGGCAACCTGAATGCCGAGCGCATCGCCCTGCTGGCCATGTACCACGATGCCAGTGAAGTGATCACCGGCGATATGCCCACACCTATCAAGTATTACAACCCACAAATCGCCAACGAATATAAAAAAATCGAAAAAATTGCTCAACAAAAATTGATCGAAATGCTGCCAACAGAGTTACAGCATGATTTCCGTTATCTGCTTGATGCGCACTATTACAGTGAAGAAGAAAAAACATTGGTTAAACAAGCCGATATCCTATGCGCTTATCTAAAATGTCTGGAGGAACTATCCGCAGGAAATCACGAATTTATTCAAGCCAAAGGGCGATTGGAGAAAAACCTGTCCATACACCACAGCCCAGAAATGGATTATTTTATGGCGGTATTCGTTCCCAGCTTTAGTCTGTCGTTGGACGAAATCAGCCTCAACTCACTGGATTGATCTTTATAGCCTGCTTATGCAGGCTGTGCTTTGTAAACATGAAATAATCAACAGTTTCTTTGGGCAAAATCCTGTCTCAGAACGGTTATAGAATCCATAATACTTGTCGAACCAATATAACCTTTCCTTATTTTTAAGGCTCTTCCCATACATTCTACTTTATTCTTTTGTTTTACAAATACTTCATTTTGGGCGAGAAGTTCGTCAACATTCATTGCATGAGCATATCCAACATTGATGGAAACAGAAAAAACAGCAATACAACCAATTGAAATTATAGATAATTTCATTGCAAGCCTCTTTTTTTTGCTGAAAAAAATAAATTAAATTAAATATTATAAAAATAATTAAATTATTTAAACACATGCATATTACACAGAATATTAAAATCATCAAACATACTTAATAAATAAAAATATTATTTAATGATTGATGTTTTTATTTAATTAAACAGATAATAATATATGCTCTGCTCGGTAGCACCAAGAGCGAAAAAATCAGAATGGGAACAGCAACGGCACCACCATCACGCTCACAATCATCACCAACACCGTAAATGGCACACCCATACGGATAAAATCACCAAATCTATAATCACCGGGACCTAATACCAATGTATTCACAGGTGAAGATACGGGGGTCATAAAAGCCGCAGAAGCTGCAATACCGATAATCATCGCAAAAGGATACGGGGAAACCGACATCTCACGGGCAGCAGCAATGGCAATCGGTGCCATCAATACTGCCGTCGCCGTATTAGAGATAAACAGCCCAATAGCCGCACACAGCACAAACAAGCACAGCAGCATCACTCGCGGCTCCATTCCCCCCGCCACATCCATCAGACCAAGGACAATCAGATCAACCCCACCCGTTTTCTGAAGCGCCTGCGCAAAAGGCATCATCCCGATAATCAAAATTAAGCTCGGCCAATGGATTGAGCGATAAGCACTTTCCATGTCAATACATCGGAATTGCCCCATCAATAAGCAAGCTACCAGAGCCGCAATCACATTCGGTATTTCGTCAGTCAGCATCATGGCAACCATCAATACCAAACAAAGCAAAGCATAAGGTGCCTGTGAGATAGCCGGTGCGACTTCATCTACTTCAGCAGGCAGGTTGAATACGATAAAGTCGTGGGTTTTTAGTTGTAACTGACGAATCAATTTCCAGTCGCCAATGACCAACAAAATGTCGCCAAATTGCAGTTTGTCATCAACCAGTTTACCCTCCAGTGTCCTGCCATTACGCCGGATACCTGCCACATTCAGGCCATAGCTGCTGCGGAATGTTACCTCACGTAAACTTTTACCCAACAGTGCAGAATCAGGAATCAGAGAAACTTCCGCCATCCCTACGTTACGAGCCTGTTCGGAGAAATATTCGCCGCGCAGCACCATTGGTTCGAGCATTTGCTCTGTACAGAACTCACGTAAATCCATGTCACCATCTGACATGTCGATCAGCAAGACGTCATTCTCATGCAATTCAGATGAACCGGTAGCGCTCACCATCACCCGGCGAAAACGCTTCCAACGCTCGATCCCTACCACATTCGCGCCATAGCCAGCGCGCAAGTGCAGTTCGTCAAGAGAGCGACCAATCAAAGGAGAGCCGGGGCGAATTGCCAGGCGGCGTGCGCGACCCGTCAGTTTATAATCGCGGATAAGATCACGAAAAGTGCGGCGCTTCCATTGCTTTTCTTTCTTTGAGCTTTCCTGTTTGCCCCCCAGCCAGTGCCGGGCCACTAACATGTAACCAATCCCCATGAGCAATATAATAATGCCGATAGGTGTCACGCCGAAAAAACCAAATCCTTTAATACCTTCGCGCAGTAATTCACTGTTGACCACCATATTGGGCGGTGTTGCCACCAGTGTCATCATGCCACTGATCAGCCCAGCAAAACTCAGTGGCATCATTAAACGCCCCGGTGATATATTCATTCGATTGGCGACACTCAGCACCACCGGGATAAAAATCGCTACCACGCCAGTCGAACTCATAAAAGCGCCCAATCCCGCGACAGTGACCATCAACAGTGCCAGCATTTTTGTTTCACTGTGACCGGCTACTTTTACCAGCCAGTCCCCCACCTGATAAGCAACGCCGGTTCTGACCAACCCTTCACCAATAACAAACAACGCCGCAATCAATATCACGTTGGGGTCGCTGAATCCGATGGTGGCTTCATCTAATGACAACGTACCACTCATCACGAAGGCAATTATCACCAACAGAGCCACGACATCCATTCGCAATTTATTGGTAGTAAACAGCACAATAGCGATTAAAAGTAGCGCCAATACCCACAACAGTTCGCTGTTCAAAATGGCCTCATTGGCTAAAGGTAAAAGGAAGTATCCAGCTCTGGCAGTAAAACATTAACGATTCACCGTTACAAATCATCAAGAAACGTTTTATCCAACTGTTTAAAAGCACGTTTCAACACATCTGCCAGCGATTGATAGGTCGGCGTTTGTTCTGACGGGGCTAATGCCTGACCGATTTCAGTCAGTTTGTCACGAACGTCGTGGTACCACTGAAGTAATGTCGGTGGGAGCGGCGTAATTGCTCGTTTACCTAACCACCATAACCCTTGCAACGGCAAGCCACAGGCAAAAAGAGCAGTAGCAATGGCTGGACCCAATTGGCCGCCCAGCGCTATCTGCCAGGTTAGGGTAAAAATAGCCAACGGTGGCATAATACGAATGCCAAAGCGAGTTGCCGTCGCCACGCGATTTTCTGGAAACACCGGAGCCAGGCGTTTATCCGCTGGCCATGTCTTCATATAGTGCTGGCCGCGCTGGAGTACCTGAAACCAACTTATGGTCTCAGAAGGTTTCGTTGTCATGGCTCACCTCAACTTCATAAATAAAAATTAAAAAATCTTTTGCAATCCACAAACTAAAAATAAGTCTGTTAAATATATTTTGTTTTTAGGCCGCGCTATCGGTATCCTAGCGCGGCCTTTTGGCCACCAGAAGAAGAAGACGTTGTATATGTCAACTTTTCGCACCATTTTATCACCAGATTTAACGTTAGCGCTTAATGTTTAATCGGCGGTTTTCTATCATCGTGCTTTTTTGCTATCGCATGATGTTAATCATTAATGTCAACGCCAATATGCACTACGCTTTTGGTTAGGTTGATGTTTTATTAACCACGTGTTTTAGCTGTTTTTGTACGCTGATGAAAAAAACCTGCATCGATAATGTAAAAAAACAACTGTTAAACACCACCATAAATAGGTATATCCATGTCGAGTAAGCTGGTACTGGTTCTTAACTGCGGTAGCTCTTCCCTTAAATTTGCTATCATCAACGCGACCAACGGTGAAGAGCACCTCTCTGGTTTAGCTGAATGCTTCCATCTGCCAGAAGCCCGTATCAAATGGAAACTGGACGGCAGCAAACAAGAAGCAAAATTGGGTGCTGGCGCTGCACACAGCGAAGCACTTAACTACATTGTTAATACTATTCTGGCACAAAAACCAGAGCTGTCCGCTCAACTGACTGCTATCGGTCACCGTATTGTTCATGGCGGCGAGAAATTCACTGCATCAGCAATTATTACCGATGAAGTTCTTCAGGGTATCAAAGATTCTTCCTCGTTTGCACCATTGCATAACCCTGCTCACCTGATCGGTATCGCTGAGGCATTGAAATCCTTCCCGAATCTGGCTGATAAAAATGTCGCCGTGTTTGACACCGCCTTCCACCAGACCATGCCGGAAGAGTCTTACCTGTACGCCTTGCCGTACAGCTTATACAAAGATCACGGTATCCGCCGCTATGGCGCACATGGTACCAGCCATTTCTATGTTAGCCAGGAAGCAGCGAAAATCCTGAAGAAGCCACTGGCAGAACTGAACGTTATCACCTGCCATTTGGGTAACGGTGGTTCTGTAACTGCCGTTCGTAACGGTGAATCTGTTGATACCTCTATGGGCCTGACACCACTGGAAGGCTTGGTGATGGGGACTCGTAGTGGTGATATCGATCCTGCCATCATTTTCTATTTGCATGATGCACTGGGCATGAGTGTTGATCACATCAACAAAATGCTGACCAAAGAATCTGGCCTGCTGGGCCTGACTGAGGTCACCAGCGACTGCCGTTATGTTGAAGACAATTACGCAACCAAAGCCGATGCTAAACGTGCGATGGACGTATTCTGTCACCGTCTGGCGAAATACATTGGTGCTTATACTGCACTGATGGAAGGGCGTCTGGATGCGGTGATCTTCACCGGCGGTATTGGTGAAAACGCTGCGATGGTACGTGAACTGGCACTGAAAAAACTGAGCCTGTTGGGCTTTGAAATTGACCACGAACGTAACATGGCAGCGCGCTTTGGTAAATCTGGCGCTATCACCAAAGACAGTAGCCGTCTGGCTCTGGTTATCCCAACCAATGAAGAACTGGTTATCGCGCAAGATGCCTCTCGCCTGACCGCATAAGACTTTACTTATTATACCTAAAAAACTTGAGGTTGCAGGGGCAAGATCCAGAAAGGGACCAGGTAACGAACCTGGCTATCCCCCCCTGTGACTTCAAGTAGTAAGCGGATACACCGTCGACAGCCGGTGTTACTTTTGACTAACGAGCAACCGTTAAGAGGTTTAGCCGTGTCCCGTACAATAATGTTGATCCCTACCGGCACCCGCGTTGGTTTAACCAGCGTTAGCTTGGGTGTCATCCGCTCTATGGAGCAAAAAGGTGTACGCCTGAGCGTATTCAAACCGATCGCTCAGCCACGTGCAGGTGATAATACGCCAGACCAAACCACCACCATCATTCGTGCGAACTCCAGCATCACCGCCGCTGAACCACTGAATATGGGTTATGTGGAGACCTTGCTGAGCTCGAACCAGCAAGATGTGTTAATGGAAGAGATTGTTGCCCGTTATCACGAAAATACCAAAGACGCCGAAGTGATTCTGGTTGAAGGTTTAGTGCCAACCCGCAAACACCAGTTTGCCAATGCGCTGAACTATGAACTTGCCAAAACCCTGAATGCGGAAATCGTGTTTGTCATTGCACTGGGTAATGATTCACCTGGCCAATTGAAAGAGCGTATTGAACTGGCTCGTTCCAGCTTCGGTGGCAGCAAAAACAAAAACATCACCGGCGTTATTATTAATAAACTGAATGCGCCGGTTGATGAGCAAGGCCGTACCCGCCCTGACCTGTCTGAAATCTTTGATGATTCGAGCAAGGCCTGTGTCGCGAAGATTGATCCAAACCAGTTGTTTGCCAACAGCCCGATCCCCGTTTTGGGTTGTATACCTTGGAGTTTCGAGCTAATTGCAACCCGCGCCATTGATATGGCCGATCATCTGAAAGCGACCATTATTAACCAAGGTGATATCAAAACTCGCCGCGTTAAATCGGTGACTTTCTGCGCTCGTAGCATTCCACATATGCTGGAACACTTCCTCCCGGGTTCCCTGCTGGTCACCTCCGCAGACCGTCCAGACGTGCTGGTTTCCGCTTGCCTGGCAGCCATGAATGGCGTTGAAATCGGTGCCATCCTGCTAACCGGCGGTTATGCGATTGATGAGCCTATTAAAAAACTGTGTGAGCGTGCTTTCCAAACTGGGTTACCCGTATTTATGGTTGATACCAACACCTGGCAGACCTCTCTGAGCCTACAAAGCTTCAGTTTGGAGGTCCCGGCGGATGACCATGAACGTGTTGAAAAACTGCAAAACTATGTCGCCAGCCATATCAACGGTGGCTGGATTGATTCTCTGAGTGCGGCTTCTGAGCGTTCGCGTCGCTTATCTCCCCCCGCATTCCGTTATGAACTGACCGAGCTGGCACGTAAAGCTGGCAAGCGTATCGTGCTACCGGAAGGTGATGAGCCACGTACCGTTAAAGCCGCTTCTATCTGTGCTGAACGTGGTATCGCCACTTGTCTGCTGCTGGGTAATCCCGAAGAGATCCAACGTGTGGCTGCGGCTCAAGGTGTTAAGCTGGGTAAAGGCGTTGAAATCATCGATCCGGTTGCCGTGCGTGAGCAATACGTTCCGCGTTTGGTCGAGCTGCGTAAGAGCAAAGGCATGACTGAAGTGGTTGCTCGTGAACAGTTGGAAGACAACGTGGTTCTGGGCACGTTGATGCTGGAACAAGGCGAAGTTGACGGTCTGGTGTCTGGTGCGGTTCACACCACAGCTAATACCATCCGCCCGCCATTGCAGTTGATCAAAACCGCACCGGGCAGCTCACTGGTCTCTTCTGTGTTCTTCATGCTACTGCCTGACCAGGTTCTGGTTTACGGCGACTGCGCGATCAACCCAGACCCAACGGCGGAACAACTGTCTGAAATTGCTATCCAGTCTGCAGATTCTGCGATGGCATTTGGTATTGAACCGCGTGTGGCAATGATCTCCTACTCAACCGGTAACTCCGGTGCCGGCAGTGATGTTGAAAAAGTCCGTGAAGCAACCCGTTTGGCACAGGAAAAACGCCCGGATTTGATCATCGATGGCCCATTACAATACGATGCCGCCATTATGGCGGATGTGGCTAAATCTAAAGCACCTAATTCACCGGTTGCAGGCCAGGCTACCGTGTTCATCTTCCCAGACCTGAATACCGGTAACACCACCTATAAAGCGGTTCAGCGCTCTGCTGATCTGATCTCCATCGGGCCAATGCTGCAAGGCATGCGTAAGCCGGTTAACGATTTGTCTCGGGGTGCATTGGTTGACGATATCGTCTATACCATCGCGCTAACGGCAATCCAATCAGCTCAGGCTGACGCCGTAGCGTCTTAACTTCATATTATAGGTAAACGAGTAACGCCAGCCTCGTGCTGGCGTTTTTTTGGTAGCGAAACGGTTTTAAATTGGCATGTGAGGCATTTTTACAACGGTACTAACAATTAATCTTCGCGCGGGATGATTTTACCGTAATCCTGCTCATTGTTGCGGGTTAGCCACAGAGATAGTGCTTTCAGCGAGTCGGTGGTGAACTCGTCACAACGGGCGGTGATCTCTTCCGGTACCATCCAGCATACTTCATCTATTTCCTCGGCCTGCAACGCAAATGGGCCATGAGATACGCAACTGAATAACCCGCCCCACACCCGGCAGTACTCTTCTTCGAAATAAAATAAACCGTGTTCAGCAAAGGGAACACCAGCAACGCCTAGCTCTTCCTCGGCCTCACGCCGTGCCGATTCCAGATAGTTCTCCCCACTCTGCACCACACCACCGGCGGTAGCATCCAGTTTACCGGGATAGAAATCTTTGCTCTCCGTACGGCGTTGTACCAGAATTTTCCCCATTCCATTGTGCACCACAATATAGGTAGCACGGTGGCGTAGTCGTTGAGCTCTCATTTGTTGACGGCTGCATTGAGCAATAACTTCATTTTGTTCATCAACAATATCAACCCACTCGATAACCGCCGCTGGATTTTGCTCCACCATCCTCTGAAACCTTTTATCTGGGCGC
>JBEGTQ010000123.1:0-4267 GCA_041179305.1 Pseudomonadota bacterium | reverse complement strand
AGATAAACGCGAGCTCATTATCACTTAATGTGAGCCCGGGAGGATTTTCATTGTCACTTAATCTGAGCCGAAAATTGCGCTGATTGCGAGCCCGAGGGATTTCGATTGCGAGCCGTTACAGGTAGCTATTGAAACAGAGCGCAGCTTGAAAACAAAAGCACGCTATCAGCAAATAATGACCAGCCATTTATTGGCTAGAACGAATGAACTCTGGTTTTCTGTTTACTATGTTCTGCCTGATGTGCAGAAAAAACTCTCATTAATGAAGATTTTTGAGAGCATTAAATTCGTGATTATTAATTCAAAACCTATCGAATTAGAAACTAGGCATCGCAACGTATTTCAATTTTTCACTCTCGATGAATTAAAGACAATAATTTTATAAATGGGGTTTTAATATGAGACTGTTTATTGCTGAAAAACCGGCACTGGCGAAAGTGATCGCCGAGGCGCTAGGCGCTGGCGTGCGTAAAGACGGGTACATTCAATGTGGCAGTGACGCCGTAACATGGTGTGTCGGGCATATCCTCGAACTGTCTCCCCCGGAGGCTCATAATCCGGCGTATGCAAAATGGAATGCCGCAGACCTGCCGTTAAAATTGCGCCCGGCGCAATACCAGCCAAAAAAAAATACCGCCGCGCAATTTACGGTGGTGCAACGGCTTATCGGGCAGGCATCCGAAATAGTCCATGCTGGCGACATTGACGACGAGGGGCAGCTCCTGGTTGATGAGGTATTGACCTACTGCAACAACACCAGCCCAGTGAAACGGGTACTGATTAGCGACCTCAACACCGCTGCCGCGAAAAAGGCGCTGGCGAACCTGCGCGATAACCGCGAGTTTTTAGGCATGTCACAAAAAGCGCTGGCACGGAGCATTGGCGATCAGTTGTACGGCTTCAACATGACCCGCGCTTACACACTTGCGGCGCAGCAAAAAGGCGTCCGGGGCGTATTATCCGTGGGGCGGGTGCAAACCCCGATCCTCGGCCTGATCGTCAACCGGTTTAATGCCTTCCAGAATCACAGTGCGGCGTTTTTCTTCAACCTAAGCGCTAATATTGACGTGATCGGGCACCGAATTACCCCCCGTTATCAGGTGCCTGAAGGTGCACCAGTAGACGATAAGGGTCGATTGATTGATGAGTCCGTTGCGAATGACGTTGCTGCCGCTTGCAAGGGACAACCAGCGACCGTTACCGCCAGCAATACCGTGGAAAAGAGCACCCCCGCACCGCTACCGTTCTCACTGCTGGACTTGCAAGCTCACATGAGCAAGAAATGCGGGTTATCGGCGCAACAAACGCTGGATGTGACGCAATCGCTGCGTGAAAATCACAAAGCGATCACCTACAACCGTTCAGATTGCAACTATTTGACCAGTGAGCAGTTCGGGGATGCCAGCGCGACGCTGGCGGCTATCGCTACCACTTTGCCGGACTTGGCGGCAAGGTTGAGCGAAGCTAACCCCGAGCACAAAGGGAGGGCGTTTGATGACAAGAAAGTGTCTGCCCATACCGCGATAATCCCGACGACCACGGCTCCGAACACAGCAAGCATGACAGCGAACGAGCGTCTTGTGTATCAGGCGATTGCCGCTCAATACCTCGCGCAGTTCCTGGCTGATAAATGCTACCTGGCTGCCAGTGCTACGTTTGACGTTAACGGCAATATGTTTATGGCCAAGGCCACAAAAACCACACAGGAAGGTTGGACAATCCTACTGTCAGGGACGGAGGACAATGAAGAAGGGGCAGAGGAAGATGCCGAGGCAACGCCCTTTGCCGCCCTCTCAGCCCTCAGTAATGCCGATGCTGGGTTGTGCGAGTCTGTCACGGTGAGCAAAGAAAAAACCAAACCGTTACCGCTGTATACCGAAGCCACGTTGTTAAAGGATTTACAACGTGTCGCCAAATACGTCAAAGATCCGAAGATCCGCCAGTTGCTCAAAGACCGTGACGCCGGAAAAACGGGGGAACACGGCGGGATTGGGACACCGGCGACCCGCGCCAGTATGTTAGAAACGTTGCAAAAGCGTGGGTTCTATACCGTCGAGAAGAAAAAACTTATCCCCACTAAGTTAGGGTTGAGTTTCATCGCCAGTTTGCCTGAGATTGCCACCGCGCCCGATATGACAGCACTTTGGCATGAACAACAGCAAATGATTGAGCAAGGTAGTTTTAGTGTGGATGAGTTCCTCGATACGCTGGAAGACTTTATCGCCGCTCAAGTCAGTAATGTGGATCTAAGCGGAATGGCCGATGGTGTGCCGAAAACGCAAGGCGGAAAGAGGCCACGACTCACGGCGGTCTGTCCCAAATGCAACGAGGCCGTAGTGATTTCCGACAAGGTTTACGCTTGTAGCGGGTGCAACCTAAAAGTGTGGGGCAAAGTGGCCAGCAAGAAATTGACCTTACCACAAGTAGAAACCCTGTTCAGCAAAGGAAAAACCGCAGTATTAAAAGGATTTAAAAGCAAGGCGGGAAAAGCGTTTGATGCCAAGTTAGTGCTGGACACTGCAACCGGAAAAGTGAGTTTTGAATTTGAGAAAAAGTAAAAATTACCGGGACGGCCTGCCGCATTGACCACATACCCACAATCGACCCTTTTCGCTTGTCCCGCTCAAAGGGCGCTCCCGTTCGCGGGGGTGGCTTGTTGGCCTCCCCGCTTCACTGGCTTCTCTCATGTGGATATGTAGACAATGCTCTAATGTAGAAATGTCACATCTGACCGCTGTGCTCATCCGACTATATTGTATTTATTGCCTATTTTGTACTTCATGGAACTTTTCGATGAAATGGCCACTTCGGAACACTATTAAGTTTTGTGGTGTTCGGTTTGCCGCAGAAACAAATAATCGCTTACCATATGTCAGCTGTTACATTTCAAATTTATCAGGGGCGTTACGTGGGATTCGTAGTAGATGCAGGAAAGCGGCTAGTTACGGTTGATCACTCGCATAATCATTTTTGCGTTACCACGCTGGAAGGGAACCCGGTGGAGCTTATGCTTACTGAAACGCTGAAGGTGACGTCTATCTTTGCGCGAACTAAGGGGAAGCGAAACAGGAACGATCCCGGCGATAACAGCCCTATGCTTTACGTCATTAAAGGGATGGACAAACTTAGAACAAATCCGCGCGACATTGCTTTGTTGTGCGCCAGCTTCCGGAAAATCCTGCCCGCATACGTGGCGAAAGGTTTTGAATGGGATTGGATTGTGCCGTTACCATCGAGTAGCCCGGCTTGCTTCCGTTTCGCTAAAAAGGTTCACAAGCAGACGCAGCGCGGCCTCTGTTATCCGAATGCCCTTGCTAAAGTCACAGCGAGGCAAGTACTAGAAAATATAAATGATCTGCGTATTAAATCGCGTGACAAAACACAGGTGCGAAACGACATAAAGCGCTTTATCAGCATTCACGGCGAAAATGAGCCCTTTCAAATAAAATCGGTTAACGTAGCTCTTCGCCATCATATTAATCCTCTCGTGTGGGGGAATGTGCCGCTAGGAACCAATCCGCCGAGAGGCATCTTATTGATTGATGACATGGTAACTTCTGGCGCGTCACTAGTGAATGCTGAAGCTATAATGAGACACCGTTACCCTAATGCCAGGCTCGAGGCGCTAACGCTGTTCGGTTCGTCTAAGTGACCACCTCTTTTTTGCACAATTTACAACCATAAAACCCGCTTTCATGGTTGTAAATATGGGGTACATGGCTTAGTATTCTACTAAGAGTTGACGCACCCGTCAGTTCTAGAGCTGGTATGAGCGCCCCTGCTCTATAAATTATCAAACGGCGACCGCGCTGCGCATGTGTAGCCTGGCTGTAAGAGCCAAGATTCACCTCTTAGAGAGCGGCTAAGAAAAAGAGAGTTGTAAAGATGTGGAATGGTAAAGGGCATCCGAAAGAATGTCCTTTGTCGTTACAGGAGTTTGAAGTCCAGCCATGTTAAAAACTACGCTAAGCCGTCTCAGAAATCCATTCTGATACGATCCAGTCTCAAAATGACCAAAAAACGATATTTGGAACCACTTTTTCGCCCAAAATATACAGTCTCATAAGTCTCTATATTTGATACTGCTAGTTTCTTAACGTGGTTTTTCGCACAGTTGGCCCTCGAACCCAAGGATGAGGGAGAGGATGGCTAGGCGTAAGGATTCGTACGTAAATGTGTAAGATCGCCCTCTAGCCTTCGCCACATCTGGCCTGTCAGAATATGGTGATAGTTGAACGTTACAAATACTACTGAGTTTCGTATCCGT
>JBEGTQ010000122.1:0-11989 GCA_041179305.1 Pseudomonadota bacterium | reverse complement strand
ACTTCTCCTGAGAAAACCTCACCATTCTGTATTGTTAATTTTTTTATTTTTGCTCCTGGTGCTAAATCTAATTTTTTCATATCTATCCAGAACGTATTTGGCCGAGTTGCGGAATCAAAATAATACTTTAAATTCTTTTGATCTGATACTGTACGCCAAATAGTTGAAGATATATTAGGTTGGTTCGGTGTCGTTATACCCAAAGGTACACTAACGGCTCTTTGCACGCCCAGCACGCTTGCAACAGATTGATATTCAAAAGATTTATTTGGAACTCCATTTATATAATCAGGATCTATTTTTTTAGGTATGGCATTGATTAAGAAAGAAGCTCGAGCAAAACGATCTGCGGCACGATTAGTACCTGGTAAGAATGTTAATCCACCGATTTCTTGCCAGTACTTATTCAGCGCTAATTGCTCTTGGTATTCTGGGGAGTTAGTCATCACTGTATATTGTTTCCCATGATGAATAATAAGCTTTCCCTTTATATATTCAAAAATAGCCGAGTCACCACTGGCATCAGAAATAGACAAGTGTAATGAACCTGGTGAACCATTCGGTAATTCAGGTGCTAATATATTGAATGGCTCTTTCTCAAGGTAAGTTACGGCCTCGCTCACGGTTGCAAAGTTATCCAGAACGAACTGAGCCCAGACAGAGATAGAAATAAATTTATTATTACTTGTTGAATGTCCATAATCAGCTTCAACTAAATACAAAAGATTAGCGACCAGTCCTTTCTCATTCATTCCATCCGTTGTTCCGGCATCATACCCAGACACACCGACACTACCATATTTAGATACCCATTTAATGGAGTTAACACCTGCTGCGCCATCACGTTTAATGCCTGCAGGAAATACCCAAATATTAGAGGCCATATCCTCTTTCCAATCCATATTACGGCCAGTGATTACACTGCTATCATCTCCTACGTAAAGCGTTCGAGTACAGGCAGTCAGCTCTGCAGGAATTGAGACAATCGCAGAGAATAAACTAAATAAAGCTGAAATCCTTAAGCTCTTTCTTTTCATAGGAACCTCGCTCACTTTGATTTTGATAGCAAACACGTTTAACTGTAGCAGAAATAAAAAATTACAATCAAAAAGTTGCCCATTGACTTTGCAGGTCACCCAATATTTAGCAGCATAAAATACAACTTTTTGATTAACATCAAAATAATTTTTCTATGCAAAGATATGGTGGCTAAAGTTGACGTAAGGTGTCTGATTTTCGGGCAGATAAATCATGTTAAGAAACAAGGAGTTGCATACGCAACGAGTTGAACGTGCAAACCTAACACTGTGTAACCGGCAAAAATAGCTCAATCGTAAAGCTCTGGGGCATTCAACGCCATCAAGGATACGTAACAGGATAATAAGCACATTCATTAAACCTATTACCCACTAGGTTTAGTCAAAGAACCATACATTAAATACACAACCCAATGACAGTAAAATCAGAGTATAGAGGCCGTAACCCTAAATTCAATATAATGTACTTTGTAGTTGATAAAGGCAAGTACCTAACATAATTTTAGACTTTTTTGTTTCATGGTTTTTTTTAAAAAAAACCAATAAGGTTAGTGGAAAAATTTCACATCATTACTATATTAAATAAAACAAAATAAAACAGCTTAAGATCGGAAAAACCTTATGTTTAAAGCTTTTACTTATATTTTCCACAACAATTCCCTGAGCGCCCATTCGAAAATTAATCGTTCAACACCTATAGAGTTATTGCGAAGAATTATAGTAGTAAAATCTGTTGTAGTCTCTGCCTCGATACAGTTAACACCGGTTAATTGTATCCCCCTCCCCTTTGCAATAAAATTGCAAAATAGAGCAATAAAGAACTACATCATTAGTTATTACCGCCAATTCAGACCCCGCCAATATATACAAAAAACATTTCAAGATGCAGGAAGGCAGCAAGAGAGATAATCTCGATGAATTTACATAAAAATAGTTCGAGATATACACTAAGGCCGTTGTCGATTCTATTGACCATCACGCCAAACCGAGGAATATATTTTATTACGACTAAACATAAATTAAACACCCCATAGCAATGGGTCATCTTATATATTTCGTTAACTCACCAATCTATATAGCCTGGAGTATTAATAATATCGGGAGATAAAGCTCACAACTATTCTTTATTCACAGAAATAATATAGTTTTTTTTAAAATACAGCAGATTGTCTTTTAAAAGACCACGTAATATCACATTTTTGCCTGACGATTATTTAACCGATGTTTTAAATATATTTAATCACTGTTTTAAGGATAAAACATGAAAATAAAGTTACTTTCAATATTGAGGGCGTTACTCGCCTGTACGTTTTTGCCTGTCGCCGCTCTGGCTGCCAGTAGTATTTATACAGAATCCGGGCTTTTCGGTATTTCGGACAGTTGGATGAGCACCGAGTTCAACCGTCAATGGGGACTGGGTGCGATTAACGCCCATTATGCCTACTCACAGGGTTATAATGGGCAAGGGGTAAATATTGGTGTCCTCGATGCAAAAAGTTTTCCCCACCCCGAGTTCGCCGGAAAACTCACCATTATTTCTCATTATCTGCCTTATGATTTCGAAACAGATGACGGCAGTGGAGAAATTACCTTTGTGTCGCATGGGGAACATGTGGCTGGCATTGCTGCGGCAAATCGGGATGGTACCGGTATGCATGGGGTGGCTTTCGGTGCCACGCTCACCACAGGCGTTATTCCGAGTAAGGATAGCCAACTGGAATATATGACCCAAAGTAACGTTAGGGTAATTAATAACAGTTGGGGCGATAATATTCGTATTGAAAAAGATAGTGGCGGTAATAGGTTATTTTTCCCCAATGGTTATCCACAATATGTACAAGTCACGCCAGGCGATATAATTGATTATTTTATCCCCCTCAAAGCGCGCATAGATGCTTTCAGTCAGTTGCCGATTCCTGATGTTACCGCCGCTAATGACCTTGAAATTTCCGGCTATGGTGGAATGTTGCGAGCGGCACGCTACGGTAAGCTGATTATTTTCGCTGCAGGTAACTTTAACAATTATAATGTACCCACGAGTGATGAAACTATTCCATATCTCTTTCCCGATATTCTGGGCAATTACCTGATTGTCACTAACCTGACTCCTGACAATGACCTCAATGCCAACTCCACAAGCTGTGGGCATACAGCAAGCTATTGCGTCTCAGCCCCAGGCCGTGACATCTACAGTACATTCGGGCATTTTACTTCCCATACCGGCGGAGCAATTACGGAAGCTGCGCTGAATAAGGGGGAATTAACCGTGACGCCCGGTTACGGAAATAAAACCGGTACCTCTATGGCAGCCCCCCACGTTACCGGAGCGGCCGCCGTGTTGATGCAGCGGTTCCCTTATATGACTGCAGAGCAAATCAGCGCGGTACTGAAAACTACCGCCACCGACCTCGGCGAACCGGGCATCGACCCCCGGTTCGGCTGGGGGAAAATAGACCTGAAACAGGCCATTGACGGCCCGAAAATGCTGATTGCCCCGGAGGACATTCCGGCTGAGTTTTACGTGGCCGGTTCATACACTCAGACCCAGTTTGTAGTCAATATTCCCGGCACCAACGCGCCTCTCGATCCAGGCACACCGTTGGAGCGGATGTGTTCGGCGCCGGCATGTGCATGGGATGTCTGGCGTAATGATATTGCCGGACATGGCGGGCTAACCAAAAAAGGGCGCGGAAGGCTAGTGCTGACCGGCAATAACACCTACAGCGGGCCGACACGAATCAATCAGGGGACGCTGACCGTCAATGGCACGCTGACATCGGACGTGTCGGTTCAGGATGGCGGCATACTGGGTGGCAATGGCTCAATCGGTTCACTCGTGACGCATAGAGGGGGCACCGTTGCCCCTGGCAATACTATCAGTCCACTGAACGTAGCGAAAAACATCACCTTTGACACGGGGTCACACTACGCTGTAGAAGTCACGGCAGACGGACGTAGCGACCAAATTCAAAGTGCAGGTAAGGCTCTTTTATACGGTGGTGAAGTCGCGGTAACACTGGAAAACCGGGGCAACCTACTAAACAAAAACGAAGTACGCAGTCTGCTCGGGCAGCAGTACAACATCCTGACGGCAGCGCAGGGTGTTGAAGGGGGGTTTTCGACGGTACAGCCTAACTATCTGTTCCTTGGCACCAGGCTGAACTATTTGCCGAACCGAGTGATGTTGAGTATTGGGCGCAATGCCACGCCATTTGCTGAGGTAGCGATAACAGCAAATGAACGGGCAGTGGCCGCTGCGGCAGAAAACCTGGCGCTTGGTAATCCGGTGTATGAGTCGGTGCTGATGTCTGACAATATCGAAATGGCCCGCGATGCGTTTCGTCAACTGTCCGGGCAGGTGCATGCTGATGCTCTGGCGGCGCAAATAAACGACAGCCGTTATTTGCGCGAAACCCTAAACCGACGCCTATATCAGGCTCAGGAGGAAAGTGGCACATCAAAGGTCAAAGCTGATGACAATGGTTCCTGGGTGCAGTTAGTTGGTGTCTGGGGACGTGCCGTCGGAGATACCAATGCTACCGGGTATCAAACCTCAACCTACGGGTTCATGCTGGGTTTGGATGGCGCAGTACATAATAGTAACCGTCTGGGAATAGGCACTGGCTATACCCGTACCGCCCTTCATGGAGCTTACGGTGCCTCAGCCAACAGCGATAACTTCCCGCTGGCTCTTTATGGCGCTGGCTCATTGGGGCCGCTTGACCTGCGCACCGGTGTGGCCAATACCTGGCATCGGATCAGTACCTCAAGGAAGATCGCATACGGCGGCATGTTTGATCAAGAACAAGCCAATTACAACACACTCACGCAACAGCTATTTGCTGAAATTGGTTACCGTGCTGATATCATGCAGGGCTTCAATCTGGAGCCATTTGTGAATTTGGCCTATGTCCATACGCAACGCAACGGGTTTACCGAGAAAGGTGGTCCAGCCGCTCTACAGGGTAACAAGCAGCAGAACAACACCCCCTTATCTACGGTAGGGCTAAGAGTGAAAACGCAATGGCAGGCCGGTCAAACTGCATCGGCCAGTTTACGGGGAGAACTGGGCTGGCAGCATCAGTATGCCTCATTGGCGAGAGATGCCGGCCTGACGCTCAACGAAGCCGCTGCCTTTACGGTCAGTAGCGTACCGGGGTCACGTGATGGTGTGTTAATAAAAGTCGGGGCCGACGTCAAACTGAATGACAGAGCAGCGCTATCACTGGACTACGGCGGGCAATTGTCAGCGCGTAATCAAGACAGTAGCGTGAGCGCCAGTTTTCGCTGGACGTTCTGATTCTGCCATGAAACATTTTCAGGTTGTTGCAGAATGCTCGACTTTTTATCTGAAACTCGTTATTTTTGGGCATCCAGACGTCTAAACTGACAGGTTGAGGATGTAAACATGCCAATTCGGGTTCCTGATGAATTACCCGCAGTAAGTTTCTTGCGTAATGAGAATGTTTTTGTGATGACCTCGTCGCGTGCAAATATCCAGGAAATTCGTCCCCTGAAGGTATTGGTTTTGAATTTGATGCCAAGGAAAATTGAGACAGAAAACCAATACCTGCGTTTGCTCTCTAACTCGCCATTACAAGTTGATATTCAGCTATTGCGGATTGATAGCCGGGAACCTAAAAATACACCTGCGGAGCATTTAAACAACTTCTATTGTGACTTTGAAGATATTCAGAACCAGAACTTTGATGGGCTGATCGTAACGGGTGCCCCTCTGGGGTTGGTCGATTTTTGCGATGTTGCCTATTGGCCACAAATTGAGCGTATTATTGCCTGGGGAAAAGACCATGTGACCTCAACCTTATTCGTATGTTGGGCGGTACAAGCAGCATTAAATATCCTGTATGGCATACCTAAGATGACTCGGGCGGTAAAACTTTCTGGTATTTATCAGCATCAAACGTTGGAACCACGTGCGCTGTTAACACGGGGTTTTGACGAGACATTCCTGGCGCCTCATTCTCGTTATGCTGACTTCCCGCTTGCGATACTTAAGCAATATCAAGATTTAGATATTTTGGCCTCATCAGAAGAGGCTGGAGCCTACCTGTTTGCCAGTAAAGATAAGCGAGTCGCCTTTGTTACCGGCCATCCTGAATACGATGTCGATACGTTGGCAAATGAATATCAACGTGATTTAGCTGCTGGCCTTAATCCGCAAATTCCTCTCAATTACTTCCCGTATGATAATGCATCTTTACCACCCAACGCATCCTGGCGTAGCCACGGACACCTGTTGTTTGCCAACTGGCTAAACTATTATGTTTACCAAATCACGCCATTTGATTTACGCCATATGAACCCTACTTTCGACTAATGTTATCCCCACTCTAAATGTTAATAACAGGGACTGAATCGAGACCACTCATCTCTCCTTTCCCGCTTTTACTCTATTTATCCATCATCAGGATCGATTAATGCTTATATTAAACAATGTGTTACATCTACTCTTATCATCTAATGGAAGCCGATTTCTCTTTTCTTAATTATCATGTTCATGTTAATTAATTGATAAATAAACACTAAAAAAATATTTATAATAAAAATGGAAATCGTTTTTGATTTTAATAATTAATTGATTATTCTTAGTTCTATCGGGATAAAAAATAACCGTGAAATTCAGCCTTCAATTTCCAGCCGTAATGTATTACCCGATAAAATCCAACAGTGACGCTGTATTAGCGTTGGTGTAAACGTCGTGAGATGGGTAAGGAGAAAGGTAATGACACAACAGTTAGTTGGCTCGGAGTTAGTTTTCACACAGCATTTTAGTGCCGCTGAGCGACAAGTTTTGCCGGAAGAGGCGATTGAATTCCTGACAGAATTGGTAGTGAATTTTACTGAGCCTCGTAACAAACTCCTTGCTGTACGGGCATCGTGGCAACAGATGATCGACCAAGGCGCGTTACCAGACTTTATTTCGGAAACTAATTCCATTCGTGAAGGTAATTGGAAAATTCAAGGCATTCCTGCTGACCTACGTGATCGTCGAGTCGAAATTACCGGGCCGGTTGAGCGGAAAATGGTGATTAATGCGCTTAATGCCAATGTAAAAGTCTTTATGGCGGATTTCGAAGATTCATTGGCACCGAGCTGGGATAAAGTCATTGATGGCCAAATTAACCTGCATGATGCGGTGAATGGAACCATTTCTTATACAAATGAATTTGGCAAAAAATATCAGCTAAAACCCAATCCAGCAGTATTGATTGCCCGTGTTCGTGGCCTACATTTACCGGAAAAACATGTTAAGTGGCAAGAAAAAGCAATCCCTGGCAGCCTGTTCGATTTTGCTTTGTATTTCTACCATAACTATAAGCAATTATTGGCCAATGGCAGCGGTCCTTATTTTTATTTGCCGAAGATACAGTGTTATCAGGAAGCGGCCTGGTGGAATGATGTTTTCAACTTTACTGAGCAGCGTTTTGATCTTCCGCAAGGCACGATTAAAGCCACGGTATTGATTGAAACATTGCCAGCCGTGTTCCAGATGGATGAGATCCTCTACCATCTGCGTCACCATATTGTTGGCTTAAATTGTGGTCGCTGGGACTATATCTTCAGCTATATTAAAACACTGAAGAATCACGGTGATCGCGTACTGCCGGATCGTCAGTCGGTCACTATGACGAAACCTTTCCTCAGCGCCTATTCGCGTTTGCTGATCAAAACCTGTCATAAGCGTGGCGCATTGGCAATGGGCGGTATGGCGGCCTTTATCCCGAATAAAGATGCAGAAAAGAACGCATTGGTACTGGATAAAGTTCGTGCTGATAAAGAGTTGGAAGCCAACAACGGCCATGATGGTACTTGGGTTGCACACCCGGGTCTGGCCGATACTGTGATGGAGGTGTTCAATAAAGTATTAGGTGCCCGGCCAAATCAGTTAGAGGTCATTCGCGAACAGGACAAACCGATCACTGCCGCCGAGTTGCTGGAACCTTGTACCGGCGATCGTACTGATGAAGGAATGCGAGCCAATATCCGTGTAGCGGTGCAATACATTGAAGCATGGATATCCGGCAATGGTTGTGTACCAATTTATGGCCTGATGGAAGATGCCGCAACGGCTGAAATTTCACGTACGTCTATCTGGCAATGGATTCACCACAAAAAAAATCTGAGTAACGGCCAGACAGTAACTAACGAACTGTTCCGCAACATGTTGAGTGAAGAAATGCAGGTAGTGAGGCTTGAACTTGGCACAGAGCGCTTTGATGGCGGGCGGTTTGAAGAAGCTGCGCGTTTGATGGAGCGAATTACAACACAAGACGAGCTTATCGACTTCCTGACGTTGCCCGGCTACGCATTATTGGCCTGATACGACATCTTATTAACCCTCACCAAATTGAATAATAAGGAATATCGCTATGACGACCTCTCGTACTCAACAAATTCATCTGTTGGAACAGGAATGGAAATCACCGCGCTGGAAGGGCATTACCCGCCCATATCGCGCAGAAGATGTGATCAAACTGCGCGGTTCAGTGAACCCGGAATGCACGCTGGCGCTGCATGGCGCGAACAAACTGTGGAAATTACTGCATAGTGGCGGACGTAAAGGGTATATCAACTGCCTGGGGGCGTTAACCGGCGGTCAGGCTCTGCAACAGGCGAAAGCCGGTGTCGAGGCCATTTATCTGTCGGGCTGGCAAGTCGCAGCAGATGCAAATACGGCCTCCAGCATGTATCCGGATCAATCATTATATCCAGTAGACTCAGTGCCTGCGGTAGTGAAACGTATTAATAACAGCTTCCGTCGTGCGGATCAGATTCAATGGTCGAATAATATTGATCCGGGCAGCAAAGGTTACACTGACTATTTATTGCCAATTGTGGCTGATGCTGAAGCGGGTTTCGGTGGTGTACTGAATGCGTTTGAATTAATGAAAGCGATGATTGAAGCCGGTGCTGCAGGCGTGCATTTTGAAGACCAACTGGCTGCGGTGAAGAAATGTGGCCATATGGGCGGTAAAGTGTTGGTGCCGACTCAGGAAGCAATTCAAAAACTGGTTGCTGCTCGTTTAGCCGCAGACGTGCTAGGGGTGCCAACCCTGCTGATTGCGCGCACCGATGCTGATGCCGCTGATTTGCTAACCTCTGATTGCGATCCCTATGACAGAGCGTTCGTGACCGGTGAGCGTACACCTGAAGGCTTTTTCCGCACCCATGCTGGTATTGAGCAAGCGATCAGCCGTGGTCTGGCATACGCTCCTTACGCAGATTTGGTGTGGTGTGAAACATCAACACCGGATTTAGCACTGGCGAAACGCTTTGCCGAGGCGATTCATGCGAAGTTCCCTGGCAAATTATTAGCTTATAACTGCTCGCCGTCATTTAACTGGAAAAAAAACCTGAGCGATCAACAGATTGCCAGCTTTCAGGACGAGTTGTCTGCCATGGGTTACAAATACCAGTTTATCACCCTGGCAGGTATCCATAGCATGTGGTTCAACATGTTTGATCTAGCCCATGCTTATGCTCAGGGTGAAGGCATGAAGCACTATGTTGAAAAGGTGCAGCAACCAGAATTTGCCTCCGTTGAGCACGGTTATACCTTCGCATCTCATCAACAAGAAGTGGGTACTGGCTACTTTGATAAAATCACTAATATCATTCAGGGAGGCGAGTCATCAGTTACTGCACTGACCGGCTCGACGGAAGAACAGCAGTTCTAAATGTTGTTTGACTGAACGAGTGTCTTATCAGGAGCCTGCCTATGCAGGCTCTGTTGTATGTGGCGGAGGGGAGCATGGCGGTAAAACTGGAGCAGTTGGTCGCTCAGACAATTTTGCAAGGATTTGATGCACAATATGGCCGCTTTCTGGAGGTCACTGCCGGCGCTCAGCATCGTTTTGAACAGGCGGAGTGGCATGCCGTGCAACAGGCGATGAAAAAGCGTATTCATCTCTATGATCATCATGTCGGTTTGGTGGTTGAACAATTGAAGCACATCACCGATCAGCGCGGTTTTGATGCAGAATTTCTGGCGCAGGTAAAAGAGATTTATACCGAGCTATTACCGGACTATCCACGCTTTGAAATTGCGGAGAGCTTTTTTAATTCTGTATACTGCCGCTTGTTTAAACATCGTGATTTAACACCGGATAAGTTGTTTGTTTTCAGCTCACAACCCGAACGGCGCTTTCGTGAGATCCCACGTCCCCTGGCGCGCAATTTTTCCCCAAAAGGGGATCTGAGCAGCATGTTGCAGATAATTCTCAGTGACTTACCACTGCGTTTGCCGTGGGAAAATCTACCACGGGATATTGATTATATTGTGGCCGCGCTGCGGCAGACATTTACAGATCAACAACGTACAGATGCACATTTTCAAATTGCCAATGAACTGTTTTATCGCAACAAAGCGGCTTGGTTAGTCGGTAAACTGCGACTGGCTGAGGACGTTTATCCATTCTTGTTACCAATCCATCATAATGAATCTGGGGCGCTATTTATTGATACCTGCCTCACCAGCCAGGCAGAGGCCAGTATCGTGTTTGGTTTCGCCCGCTCTTACTTTATGGTTTATGCCCCATTACCGGCGGCACTGGTGGAGTGGCTGAGGGAAATATTACCCGGCAAATCTACCGCTGAGCTGTATATGGCGATTGGTTGCCAGAAACACGGTAAAACCGAAAGCTATCGTGAATATCTCACCTTTGTGCATCAATCCAGCGAACAATTTATTATTGCCCCCGGCGTCAAAGGGATGGTGATGCTGGTATTTACCCTGCCGTCATTCGATCGGGTATTTAAGGTAATTAAAGACCAGTTCGCGCCACAAAAAGAGGTCAGTCAGGCGCGGGTTTTAGAATGCTATCAACTGGTTAAGGAGCACGATCGCGTTGGACGCATGGCCGATACCCAAGAGTATGAGAATTTTGTCATTGATAAGCATCGCATCAGCCCGGAATTATTGACTGAGTTGCAGCGCGAAGTCCCCGAAAAACTGGAAGATTTAGGTGATCGAATCATTATTAAACACCTGTATATGGAGCGGCGGATGACGCCATTAAATCTTTATATGGAGCAGGCGAATGATCAGCAACTGAAAGATGCTATTGAGGAGTATGGTAATGCCATTAAGCAGTTGGCGGCGGCAAATATCTTCCCTGGAGATATGTTATTTAAGAATTTCGGTGTCACTCGCCACGGTCGCGTGGTGTTCTACGATTATGATGAAATTTGCTATATGACCGAGGTAAATTTCCGCGATATTCCACCACCGCGCTATCCAGAAGATGAGATGGCGAGCGAGCCGTGGTATAGCGTGTCACCCAATGATGTTTTTCCAGAAGAGTTCCGCAACTTCCTATGTACTGATTTGAAAATAAAGAATTTTTTTGAGGAAATGCACAGTGACTTATTCCACGCCAGCTATTGGCGAGGTTTGCAGCAGCGTATCCGGGATGGGCATGTGGAGGATGTTTTTGCCTATCGCCGAAAACAACGCTTCTCCCAGAGAGTGATCTCTTGACGGCTACTGCGCGTCGTCACTCTGAGATTGCGCAGTGCTCGGCCTCCTCACGTACTACGTGTACGCTCCGGGGCCTGTGCGCTGGGCGCACTCAGATTGACTTAGCTCACTACGCCTTGATTGGATTGAAAAATACAGATGAATAACGATATCAAATGAAGGGGAATCGCGCCGTTGGGGTCGTAGCGGCTTATGCCGCCGGAGTGCCCCTAGGCGCGGTAAACCCTTCGATCACTGTGCTTAATCTACGGCGTATTTACGATCTGCCTGTTCCCGCCGAACGACAAAGTTTTTATTTATTCAATTAGTTAACGAATTAACCCCGACTGCCGCCACCATAAGATTGAGTGATTTCTTTTGCTGCATGAATAACCAATGCGCCAAGCTCTGTGACGCGGTCGTCGGTAACACGTGACACAGGCCCGGAAATAGAGATTGCTGCAAAAGCCTC
>JBEGTQ010000121.1:0-5149 GCA_041179305.1 Pseudomonadota bacterium | reverse complement strand
TTTGCTAATCAGAAACTCCATCGCATCAATTTCACCCATTGGATGAAGAATTCGACGCAGAATCCACATTTTTTGCAACTCTTCGGTCGTCGTCAACAGCTCTTCTTTGCGCGTACCAGAGCGGTTGAAATCAATGGCAGGGAACACACGTTTTTCGGCAATTTTGCGCGATAAATGCAGTTCCATGTTACCTGTACCTTTAAATTCTTCATAGATAACTTCATCCATTTTAGAACCGGTATCAACCAATGCTGTTGCAATGATGGTCAGGCTCCCGCCCTCCTCAACATTACGTGCCGCACCAAAGAAACGCTTAGGGCGATGCAGGGCGTTAGCATCCACACCACCGGTCAGCACCTTGCCTGAAGCGGGTACCACGGTATTGTAAGCACGCGCTAAACGGGTAATGGAATCCAGCAAAATAATAACGTCTTTCTTATGCTCAACCAAACGCTTTGCTTTCTCAATAACCATTTCAGCAACCTGAACGTGCCGCGATGCTGGTTCATCAAAGGTAGAAGCGATCACTTCCCCTTTAACCAAACGTTGCATCTCAGTCACTTCTTCCGGGCGCTCATCAATCAGTAACACCATTAATACGCAATCAGGGTGATTGTAGGCAATGCTGGTGGCAATGTTCTGCAACAACATAGTTTTACCCGCTTTTGGCGGTGCCACAATCAAACCTCGTTGGCCACGACCAATTGGTGATGCCAAATCCAGCACACGAGCGGTTAAATCTTCGGTCGAGCCATTACCACGCTCCATGCGTAGACGAGAGTTGGCATGTAATGGTGTTAAGTTTTCGAACAAAATTTTGTTACGGGCATTTTCCGGTTTGTCATAGTTAACTTCGTTAACTTTCAACAAGGCAAAATAACGCTCACCTTCTTTAGGCGGACGAATCTTACCAGCAACGGTATCACCAGTGCGGAGGTTGAAACGGCGAATTTGGCTTGGGGACACATAGATATCGTCAGGGCCGGCGAGGTAGGAGCTGTCTGCTGAACGGAGGAAACCAAATCCGTCCTGCAATATCTCCAATACACCGTCACCGAAGATATCTTCTCCACTTTTGGCATGTTGCTTCAAAATAGAGAAAATAATGTCTTGTTTACGCATCCGAGCCAGGTTTTCCAGCCCCATATTTTCGCCAAGTGTTATCAGATCAGAAACCGGCGTGTTCTTTAATTCGGTAAGATTCATAATGGTGGGTTCTTAAACTCGGGGTATATCTCGAACTATGGTCGTGAATGGTATGGCAGCGTCATACGTGCCTGTTTAATAGGACATTCAATCACCGGCCTTGGACAAACCACGCAAGTAATGACTCACGCGAGATTTGCGCGACACAACGGTAAAAAATTTAAGGTACCTTAGACTGATTTTGTAAAACCGTTAGACTGTCAAAAAAACCGACGGAACTCATAAGTATTTCTTAACACATACTGTTTCGACACAGAGTAAAACTTCAGATTCAAACTATTTAGATACTAAAGAATTAAGCTAGATGCTACAAACCCAGACTCAATACACAGGAATGTTCTATACGCAGTGAGGTAAACTTAACACGCTTCTTTGCAGGCGTCTAGCGGTCAGTGTGAGAAATCACAACCGCCGCTAACCACCCCGCTTTACCCGTAATTTTTCAAGTTACCGCTGTATTACTTGCTCTTTGTCACCCGAATCTCTGACTAAATTGCAAACTCATCAAAATTTTCTCGCTTGCCACCTTCCTGCATCTTGAAATCTATAGGCACAGGCGATTTAACGCCTCTTACAGATTTGCATCAAGGAATGCTTTGAGTTGACCTTTAGATAACGCGCCAACCTTGGTGGCGACAACTTCACCATCACGGAATAACAATAGCGTAGGGATACCACGGATACCGTATTTTGGTGCCGTTCCCTGATTATCATCAATATTCAATTTAGTGATAGTCAGTTTGCCCTCGTACTCTTCCTCTTCGGCAATTTCATCCAAAATCGGAGCTATCATTTTGCACGGGCCACACCACTCAGCCCAGAAATCGACCAGAACCAAACCGCTCGCTTTCAGCACGTCAGTGTCAAAACTGTCATCACTCAGGTGAATAATTTTATCGCTCATGTTCTACTCCAAAGGATTGTGTCTACCTCGTTGGTGTAGCATTAACCAACAATAAGATGACTTTATTTCACCGGATACGCTTTCGTAAAGCAATAGTTAGCTGATATTCTACCACACTATGAGCAAAACACACTTGACTGAACAGAAGTTTTCCGACTTCACCCTGCACCCGCTAGTTGTCGAAGCCCTTGAAAAAAAAGGGTTTCATCGTTGCACGCCAATTCAGGCGTTAGCATTGCCACTCACCCTCTCGGGGCGTGATGTAGCAGGTCAGGCGCAAACCGGTACCGGCAAGACGCTGGCATTCTTAGCGTCTACATTCCATTATCTGCTTTCTCACCCGGCTGAAGAAGGCCGCCAAACCAATCAACCACGTGCTTTGATTATGGCACCAACACGTGAATTGGCAGTGCAAATTCACTCCGATGCAGAATCACTTTCCCAGATAACCGGTCTGAAATTAGGCCTGGCTTATGGCGGTGACGGCTACGACAAACAGCTTAAAGTACTGGAAAGTGGCGTTGACATTCTGATCGGCACCACCGGCCGTTTAATCGACTATGCGAAACAAAATTACATTAACCTTGGTGCAATTCAGGTCGTGGTATTGGATGAAGCAGATCGTATGTACGATCTGGGCTTTATCAAAGATATCCGCTGGCTGTTCCGCCGCATGCCTTCCGTTGATAAGCGTTTAAACATGCTGTTCTCCGCTACTCTCTCGTACCGTGTACGTGAATTGGCTTTCGAGCAAATGAATAACGCCGAATATGTTGAAGTGGAACCGTTACAAAAAACCGGCCACCGCATTCAGGAAGAGCTATTCTACCCTTCAAATGAAGAAAAAATGTGTCTGTTGCAGACATTGATCGAAGAAGAGTGGCCAGACCGCTGTATTATCTTTGCAAACACTAAACACCGTTGCGAAGAGATCTGGGGCTATTTGGCCGCTGACGGTCATCGTGTCGGCTTGCTGACCGGTGATGTCGCTCAGAAAAAACGTCTGCGCATTCTGGAGGAATTTACCAAAGGTGATTTAGATATTCTGGTTGCTACCGATGTTGCTGCTCGCGGTTTACATATTCCTCTGGTTACCCATGTTTTCAACTACGACCTGCCAGATGACTGTGAAGATTATGTTCATCGTATTGGCCGTACCGGTCGTGCTGGTGAAAGTGGTCATTCCATTAGCCTGGCTTGTGAAGAATATGCGTTAAATTTACCAGCAATCGAAACGTATACCGGTCATAGCATTCCAGTAAGCAAATATAATAGTGATGCGTTATTAACAGATTTACCCGTGCCAAAACGCGTGATCCGTACCCGTACCGGCAATGGTCCACGCCGTAGCTCTGCCCCACGTCGTAGTGGTGCACTACGGAATAACCGTAAACGACCGGGCTGATAAAACGATGCTAAGCTCCACCTCACTTTATGCTGCCATCGATCTTGGCTCCAACAGTTTTCATATGTTGGTGGTACGTGAGGTGGCAGGCAATATCCAAACGTTGGCACGTATTAAACGAAAAGTCCGTCTGGCGGCCGGTTTGGATAAACAAAACCACTTATCGCAAGAAGCGATGGAGCGCGGCTGGCATTGCCTTAAACTTTTTTCAGAGCGTTTACAGGATATTCCTCCCGGCCAGATTCGTGTAGTAGCAACTGCCACCCTACGTCTGGCTTCTAATGCTGACGAATTTCTGTGCACAGCAACAGAGATCCTCGGTTGCTCAATTCAGGTGATCAGTGGCGAAGAGGAAGCGCAGCTAATTTATCACGGCGTGGCACATACCACTGGTGGGCCAGAGCAACGTCTCGTGGTTGATATTGGTGGCGGCAGTACCGAACTGGTGGCTGGAAACGGTGCGAAAGCCAATATACTCGTAAGTTTATCAATGGGTTGCGTTACATGGCTGGAACGTTATTTCAGTGATCGCAATCTGGCAAAAGATAACTTTGAACGTGCTGAACTGGCTGCTCGTGAAATAATCAAACCGGTCGCTAAGCGTTTTCGTGATCACGGATGGCAAATTTGTGTCGGAGCATCTGGAACCGTGCAAGCTCTGCAAGAGATCATGGTCGCTCAAGGTATGCAAGAACTGATCACACTTAGCAAGTTACAACAGCTCAAGCAAAGAGCGATTCAGTGTGGCAAACTTGAAGAGCTGGAAATTCCCGGTTTAACACTGGAACGGGCACTGGTTTTCCCGAGTGGTCTCTCTATTTTGATTGCAATATTTCAGGAGCTGGCGATTGAAAGCATGGCATTAGCTGGGGGCGCACTGCGTGAAGGACTGGTATATAGCATGCTGCATCTGCCAGTTGACCTGGATATTCGCAGCCGGACGATGCATAATTTACAGCGCCGCTATTTACTGGATACCGAGCAGGCGAAACGTGTCAGTCAAGTGGCTGATAACTTTTTACTGCAAGTGGAAAAAGAGTGGCAGCTCGACAGCCGATGTCGTGAATTACTGCAAAATTCCTGCTTGATCCATGAAATTGGCTTAAGCGTCGATTTTAAACGCGCTCAACACCATGCCGCCTACCTAATCCGTAATCTGGATTTACCTGGTTTTACCCCCGCTCAGAAATTATTGCTTTCTGCTCTGCTGCAAAATCAGAGGGATACACTTGATCTGTCATTGTTAAATCAGCAAAATGCCTTGCCGGTCGCTATGGCACAACATTTATGCCGTTTATTACGTTTGGCGATTATTTTCTCCTGCCGCCGCCGGGATGATACGTTGCCAGCCATCAGGCTGCGTGCTAATGGTGAAGTACTTTATGTTTTGCTGCCGCAAGGCTGGCTGCAACAACATCCATATCGGGCTGAAGCGCTAGAACAAGAAAGTCACAAGCAGAGCTATATCCAGTGGCCACTAATATTAGAAGAATTTAACTGAATTTTTTCTGTTGGTCTGTTGGGCAGCTTCCTGCCACTCCTCCCCTCTTTTTTTCTCTGAATCCCTCAAATGGTGACATTCTGTTGTATTCCGAGGCGAGATCTGGCTAATGTGATGACACTGAATTATGCCC
>JBEGTQ010000120.1:0-7493 GCA_041179305.1 Pseudomonadota bacterium | reverse complement strand
CATAAATTGTTCGACAAAGATTATTACTGGTAGATAATCTCTCAGCGGAACGACAAACATACATCCAGATAGGGTCACACTAATGATCCCACAGATTTCTCAAGCACCAGGTGTCGCTCGGTTGGTGCTGGATTTTTTAAACGCTTTGAAACAAAACGGTTTTACCGGCGATACTGCTACTCATTATGCTGATCGCCTGACGATGGCGACCGATAACAGTATTTATCAGTTACTGCCCGATGCGGTTGTTTTTCCTCGCTCGACGGCTGACGTCGCATTAATTGGCCGTCTGGCTGGGTTAGAAACGTTTAAGACACTGGTGTTTACCCCACGCGGTGGTGGGACTGGAACCAATGGCCAGGCGTTGAACCACGGGATTGTGGTGGATATGTCACGCCATATGAACCGCATTCTGGATATTAACCTGAAGCAGCGCTGGGTGCGGGTTGAAGCAGGGGTAATTAAAGATCAGCTTAATCAGTATCTACAGCCCTTGGGCTATTTCTTCTCGCCGGAGCTTTCTACCAGTAACCGCGCCACGTTGGGGGGGATGATCAATACTGACGCTTCTGGTCAGGGATCGCTGGTGTATGGCAAAACCTCCGACCATGTGTTGGGTTTGCGCGCCATTTTGTTAGGCGGTGAAATGCTCGATACACATGCTATGCCGACGCAATTGGCGGAAACGGTTGCGCAGGAAGACTCTGTCATCGGGCGTATTTATCATACGGTGTTAAACCGCTGCCGCGACCAACGCGCGCTGATTTTGGAAAAATTTCCACAATTAAACCGCTTTCTGACTGGTTACGACTTACGCCATGTTTTCAGTGATGACATGCAACAATTTGATCTAACTCGCATTTTGACTGGGTCTGAAGGGACGCTGGCCTTTATTACTGAAGCTACGTTGGATATTACGCCGTTGCCTAATGTGCGTCGCGTGGTAAGTGTGAAGTATGACGCTTTTGATTCTGCATTGCGTAATGCCCCGTTTATGGTTGCAGCGCAAGCGCTGTCAGTGGAAACGGTGGATTCTAATGTGCTCAATTTGGCCAAAGAGGACATTGTCTGGCACTCCGTCAAAGAGCTGATTACCGACGTGCCTGATAAAGAGATGCTTGGCCTGAATATTATTGAGTTTGCCGGTGACGATAAAGAACACATTGACAGCCAGACAGAATCCCTTTGTCAGCAATTAGACGAGCTGATGTCCACCCAACAGGGTGGTGTTATTGGCTATCAGATTTGCAGTGACTTAGCGGGTATTGAGCGGATCTATGGGATGCGCAAAAAAGCGGTTGGCCTATTGGGAAACAGTAAAGGGCAGGCTAAGCCGATCCCGTTTGCCGAAGATACCTGCGTGCCGCCACAACATTTAGCGGATTTTATTGTTGAATTCCGCCAGCTATTGGATAGCCATCATCTGAATTACGGTATGTTTGGTCATGTTGATGCGGGGGTTCTGCATGTGCGCCCGGCACTGGATATGTGCGATCCACAACAAGAAATGCTGATGAAGCAGATCTCTGATCAGGTGGTGCAATTAACCGCCCGTTATGGTGGATTACTATGGGGAGAGCACGGTAAAGGTTTCCGCGCAGAATACAGCCCCGAGTGCTTTGGTGAGGTGCTTTACAACGAACTGCGCTGTATTAAATCGGCTTTCGATCCTGATAACCGGCTGAATCCGGGGAAAATATGCTCGCCGCTTAACAGTGATGCGCCGATGATGAAAGTGGATACCCCGGATAAACGCGGCACACTGGATCGGCGTATTCCGTTGGAGGTCAGAACCTCATTCCGTGGGGCGATGGAGTGTAATGGCAACGGCTTATGCTTTAATTTTGATGTCCGCAGCCCGATGTGCCCATCCATGAAGATAACCGGTAACCGCATTCATTCGCCAAAAGGGCGGGCAACCCTGGTGCGGGAATGGTTACGGTTGCTATCAGAGCAAGGGGTTGATCCTGTCGCGCTGGAAAAAGGGCGGGTAACCAAACAGCCCGGTCTGCGGAACTTGATCGAAAAGACGCGTCATACCTGGCATGCGAGTCAGGGTGACTATGATTTCTCTCATGAAGTTAAAGAGGCGATGTCAGGCTGCCTGGCGTGTAAAGCTTGCTCGACACAATGCCCGATCAAAATTGATGTGCCAGCGTTCCGCTCTCGTTTCCTTCAGTTGTATCACACTCGCTATCACCGCCCATTGCGCGACTATGTGGTGGCCGGTGTAGAGAGCTATACCCCGCTGATGGCTAACATCCCCAAGGTGTTTAATTTCTTCCTGAAACAGCCGTGGGTGCGGAGCCTGAGCCGGAAGAGTATCGGTATGGTGGATTTACCTATGTTGTCCAGTCCATCGTTGAAGCAGTCATTATTCGGTCACTATGCCAGTACCATGACACTTGAACAATTGGAAAAATTGCCAGAATCTGAGCGCCGCCAGCATGTGTTGATCGTACAAGATCCCTTTACCAGCTATTACGATGCTCAAGTGGTGGCCGATTTTGTGCGATTGGTAGAGAAACTGGGCTTCAATCCGGTGTTACTGCCATTTTCGCCGAACGGTAAAGCACAACATATCAACGGTTTTTTGCAACGATTTGCCAAAACAGCACGCAAAACAGCCGATTTCCTCAATCGTATTGCCTTGCTGGGGATGCCCATGGTGGGCGTCGATCCCGCATTAGTGCTTTTCTATCGTGATGAATATAAAGAAATTCTTGGTGATGCGCGCGGTGATTTTACCGTGCAACTGGTTCATGAGTGGCTATACATGGCATTGGCTGAACAACCGGAGCAGCAGATGAGTGGTGAGTCCTGGTATTTGTTCGGTCATTGTACGGAAACCACGGCGTTACCTGCCAGCAGCCAACAGTGGGCATCGATATTCTCGCGCTATGGTGCCAAACTGGAAAACGTTAATGTTGGATGCTGTGGCATGGCAGGGACTTATGGCCATGAAGCGAAGAATATCGATAATTCGCTGGGTATCTATGCACTTTCCTGGCAACAGGCGCTACAAAAATTACCGGGCGAACGTTGCCTGGCAACCGGCTATTCCTGCCGTAGTCAGGTTAAGCGCATTGAAGGTAATGGATTGCGCCATCCGTTACAGGCTTTATTAGCGCTTGTTTAGTTGGATCATATTTAATTGGAGATGATTTAATGCGTTGGAAACGGAAAACAACACTGGCTGAATTGAACAAGATCAGCGAAGGCTGCATGGTTGCCTACTTGGGTATTGAGATAACCCATCTGGGAGATAATGAACTGGAAGCCACCATGCCAGTGGATCACCGAACCACTCAGCCTTTTGGTTTACTGCACGGTGGTGCCTCAGTGGTACTGGCTGAGTCTCTGGGTTCTATCGCGGGTTATCTGTGTTCAGAGGAAGGGCAGCAGGTGGTTGGGTTGGAAATTAATGCTAATCATCTTAAAACCGTCCGTTCAGGGATGGTCCGTGGTCGTTGCCGCGCCATTCATGTTGGCCGCAGCCATCAGGTCTGGCAGATTGAGATTTTTGATGAACAGGGCTATCTGTGCTGTATCTCGCGTTTAACCACGACTGTACTGATGCGGTAAGGTAATCACCACTCAAAAAATAAGCCATTATATTTATCGGGTTATCAAGCACCCCGACAAACTAAAATGGCCAACCGCTGCCCCGAATGCCTATTCTCCGATCAATTTCTTTTACTCGATAAATGCGGTGAATTTCTATGATAGGTTTCCCCGTGGCCAGTTTTCAGCTAAAGTGAGTAAACAAACAGGTATTTTTTATGAATGTTTTAAAACTCTAGAAAATGTTTTAAAACCCCAGAAGCTGACGGAGATTAGCCTCTATTATCGTAAGGGATTCTGGCATTGCCGCGAAATTTTTCATGTATTTCATGGCGATGAAAGTGAGCTTTCCCCTTTGAACCTCGCTGGCCATCGCAGCATGCTCCTTTCGTTGCCGCCTCATTCGAGGTTAAAATGGCACTTTTCCTAATATCCCTGCAAAACAAACGGTTGAAGTGATGATTATTATCACTACCATTGTCAACAATCTGTATTTAACCATGAATAATCAGCCAGAAAATCTTAAATCTGAAAACTCAATGTTTATATACCCAAGTGACGTCAAGATGCCACCAGGCGGCAACAGAGCGAAGCACCCGAGGTTTACTCAAGTCAGTGACTGGCATGAGTAAAAGGAGCCAACATCCCTGCATCTTGACGGGTAACGGGTATAACAGAAGGTAGAGCATATGCAACAGCAATCGGTCAGGACATTTTCCCTCGACGAAAATGACTGGAAAGGCGTTACCATAACAGACAGTGCTGCCGCACAAATTACACGGCTCATGCAACAACACCCAGATGTTAAAGGGTTACAACTCGGCGTTAAACAGTCTGGTTGTGCCGGTTTTGCTTATGTGATGGATATGGCGAAAGAGCCTGATAGCGACGCCTTGGTTTTTGAACATGGCAGCGCCAAACTTTATGTACCATTAAAAGCGATGCCATTTATAGACGGCACCGAAGTGGATTACGTCCGCGAAGGGCTTAACCAGATTTTTAAATTTAATAATCCTAAAGCTCAGCATTCCTGCGGGTGTGGCGAGAGTTTTGGCGTTTGAGCGATGTAAACGAAATGACACGAAGCAATGTAGACGTTCCAGATGAAGTGCAGGCTTGGGTCAGTGATGGTCGCTATAAAGAAGGCTTTTTTACACAATTAGCGACGGATGAATTGGCAAAAGGGATCAATGAAAATGTGATTCGCGCCATTTCAGCCAAGCGGAATGAGCCTGAGTGGATGCTTGAGTTTCGCCTTGGGGCTTACCGCAGTTGGCTGGAGATGGAAGAACCCCATTGGCTGAAAGCACAGTATACGAGCCTCGATTATCAAGATTATAGCTATTATTCAGCGCCATCTTGCGGCAGTTGTGATGACAGTTGTGATTCACAACCGGGGGCTGTGCAGCAATCGTCAGTTGAGGGTACCGCACATACCCAGTCTCAACATGACGTAAATGAGTATCTCACTGCTGAGGTAGAGTCTGCCTTCGCCCAGCTTGGCGTCCCTGTGCGGGAAGGCGCCGAGGTGGCGGTTGACGCCATTTTTGACTCAGTGTCTGTCGCGACGACTTATCGTGGGAAACTGGCTGAACAAGGCATTATTTTCTGCTCATTCGGTGAGGCTATTCAGGAATACCCTGATCTGGTGCGTAAGTATCTCGGTTCGGTGGTACCGGCTAAAGATAATTTCTTTGCGGCGCTGAATGCCGCTGTGGCATCTGATGGTACGTTTGTTTATGTGCCAAAAGGGGTGCGCTGCCCGATGGAGCTATCCACCTATTTCCGCATTAACGCCGCTAAAACCGGCCAATTTGAGCGCACAATTCTGATTGCTGACGAAGACAGTTATGTCAGTTATATCGAAGGATGCTCGGCACCGGTGCGTGATAGCTATCAGCTACACGCCGCCGTCGTTGAGGTGATTTTGCATAAAAATGCCGAAGTGAAATATTCTACGGTACAAAACTGGTTTGCCGGTGCAGACAGCACTGGCGGTATTCTGAATTTTGTTACTAAACGAGCGTTGTGCGAAGGCGCAGGTTCAAAAATGTCATGGACCCAGTCTGAAACCGGTTCGGCGATCACCTGGAAATACCCAAGTGTTATCTTGCAGGGCGATAACTCCATCGGTGAGTTTTTCTCGGTGGCGCTTACCAACGGTCACCAACAGGCCGATACTGGCACTAAGATGATTCATATTGGCAAAAACACTAAATCAACTATTATCGCCAAGGGTATCTCTGCCGGACACAGCCAGAATACCTATCGTGGTCTGGTGAAAATACTGCCCGGTGCGGAAAATGCCCGTAACTTTACTCAATGTGACTCAATGCTGATTGGCTCGGATTCCGGGGCGCATACTTTCCCTTATGTTGAGGTGCGCAATAACACGGCACAACTGGAACACGAAGCGACAACCTCAAAAATTGGCGATGACCAACTGTTCTATTGTTTGCAGCGTGGCATTAGCGAAGACGATGCAATCTCGATGATTGTAAACGGTTTTTGCAAAGATGTGTTCTCTGAGTTGCCGCTGGAGTTTGCCGTCGAAGCACAAAAATTATTGGCTATCAGCCTGGAACACAGTGTTGGCTAAACGTGAGTTGAAAAAGTATTTGCAGCGTTTTGCGCTCCGGCGTACCAAGGAACCCTATGTTAAGCATTAAGAATTTAAACGTCAGTGTTGAAGGTAATGAGATCCTTAACGGTTTGGATCTGGAGATCAAACCCGGTGAAGTGCACGCCATCATGGGGCCGAACGGATCGGGGAAAAGTACGTTATCTGCAGCGCTGGCAGGGCGTGAAGAGTATGAGGTTACCGAGGGCTGCGTGACCTTCAAAGGGAAAAACCTGCTCGAGCTGGCACCAGAAGACCGTGCGGGCGAAGGCGTATTTTTAGCCTTTCAGTATCCGGTAGAAATCCCGGGGGTCAGTAACCATTTCTTCCTGCAAACTGCGGTCAATGCGGTGCGTAAATACCGCCAGCAGGCGCCACTGGATCGTTTTGATTTTGCGGATTTTATCGAACAAAAAATCGAGCTGTTGCAGATGCCGGTAGATTTGCTGACGCGTTCAGTTAACGTGGGTTTTTCTGGCGGTGAGAAAAAACGCAACGATATCCTGCAAATGGCAGCATTGGAGCCTTCGTTGTGCATTCTGGATGAAACAGATTCTGGTCTGGATATTGATGCTCTAAAAATTGTGGCTAACGGTGTTAACTCGCTGCGTGATGAGAACCGCGCATTTATTATTGTGACTCATTATCAACGTATTCTGGACTACGTGAAACCAGACTTTGTTCATGTGTTGTATCAAGGGCGCATCATTAAGTCAGGTGATTTTACCTTAGTGAAGCAGTTGGAGGAGCAAGGCTATGGCTGGCTTACCGAGCAACAGTAATCTGCTGGATCAGCATCTTCTGCAACAACGACGATGTGCTGAGGTGCTCAGGCAGTTCGGTCAACTGTTTAAACAGCGCAAAAGTGGCCACTCAACACAGGCAAATGCGCACTGGCAGCAAGTGTTGCAACTAGGCTTCCCGAGCGTTAAGCATGAAGACTGGAAACACACATCGCTGGACAGTTTGCTGGCGCAGGATTTCAGTTTTGCTCATACGACAGCGGTGACAGCCGCACAGTGCGATGCATTGTCATTAGTACAAGACACTCATCGGCTGGTTTTTATTGATGGCCGCTATGCTCCAGAGCTGAGTGACCGCGAGTGTGGCTCCTACCAACTGACAAACCTGAGTGAAAATGTGCAATTCCCACAGGCCATCCAGTCAGAGGTATTTTTGCATCTGACAGAAAGTCTGGCACAGGAAAGCCTGCACATTCGATTACCGCGAGGGAAACAAAGTCAAAAGCCGCTGTATTTGCTGCATATCAGTTCGGGTAACGGCTCTGCGGTGGTGAATACCAGTCATT
>JBEGTQ010000119.1:0-10572 GCA_041179305.1 Pseudomonadota bacterium | reverse complement strand
GCCGCTTGACGTTGATTGAACCGCGCCTGTTTCAGTGCATTCTCTATCATTTGCTGTTCACTGTGATGCAGCCACTGCTTCAGGTTGAGAGGTAATCGAGGCAGTTCAGTAGTGTGAGAGTCTGCCGTTTGTGGCGCGTTGTTTTCACGCGGCTGCCTGGTTGCGAAAGGGTTAATAACGATACTATCCAGTGATTGGTCGCTGTTCCCGTGGCGATAAACCGAGCGTTCTACCACATTTTTCAATTCTCGCACATTGCCCGGCCAGTGATAGTCCAGCAGTTGCTGCCTGGCTTGCGAGGTAAAACCGGGGAATAACGGTAGAGTTAACTCTCGGCACATCTGGATAGCAAAATGTTCTGCCAGCAACATGATGTCTTGCTGCCGCTCACGTAGCGGCGGCAATTGCACTACATCAAAGGCGAGGCGGTCAAGCAGGTCGGCACGGAACTTTCCAGCAGCGGCCAACGCGGGTAAATCGTCATTGGTGGCACACACCAACCGGGCATCCACCTGTAATGGCTGGCTGCCCCCGACCCGTTCCAGATGGCCATACTCAATCACGCGCAATAACTTTTCCTGTACCAACATCGGTGCCGTTGCCAGTTCATCTAAAAATAATGTCCCGCCGTCAGCACGTTCAAAACGCCCCAGATGGCGTTTCTGCGCACCGGTAAAGGCTCCGGCTTCGTGGCCGAACAGTTCTGAGTCGAGCAGGTTTTCATTGAGCGCGGCGCAGTTAAGGGAAATAAATGGCCCTTGCCAACGCCCGGATAAGTAATGCAACCGATGTGCAATCAGCTCCTTGCCGGTACCACGCTCGCCAATCACCAACACCGGCTTGTTCAGTTTTGCCAGGCCTGAAACTTGCTCCAGCACGTCAACAAAAGAGTTTGCTTCGCCTAACAGGTTTTCTACTTGCTCACGCATGATGAAATTCGCCAATAGTTGGTTAAAGTAATCACTCTACATTTTACCTCATTTCAGTCAAAACTCTTTTTTTGTTAATTTTCAAACTATTATTTTTTTGAAAAGTTGGCACGACTCTTGATATGTAACTATTGATAGTCGATATATGAATCGGCGCAACCAAACGCCAATCAGTTTAAGAGGATATAAATTATGGGTATTTTTTCTCGTTTTGCCGACATCGTAAACGCCAACATCAATACATTACTGGATAAAGCTGAAGATCCGCAAAAGTTAGTACGGCTGATGATTCAGGAGATGGAAGACACATTGGTTGAGATCCGTTCAACATCCGCTCGTGCGCTGGCTGAGAAAAAACAATTGTTGCGCCGCATTGATCACAATGAAAGTCAGCAACAAGAATGGCGGAATAAAGCCGAACTGGCTCTGCGCAAAGGTAAAGAAGATTTGGCTCGTGCCGCATTGATTGAAAAGCAAAAAATTGTCTCCTTGATCGATATGTTGACGCGGGAAGTGGCAACAGTTGAAGAAACACTGAATCGGATGAAACACGAAATTAGCGAATTGGAAAGCAAATTGACCGAAACCCGGGCAAGACAGCAAGCGTTGACACTGCGGCACCAAGCGGCTTTTTCATCTCGCGATGTTCGTCGCCAGTTAGACAATGGTAAGTTGGATGAAGCGATGGCGCGCTTTGAACAGTTTGAACGCCGTATTGACCATATGGAAGCTGAAGCTGAAACTGTGAAGGTTGGGAAACCAAAGTCTTTGGAGCAGGAGTTTGTTGAACTGAAAGTTGATGATGAAATCAGCCAGCAATTGGCGGCATTGAAAGCGAAAATGAATTCGCCTGAGTAATTCTATTTTTATACTGATTTCAGCAAGATATTAATAATGACGACAGTGCCATCAGCGTAACGGTGGCCTGCCATGAAAAAGCAATTAAAGATGATTAAGGGGAATGAATGAGTATCCTGTTTCTTGCCATACCACTAACTGTTTTTGTGTTGTTTGTGGCTCCGATTTGGCTATGGCTCCACTACAGCAACCGTCAGCAAAGCGGCGCGCAGCTCAGCCACCAGGATGTGCAGCGCTTATCACAGTTAACCGACGACGCGCGTCGTATGCGTGAACGTATTCAGACATTAGAAGAGATTCTTGATGCGCAGCACCCTAACTGGAGGCAGTCATAATGGCGAATGTCCTTGGTAGTAAAAAACTGTACCGGGTACCGGAAGAAGGCATGATCAAAGGGGTATGTGCCGGTCTGGCTCATTATTTTGATATTCCGGTGCGACTGATTCGGATAATGGTGGTGCTATCGCTGTTTTTGGGCTTATTCGTCTTCACTATTGCAGCTTATATCGTACTGACTTTCATGTTGGAACCCGCCCCTGCGGGCAGTTTCAGCAATCAGCATGAGGCGACACCGTGTCAACTTTTGGATCAACTGGAGTACGAGTTAGGGGCAGGTGAGCAACGTTTGCGTCAGGTTGAGGGCTACGTCACCTCGGAAACCTTCGGCGTACAAAGTCGCTTTCGTCAGCTCTAATAAGATGAATCTATTGAGTTAAAACGGGTTCGGTCATCGTCGATGGCCGGCTGCCCTGCAATGAAATCGTCCTGCCGGAGGGTAAAATGATCAACAATAAACCTGCCCGTATGCGTGTAGGTGTCATACTCATGTCACTACTGAAAATGATATTTACTGTTGCATTGACCTGTGGCCCGGCGGGTGCTGCAGGCTTACTCGCCAAACGTGTGAGCAGTAAACCTCTGCGTTGGTTATTCCTGCTAATACTTGAGCCGATGTTGAAACACGTAATGCAAACTATTGCGCGCCAATTTGTCAGGGAACAGCATGAAACGACTGCAAAATGAGATTACGTCTTTGGTTAATCGTGGGATGGACAGGCACCTGCGTCTGGCGGTAACTGGCCTGAGCCGCAGCGGGAAAAGCGCCTTTATTACTTCTTTGGTTAATCAATTACTTCATGTTCACAGTGGTGCCCGTCTGCCGCTGTTTTCTGCTGTGCGCGAAGAGCGTTTATTGGGGGTAAAACGAGTTCCTCAGCGGGATCTGGGTATTCAACGTTTTACCTATGATGAAGGGCTGGCGTCTTTGTATGGAACACCACCTTGCTGGCCAGCACCGACGCGAGGTGTGAGTGAGATCCGTTTAGCGTTGCGTTTTCGTTCTTGCGACTCACTATTCCGTCATTTTAAAGAAACGTCCACGCTATATTTGGAGATTGTTGATTATCCAGGTGAATGGTTATTAGACCTTCCTATGCTGGAGCAGGACTATTTAAGCTGGTCGCGCCAGATGGGCGGATTGTTACAGGGAGATCGCATTGAGTGGGCTAAACCTTGGTTAACCCTATGTCGGCAGTGTGATCCGTTAGCGCCAGCGGATGAAAATCAATTGGCTGCTATTACGCAGGCGTATACCGACTATCTGATTCGCTGTAAAAATGAAGGTATGCATTTCATTCAACCCGGGCGGTTTGTACTGCCGGGTGATATGGCGGGCGCACCCGCATTGCAGTTTTTCCCGTGGACGGATGTCAATGGTATTGGGGAATCCCGGCTGGCACGGGCAGATAAACATTCAAATTTGGGTATGTTGCGCACCCGTTTTGACTATTACTGTCACGCGGTGGTGAAAGATTTTTATAAAGAGCATTTTGTTCGTTTTGATCGGCAAATTGTGTTGGTGGATTGTCTGCAACCGCTGAATAGCGGGCCTCAGGCATTCAACGACATGCGTTTGGCACTGACGCAATTGATGCAAAGCTTCCATTATGGAAAGCGTACGCTGTTCCGCCGCTTATTTTCTCCGTGTATCGATAAACTGATGTTTGCGGCAACCAAAGCTGATCACGTAACGGCTGATCAACATGCCAATTTGGTATCGTTACTGCAACAACTGGTGCAGGAGGCCTGGCAAAATGCCGCCTTCGAGGGCATTAGCATGGATTGTGTCGGGTTGGCTTCGGTACAAGCGACAGAGAGTGGAATTGTCGATAGTCAGGGGCAAAAAATTCCCGCATTGCGCGGCAGTCGTCTGGAGGATGGTGCGCCGCTGACAGTTTTCCCCGGTGATGTTCCTGCCCGTTTGCCAGGTCCGGCATTCTGGCAACAGCAAGGTTTTCATTTTGACCAGTTCCGCCCGCAAGCGGTGTATGCTGATCGCCCACTGCCTCACATTCGGCTTGATGCGGTGATGGAATTTTTATTGGGAGATAAATTGCGATGAGTGAACCGTTGAAACCACGGATCGATTTTGAACAGCCGTTGCAACCGCCAGATGAACCGCAACTAAAAGTAGCACAGGTTTTTGATGAACGGGTAGCGGAAAACTTCTCTCCGGCAGCGCCAGAATTGGACGCTGAAAATGAAGAAGGGCGCGCGGAAGGCGTGGTCAATGCGGCGCTAAAACCCAAACGCAGCCTGTGGCGTAAAATGGTTACCGTCGGTGTGGCACTTTTTGGTGTCAGTGTGATTGCTCAATCAGTGCAATGGGTGAATCAGGCATGGCAACAGCAAGACTGGATAGCCCTCGGTGCGACTACTGCAGGTGGCTTGATTGTATTTGCGGGTGTTGGTTCCTTGGTTACCGAGTGGCGACGTTTATACCGCTTACGTCAACGAGCTGAAGAACGCGATATTGCGCGAAAATTACTTGTCAGTCACGGTATAGGCCAGGGTCGGGCTTTTTGTGAAAAATTGGCGTGTCAGGCCGGGCTGGATCAAGGGCATCCGGCATTGCAGCGCTGGCAAGCGTCCCTACATGAAACCCATAACGATCGCGAAGTGGTTGAGTTGTACGCCAGATTGGTACAACCGGCACTGGATAATCAGGCTCGGGCAGAAATCAGCCGTTACGCAGCTGAATCCGCATTGATGATTGCTATTAGCCCGTTGGCGCTGGTGGATATGGCATTTATCGCCTGGCGCAACATTCGCCTTATCAATCGTATTGCTGCTCTATATGGTATTGAATTAGGGTATTTCAGCCGTATTCGTTTGTTCCGCCTGGTCTTGCTGAATATTGCCTTTGCCGGTGCTTCTGAGTTGGTGCGTGAAGTGGGCATGGATTGGTTGTCACAAGATTTAGCGGCACGTTTATCAGCCCGCGCTGCGCAAGGAATCGGTGCAGGATTACTCACGGCGCGTCTGGGCATCAAAGCGATGGAATTGTGTCGCCCGTTACCGTGGCTGGAAGGTGATAAACCTAAACTGGGTGATTTCCGCCGCCAGTTGGTCAGCCAACTGAAAAATGCTTTACCGAAGAAAGATAAGGTTAGTCAGTAGTGATAATGACAAAGACTATCTTAGCCGTGGATCAAAAGCAAAAGAGAGTGGTTTGACGCTGTTCAGACAAGCCTGAAAGTCTTTGTGGCAAGGGTTAATCAACATATTATTCTCTGACGGTACTAACGTCGATGGAACCAGTAATCCAACAGATGATTCTGATTTCAACCACTCGGTGCCAACATCCATCGTCGCGACCGGTGCGGGTGCGCTCCGCCAGTCTGACGGCCAGTCCTGCGGTTGTAGCAGCATAATACTGCTGTCATCAATTTCAATCTGAAATAACTCAAACTCACTGAGCGTAGCGCTGTCGTGAATATGTACTAATGTTTCCAACATTGCCAGCGATACGCTATTGGCTAAATAGATAGCAGCATAGCCTTTATGATTCCAGCGACCGCCATAAATTTCAGCGCCATACCCGGTCCAGGTTGAGGCGAGATAACGGCGCATCACAATGCGGTAGAGCATCATAATTTGCGTTCCATCCACTGATTCCCCATGTGTCGCACTTCCTTTGGCTGTATAAAAACGACAATTTTATCAAAACAGAACGTCACGAAAATACACCGTGTTCCAGTCGGCCAATCAAATCACAGACTTCCAGTGCCCCGGTTTCCGTTTCTAACAGAGAGTCAGGAGTGCGGTGACCCAGCCCTTTGATGGGGGCGGACATCCAGGTAATAGCCTTACCTTTGTCACCGCCAAATAAGTCAACGGCTGCATCCATTACACGAACAAAACGTGCAATCCTTTCACTCTCTTCTGGGGTGAAACGACCATCATGGGTACGACGGCGAGTCAGACTACGGCTGGGGATACCCGTGGCACGCAATATCTCGGATTTAGGCATTGATGCCCACAAATGTATACCGTCGATAACATCAACAGAAAACCCCATCTTGATGCTGTCTACCAGTACAGTGCCACGGCTGGCAGGTAGACCAATCTCACGCCACAGCGCCCCTTTTTTGGTTGCTGGTTCTGGACGATATGTTCTCATGTAACCTCCTCGGTCAACTGGCTATGTATACTATAGCCATGTGGCCGATGTAATGCAAAGTGTCACTAATTTTTGACATGGAAAGAATATATTTAAGCGTTATATTCATATTATCTATACCAGTAGCCCTTCAAGATTCAGGTTGGGTATATTAATGCTATAACTAATAAACTACGGGCATACGGCAGGTAAATGCGCTAAAAATGTTATCAGGTCGATACATTATGGAAAAAAATGACAAAAAGCCGATTCCTGTCAATTTTTGCTGACACACAGCTTCATCAGTCGGGGGCTACGGGGTATTATGTTACGCAGCCATTCCACACCTGCCATATATAAGGTCAATATTGATGCGCCTGGAAGTTTTTTGCGAAGACCGAATCGGTCTCACCAGAGAGTTACTTGATCTCTTGGTGTTACGCAGCATTGATTTACGAGGGATCGAAATTGATCCTATTGGTCGCATTTATCTGAATTTTTCTTCATTAGACTTTAGTGTATTTAGTGAGTTAATGATTGAGATTCGACGTATTGATGGGGTAACGGATGTTCGCACTGTTTCCTTTATGCCGTCAGAACGTGAACATCGCGCATTACGCGCATTGCTAGAATCCATACCAGAACCGGTATTTTCCATTGATTTAAAAGGTAATATTGAGTTAGCAAACTCGGCAGTCCGCCAGTTATTTTCGCTTAATGAAGATAAAATTCGTCACAAAACTGCCGGCAGCCTGCTGGGGGGATATAACTTTGCTCGCTGGTTTGATGGCGGTGAAACGTCTCCTCATAACGCGCGAATATTGATCAACAATCAGGACTATCTGATGGAGATCACGCCGATCTATCTTGAAGATGAAAACCAGCAAAGTCAGTCGGTTGGTGCCGTTGTGATGTTGAAGTCCACCGCACGAATGGGGCAGCAGCTACAAATTTTATCAGTCAATGATGACACTGAATTTAAACAGATTGTTGCTACCAGTACCAAGATGCGCCATGTGCTGGAGCAGGCACGCAAGCTGGCGATGCTGGATGCACCGTTGTTGCTGGTGGGTGATACCGGTACCGGTAAAGATCTGCTGGCTCACGCCTGCCATTTGCGTAGCCCACGCGGCAAAATGCCGTTTTTGGGGCTAAATTGCGCTTCACTGCCCGACGATGTGGTAGAAAACGAGTTATTTGGCTATGCGGCAGGTGCTTATCCAAATGCTGTTGAAGGCAAAAAGGGCTTTTTTGAGCAGGCGAATGGAGGATCGGTGCTGTTGGATGAAATCGGTGAAATGTCGTCGCGCATGCAAATCAAGTTATTGCGTTTCCTTAATGATGGCACTTTCCGTCGTGTCGGAGAAGAACACGAAGTACATGTTGATGTCCGAGTGATTTGTGCCACACAGAAGAACTTGATGGAATTGGTACAGCGTGGTGAGTTCCGGGAAGATTTATATTATCGCCTGAATGTTCTCACCATCACTCTGCCACCATTACGTGAACGTCAGGCTGACATTATGCCATTGACTGAACTGTTTGTTGCGCGTTTCTCCGATGAGCAGGGCGTTCCACGGCCAAAATTGGTGCCCGGGTTATGCCGTTTCCTGACCCACTATGGTTGGCCGGGCAATGTACGCCAACTGAAGAATGCTATTTATCGCGCTTTGACCGAACTGGACGGTTTCGAACTCCGGCCACAAGATATCATTCTGCCTGAGTTTGACGTTGACGCTGCTTTAGGTGATGAGCTATTGGAGGGATCGCTTGATGACATTACTAAACGCTTTGAACGTTCAGTTTTGACTCGTCTTTACCGCAATTACCCCAGTACACGTAAACTGGCCAGGCGCCTGGGGGTTTCTCACACGGCGATTGCCAATAAACTGCGTGAATACGGCTTAAGCAGTAAACGGCCCGCGAATGATGAAAATGAAGAAGAGTAAGCGCTAAGGCAATCGGTAATAAAAAACGGCTGTACCTAAGGGGCAGCCGCATTGTGTCTTTACCCGCCATTTTCAAGTTACAGGTGTGTTGGTTACGTTCAATCGGCCGAATCAGTTACCCGCGCAAGCTCATCTGGATTAATGAGCCTGCCTGAGGCTCACCTACCACGCTGAATACGGTATTTATTTTAGTGCTGCCAGTGCGGCGTCATAGTCTGGTTCGGTCGTGATTTCTTTAACCAGTTCGCTGTAGATAACGTTGTTTTGAGTATCAAGAACTACCACTGCCCGCGCGGTCAAACCCGCCAGAGGGCCTTCAGTAATTGCCACACCGTATGCCTGTTTGAAATCATCGCCACGCAGAGTCGACAGTGTCGTGACATTACTCAAGCCTTCCGCACCACAAAAACGTGATTGAGCAAATGGCAGGTCAGAAGAAATGCAAAGAACAAGCGTGTTCTCAAGCTCGCCAGCCAGTTGGTTGAATTTACGCACTGACGCGGCACATACACCGGTATCAATACTTGGGAAGATATTCAAGACCTTACGTTTACCCGCGAAGCTACTTAAAGCAACATCAGATAAGTCTTTCGCTACCAAAGCAAAATCTTTAGCTTTATCACTCGCCTGAGGCAATTTGCCTGCAACAGCGATTGGATTACCTTGAAAATATACTGTTTGTGTCATTGTTTTATCCCTTTTACAGATGGTTAACACGAAGTCCAGTTTAAGGTAACAAGGGCGGCTTGGATAGAAAAAATTTCTAACCAACTGATATACCGGATACATTAGGTTTTTACCGCTTGCTGTTGTAATCTTTTGATTGTGTATTTAATGAGTTGATAGCTCATTATACATTCATGGGGCTGTCTGTTCACAAGACGGGTATTTTACATCAACTTTAGCCATCTCATCCCCGTATCTAAAAGCGCAGATTCTACCACACAATCAACTGATTGAATACTTTTACTCCATTATGTCTTTAGTGTTGGAATGAAGTGGCTGGCACCCTAAATTTGTAGAGCAAAATTAGGGTTACAGTGCACTTTTTTTTATTTTTCTCATCGTCATGGGGGGGCTTATCTGCTAGTTTGTTTTGATTTGAATTTTTTCGCTGACATGGAACCACCACGATAAGGTTATCGATTATGCAGTCTCTCCGTTATACATTGTGCGCTACATTGATCAGCACCTCACTGGGCGTAGCAAATGCCGCAGACGTCCCTGTGGGTACCGTGCTGGCAGAAAAGCAAGAAATTGTTCGTCATATTAAAGATGAGCCTGTCTCGCTCGATCCGGTGAAAGCTGTCGGGTTAATCGAAGCCCAGGTTGCCAGAGATTTGTTTGAAGGCTTGGTTAATCAGGATGCGTACGGGAAAATCATTCCTGGCGTTGCTATAAGTTGGCAAACAACAGATAATCAAACGTATATATTTACCTTACGTAAAGATGCAAAGTGGTCTAATGGCCAGCCGGTTACCGCACAAGATTTTGTCTACAGTTGGCGTCGCTTGGTTGATCCTCAAAGTTTATCGCCTTTTGCCTGGTTTGCCGATTTGGCTGGCATTGAGAATGCCCAACAGATTATCTCTGGCAAAATGTCGCCTGAGACTCTCGGGGTCAGTGCCGTTAATAGCCACACGCTTAAAATCAAACTTAGCAAACCGGTACCTTATTTCCCAAGCCTGACAGCTAATTTTAGTTTATTCCCTGTACCCCAAACTGTTGTTGATAAATACGGTAATGACTGGACCAAAGTTGGCAATCTGGTGGGCAATGGTGCATTTAAATTACAAGACAGAGTGGTAAATGAAAAGTTAGTCTTAGTGCCCAATAACGATTATTGGGACCATGCTCATACCGTTTTAACCAAAGTGACCTTTATTCCAATTAATCAGGAAGCAAATGCCACAAAACGTTATCTGGCAGGGGATATTGATATTACTGAGTCCTTCCCGAAGAATCTGTATCAGAAATTTTTAAAAGACATTCCTGATCAGGTTTATACCCCAGATCAGCTAGGTACTTATTATTACGCTTTTAATACGCAACGTGCGCCGACCAATGACGTTCGGGTGCGTAAAGCGCTATCTTATGCCATTGACCGCAAAATTATTGCGGAGAAAATATTAGGTACAGGTGAGAAGCCGGCCTATCACTTCACACCTGACATTACTGCGGGTTATCATCCGGTTGCAAATATATTACAGCAGCAGGATCAGAATGAATTGAATGCGCAAGCAAGGTCACTGCTCCATGCTGCCGGTTATGGCCCGAACAAACCGTTAAAATTATCGCTATTGTATAACACATCTGATAATAATCAGAAATTGGCTATCGCCATCGCCTCAATGTGGAAGAAAACATTGGGTGTGGATGTTAAAATGGTCAATCA
>JBEGTQ010000118.1:0-9857 GCA_041179305.1 Pseudomonadota bacterium | reverse complement strand
AACGGGTATAAAGTCATGAGAGGTTTTATGAGAGATAAAATAATACCTGATAATGCTAAAAGTAACCTAAAAGTTGCTGTTATCCATTTAGCAACAGAAGGGGTGAAAATTTTTGCTGGCGGTGTCGGCTCTTATATAAGAGGGCAAATTCAAACATTACCCGAAATTATTAATTTTTTATTTGATAATGATATAATCCTTGAACCTCACTTTATTGAAATTTCTTACAGTAAAGATAATCCTTTTTTTGATGCTGAGGGTTATTCTCATTATATAAATCAGATAAATATGATGGGGGGCACGTATTCTACTGTACCCGACATGACATTAGGTAAAGGCGCAAAATGCTCCTGGCTTCATGGCGACATTTTTCTTGGCAATTTACAAAATTGGCAAATATCATCTGCGGCCAGTGCAATGAAAATTATTGATCTGAGCAAAAATTATGACATTACCCTCGCCTTTTGTCATGAGCTGCCTTTTTCATTAACACCGTTAATTACCAGCCTCCATACTTCTATTGAACCAGGGAATTTGAAAGTCATTTATATTTCTCATGGCACTGCTTTTAATCATGAAATGCCATTACCTAACCCTGAGCGTCTGATGGCTGAATCATTGCCAGTTCACTGGGCCAAGATTGATCCCAATATTAAACTCGGCACTATAAGTCACTTTCTGGCTCATCATTTAATGACACAATATGGCGCAGATCCGAATACATTTGTCCCCGTTCCCTCTGGCGTGAATATTAATGATCCCTGGTTCAGAATCCGCAGTGATCTGGAAATCAGTAGCATGTTGTCCTTGCACGGCATACCATTAGAACAACCTCTGGCAATTACGCTTGGTCGAGGAGCCAGCTATAAACGCCATGATTTGTTACTCAAAGCGGCAGGTTATCTGAACGGTGTGATCCACCCAGTGATTATTAGCGATCCTGCTATACCAGAGCTAACCGAATTAACTCGTCAGCTAAATATTAAAGCATCGATTATACATTCGTTCGATAGAGAATTAATGGCATGCCTCATTCAATGGCGCAATACCCGTGTTTGTGTGCTCTCTGCTGAGAATGAACCTAACGGATTGATTCCTATGGAGTCACGTTGGCTGGCGAGGCAACAAGGAGCATTGTTAGTTGTGGCAGATTCAGGCGGGCTGGCTGAGCAAGTTAAGCACGGCATTGATGGATTTTTACATATCCCTGGGGATCCGATTGATCTGGCTGCAATTATTAATGAGGTAAATCAACTGACTCACAGTGAAATCGTTAAAATACGACAGGCTGGTGCCACGCTAATTAAAGAACATTATCAATGGAGAAATCAAATTTTGTCTCCACTTGGCGCTTTAATTCCTAAAATAGCCGCTCTTAATTAGCCTGAGCTGCTCGTTTAAACCGTTTCTTTAACTAAGTGGTCATTGTAAATATAGCATGCCTGTTGCGGCATCCAGCGCGGTTATTTGTCAATTACGACTGGCTTCCAGACAGCCTGCGGCGCTGACCAACATCGGGATATCAATGTATTGGATGCCTCTAATAGGTTAAATCTAAGGCATGTATATAACACAAAAAACAGCAGCATACTGGCTCATACTTTCTGCCCGGAGCCAACGAAACCAGCCGAGCATTGCTCATGCTGCTGTCTCCATTCAATATCGGCACAATAAGCCGCGATGTTCGGGGTAGCTACGCGAGAGAAGTACCGCAGAATAAGCCTCTGACCAGCAAAATTTTCACTCAGCGCATTGAGCACAACCTGGCGCTGCGTACACGCATCAAAAGACTCTCTCGCAAAATCATTTACTTCTCACAACCTGCTGAACTGCATGAATAAAGTAATCAGCGCCTTGTTCTACCCCTTAGAGGTATCACCGTCTTCAGATTCCGGGTTCATGCAACTGTAAATCACTGGCAAAACCAGCAAGGTCAATACTGTCGCAAAGCCCAGGCCAAACATAATGACCACGGCCATACTTTGGAAGAAAGCATCACTGAGCAATGGTGCCAGCCCCAGTACCGTGGTGAATGCCGTTAGCATGATGGGCCGTAAACGCGCGGTAGATGCTTCAACAATGGCTTGCCGTAGCGGTTTTTCCTGCCGCTGAAGGCCAATCTCTTCCACCAGAACAATACCATTACGTATCAACATGCCACTCAGACTTAACAGCCCCAACAGGGCCATAAAACCGAATGGAATGCCTGTCAGCAGGAAGCCAACCGTGACACCGATTAGCGCCAGCGGCACCGTCAGCCAGATAGCAACAGCGTTACGTACCGAGCTGAACATCAATACCGTCACGATGAACATAATTAGAAATGCGATTGGCAAACTGATGAAAATACCCCGTTGCGCTTCCTTGGTGCTTTCGTAGTCACCACCCCACTCCAATTCATATCCACGCGGTAGTTGAATCGCTTCCACTTTAGGTTTAATGCGGCGCAACAGTTCAGCAGAGGTTTCACCGCCTTGTTGTGTCGGATCTGTTTGTACCGTTAGCGTCCGCTTACGATCCAGACGCATAATCAGTGGGTCTTCCCATTCGGTTTCAAAGCTGGTGACCACGTTATCAATCGGGATAAAGGCTTGACGCGCCTGACTCCAGACCATCACATCATTCAAACGCTCTGCGTTAAGCCGCTCTGAATCCGGCGTTCTCAGTACAATCGGCATGGTGCGACTGCCATCACGGTATAAACCGACCGGCAAGCCGCCAAAACTCATGCGCAATGTGCCATCCACTTCACGTTTATCAACACCTAACTCACGACCCAAATAATCGGAGAACTGTGGACGGATTATTTTGCTACGCCCCTGCCAGTCATGCCTTGCACCGTCTGCCATCGGATCAGTAATGATTGTTTTTTCCGCTTGCGCTGCCAGTGTACGCAACACCTCTGGATCCGGGCCAACAAAGCGGGCTTCGATCGAACTGTTGTTAGACGGCCCAAACATGATGCGTTTCATCTGTACATCTACTTGCGGGTACTCGTCATGCATATACAACTCGATTTCATCAATCAAGCCCGGTATTTGTTCCAACCGCTCAGTTCGAACCATCACTTGTGCATAATTAGGATAATGACGTTGGGCGTTGTAGGTCAGCATAAAGCGCATCGCACCCTGACCAATCGTTACCATCGTATCTGCCACCCTTTTTTGCTGCTTGATATGCTGCTCAATTTTGGCGGCAACCTGTTCGGTATAACCAATGTCTGTCCCGTAGGGCAACCAGATATCAACAAAAAAGATAGGTGTATTGGACGGCGGGAAGAAGCTTTGTCGCACGTTACTAAAACCCACAACGGATGCCACTAACAGGGCGATCAACGCAACTAATGTGATGCTACGGTGTTGCAGTAACTTATTTAGAATCACCCGATAAGAGCGGAACAGCCAGCCATCATAGGGTCGTTTGACCGGTTTATCCGCATCTACCTCCGGTTCTTTCTGGCCCTGGAATGCCCATTTGGCGAATACCGGTGTCAGTGTCAGTGCAGTAAACCAGCTCAACATCAGCGAGATCAACAACACGTCAAATAGCGACCGGCAATACTCCCCCGTTGCATCATTGGACAAACCGATAGGAGCAAAGGCTAGGATAGCAATAATCGTCGCCCCCAGCAGTGGCATCATTGAACGCCTCACCACATTGCTGATAGCAGTGAAGACACTCTCACCGCGCTGGCGACCAACCACCACACCTTCCACCACGACAATGGCGTTATCCACCAGCATACTGAGTGCGATAATCAACGCCCCTAACGATACCCGTTGTAGCTCAATATTAAACAGCCACATGATGAGCAGCGTCCCGAGAACGTTAAGTGCCAGCGAGATGGCGATAACGACGCCACTGCGCACCCCCATGAAGATCAACAGGGTGACAACAACGATTAACAGCGCCAACAGGAAGTTAAGAATAAAGCCATTCACTGCGCCTTCTACTTCGTGAGATTGATCGTAGAAGACATTGATATGCATACCTGACGGGCGCTCGCCTTCAAGCTGAACCAGCCGGGATTTAATCGCATTGCCGACGTTCACCACGTTAACATTCGGCGCGAATGAAATCCCCAATGCCAGTGCCGGATTACCGTTGGCGCGATAAATATTGGTCGGCGAGTGGCCAAAGCCCTGCGTGACAGTCGCAATATCACGTAAGTACACACTTTTCGGGCTACCGGGCTGACTTACCAGTAAATTCCCCAACTCTTGGACACTTTGGAATTCACCGGTCGGATGCAAACGAATTGACTCACTGCCTACCTGCAACTGGCCGGCATCGGACACCACATTCTGGCGGCTGAGTAAATCAGATAACTGTTGGGGCGTGATACCCGCTGCCGTCATCTGCGCACGAGAGATCTCAACCTGCACTTCTTCTGGTAAAATCCCAACGATACCCACCTTACCAACACCCGGTACCAAAACCAACTCACGCCGCAGTTGCTCGGCGAAATTACGTAAGTCCTGATTGCTATATCCGTCACCGGTCAACGAGAAGAAGAAGCCGTAAACATCCCCGAAATCATCATTAACCCTTGGCGCACTCGCCCCGGGGGGTAAACGAACACTGTTATCGTTGATTTTACGCCGCAGCTCATCCCAAACTTGCGGTAACTCATTGGCACCATATTGTGCGTGGATATTGATGGTTATTTGCGATAAACCGGCGCTGGAAATAGAGGTAACATCATCGACAGAAGAGAGTTCCTGAATGGCATTCTCCAGTGGTAACGTAACTTCTTCCTCAACCTGCTGTGCAGATGCACCATCATAACGGGTGACAACCACCGCTGTTTTGATAGTGAAAGCCGGATCTTCCAACCTGCCGATATTGAGATAGGCAATAATGCCGCCAATACCCAGCAACAGGATCGTTAGCCAGATACGGGTATTATTATTAATAAAATTATCAGTCAACTTCATCAGAGACCCCGCTCACGAATCCAAGTCCTGACAACCTGATTTGGACGCAGCTCACCCGTACCTGCGGCGACAATTTGCTCGCCGTCAGCCAGACCAGAGGTCACTTGTATGCCATTTGCTGTGAGCTGACCCACCTGAACTTTGCGCTCTTCTACATGCATTTGTCCGTCATTGTTTTTGATGACCCAAACTCGGGCATCATTCAACTGGGCGCTATCAGGGTTAAACACCGCTTCCACCGGTACCACGATGGTTGGGTGGTCAGTGCCAGACAAATTACCTGAATTGATTCTTACCCGGCCACTGATACCAGAGAGCAATGGCATATCCGCCGGGCGCTTCATGGTCAATGTCACCTGGAAGGTTTGTGAAGCTGAGGTCGTCGAGGTAGTATGCTCTTTATATTCAGCAATAAATTCGCGCCCCGGCATATGATTAAGTAATACCGTTGGCTTGTAAGTACGATTACTTATCTCCAGCGTAGTAAACAGGCGCTCCGGTACACTGAACACCACATCCAACGTATCCAGTGCACTTAGCGTCGCGACCGGCTGGCCGGCTGCCATCACCTGATGGTTACGCACGTTAACATTAGCAATGATGCCATCAAAAGGTGCCGTAATGGTTGCATCACTGAGTTCTTTTTGCGCAATTTCCAGCGTCGCGCGCGCGGATTCCATTTCAGCACGGCGCACATCTAATTCGGCACGAGAGACAGCCCTTTGGCCTTGCAATGTATTAAAACGGTTAAACTGATCTCGTGCCAGGTTAAAGGTGGACTGACGATCTCTGACGCGTAAGTTCAAATCCGTATCATTCAGCCTGGCGATGGTTTGACCCTTTTTCACCTGTTCACCTTCACGCACCAACAACTGTTGCAGTTGCCCGCCACGTTTAAAGGAAAGTTGAGTTTCATCACCCGCTTGCAACCGAGCTGGGAAATAGCGAGTACCATTTTGGCCGCTATCTTCGACGGTAAATATTTTTACCGGGCGCACACTTTCTACGACTTCAGGGGGAGTTCTGTCGCAAGCAGCGAGAAGAAACGTTACTAGCAGAGTGACTACAGTTTTTATCTTCACTATAAGATCTCGTTGAGTCAGATGTTAAAATTTATTATGCAGATTAGTCAGTCACACTTTTTTATCTGTTTTGGGCGCCACTCTTTTCTGTGACAGACGGCGCACTAACGCTCTTATCAGTGTGATTAATAATCCCCCAGTAAACATCCCTAAAAAATAAATCAGAACAATAAGTACTGAAATGGGCAGCGTTATTTGCGTGAAAATTAAAGATAAGCTGACCAGCCCCCTATTTTCGAAGGCAAACAGTGTGGTCAGGGCCACGATAATTGAGAAGCACATGCCATAAACATATTTCACGCAAGGATCCTTTTCATCTCATTTCAGTATTAACAAACTGATAACCGATAGCAAAATAGCGCTGTTTTGCTATTCACTATCGGCTATTTTTTTAAGAACAACACCGTTATACCCTAAATAATTCGAGTTGCAGGAAGGCCGCATCTGAGCAAATCCCCGAGAGGTTACTCAAGACTGAGGTAAACGAAACCGGCCAACGCACATGCGGCTTGAAGTATGAAACGTATTAATAATCAACAGCATCCCGGACAATAGGACAAGTCATACAGTGACCTCCTCCCCGTCCGCGACCCAATTCACTACCGACGATCTCAATCACTTCCACCCCTTCTTTACGCAACTGGGTGTTAGTTTTGGTATTACGGTCATAGGCCAAAACCACGCCAGGAGACAGAGCAACCATGTTATTACCACTGTCCCACTGCTGACGTTCGGTATCGTAATCGTTACCTTCAGTCTCAACCACACGCAGTTTTTTCAGGTTCAGTGCACTGGCAACCGCTTCAACAAAACTCCCTTTATCACGGCTTAATTTAATACCGGTCGGGCCATTGTCAGGGCGCAGTGAGAAGGTTTGAATCTGATTAACAATCGCCGGATATAAAGTAACCACATCACGGTGACAGAAGGTGAATACCGTATCCAAATGCATTGCGGCACGCAGTTTTGGCATGGCAGCAATCATGACGCGCTCCACCTGACCTTCGCTATTTTTAAACAGCGATTGTGCCAACTGCGTAATCGCCTGATGCGAAGTACGCTCACTCATCCCTATCAATACCGTTTTATTCCCGATTGGCATCACATCACCACCTTCCAGTGTCGCGGTTCCGTGGTGCTGCGTCGGGTCACCCCACCAAACTTTCACATTGGCATCGCCAAAATCTGGATGGAATTTATAAATAGCGGTGGTCAGGATAGTTTCTTCATGACGAGCCGGCCAATACAACGGATTCAACGTCACACCGCCGTAGATCCAGCAGGTGGTATCACGGGTGTATAAGGTATTCGGTAACGGAGGTAACAGATATTCAGTAATGCCAACTGCCTCACGGATCAGTTTCAACTCTTCTTTGTCGCATTTACCGTCGTGATGCAGTTCAGTGGTAGATAAACCACCAATCAGCACTTCAGCTAACACGCGCGGTTCCAGGCTTTCCAGATAGCTGCGCGTTTCTTGCAAAATGCCCAGTGATACCTCATTTGGCACAATTTGTTGATCCAAAATCCATTTTTTCGCCGCCGGAATTGTCACGGTCTCAGCCAGCAGATTATGCATCTCAACCACATCAACACCACGTTCGCGCATTTTAGTTATAAAATCGAAGTGGTCGCGCTTGGCTCTTTCTACCCACAGCACATCATCAAACAATAATTCATCACAATTACTTGGCGTCAAGCGGTTATGGGCACGCCCTGGGGCGCAAACCATCACTTTATGCAGTTTGCCAACTTCAGAGTGAACACCAAACTTCGTCTTGCCGTGCGTTTTTTTGGCTTTATCTGACATAAGAACTCCAATAAATTATATGGTGATAATTCCGGTGAAGATGCTGTAAAGCGCAATGACCGCAGCAACAATCAAAATAATAAATAATATTCTTTCATAGGTATTAAACGCTTTTTGATGCTGTTCACGCTTAGCAATTAGATACAAAATCGTGCCCGGGCCGTAAATAATGGCCGACAACAACAGGTACTTCAGGCCGCCTGCGTAAATCATCAGTGCAGAATAGAAAGTGGCGATAATGGCAAAAATCAAATCTTTTCTATGGCCATTGTTGTTCGTTTCGTAAGTCTCACCGGTCCATGCCAGCTTGAGGCCATAAGCCCCCACCAACAAATAAGGGATAAGGGTTAATGAACTGGTTAACTCCAGTGCCAATTGGAAAGCATAATCAGTAAACAGGGTCAAAATTAAAAACACCTGAATAAAGATATTGGTCAGCCAAACTGCGGCTGAAGGCACTGCATTGCTGTTTTCGGTCGCAAAGACTTTTGGCATGCTTTTGCTTTTCGCCGCCGAGAACAGCACTTCTGCTGCCAACAGTGACCAAGACAAGTAAGCACCCAGCACGGAAATGATCAGGCCAACACTGATAAAGATTGCCCCCCAGCGCCCCACGATAGCTTCCAGTACACCAGCCATTGATGGCTGACGTAATGCCGCAAGATCAGGTCGCAATAACACGCCATAAGACAGCATGGTGATCAACACTAACAGACACAGCACACCAACAAAGCCAAGCACCGTTGCAATACCAACATGACTACGTTCTTTGGCATAACGTGAATAAACACTCGCACCCTCAATACCCAAGAATACAAATACGGTTACCAACATAGTGCTACGTACTTGAGAAAATAACGATTCAGGCTCAACCGCAGTGGTTATTGCCGCCGCCGCATGGCCAACATAGCCATAATCATTCAGGTGAGATAAATCAGCGCCGTTAACAACATCTGGCGTCCCCCAAAAATTCAGTGCAAATACATCACCTTTAAAGGCGAAGATCAGAACGATGACAAAAATAAAGATTGGAATTATTTTTGCAAAGGTAGCAATAGTATTAATCGCTGCGGCTTCTCTAACGCCTCGCAATATCAAAAGATGAAATCCCCATAAAATTATTGAGGCAAATAATACTGCGGGAATCGTATTACCATCACCGAATATAGGAAAGAAAGCGCCTAAGGTTGATTTTATAAGAACAAAGTAAGAGACATTACCAATACAAGTACCAGCCCAGAAACCTAATGCGGAAGCGAAACCAAGATAATCTCCGAACCCCTCTTTTGCGTAAATGAATACGCCAGAATCGAGATTGGGTTTGCGTTGTGCTAATGTCTGAAACACAAAAGCCAGCATTAACATACCGCCACCCGCGATACACCAGGCAATAAGTGCACCGAACCCGCCGGTTGCTCGTCCGAAGGTCGCTGGTAATGAGAATATACCGGCACCAATCATTGAACCGACCACCAAAGAGGTGAGAGCCGGTAAAGATAGTTTATTCGTTGTTGAATTGACCATAATACTCTCAATGACGTTGGATAAATAACGTTAAATGGTGAGTCTGTTTATCCCACAAACAGACTCACCATTGATATAAATACAAATTAATCATAGTCTCGTTTAAGACTATTGCATAATGCCGAAAAAGCAGAAAAAATTTTGTAAGATGACGATTATTTATCTCTGTTTTTCTCTGACGCATGATTTAAGATAGTATTAAAGGACTTGGATATTGATTTATCTGCATTTAAACAGGATATTTTCCACTTTGATCTCTGGTCATTATGGGTCTGGCCTTACATATTGCAATCAATAAATAAACATTATATTTCAATGTATTATCCCGCAATCTATGATAAATTAATTTACCTTAAAAAAGGCTCTCATTGATTTAATTGAGAGCCTTTTTTGGGTCACGTATTCAATCCGGTGATCATCAGATAAACTCCCCGTTTTTATCAAAGGGATTCTGATGGCTAAGGTTGATGTAAAATGTCCGTTTTGTAAGCAAACAGCCCCAGT
>JBEGTQ010000117.1:0-5375 GCA_041179305.1 Pseudomonadota bacterium | reverse complement strand
GGAGCATAACATCCTTTTTTTGTGATCATTCAATGAATGGCGCAAGAAAACATTCGCTTTAATGAATATTATATTCAATTATAAAAATACAATTGAGAATTAAAAATTCAAAAAGGAAAGACGATGAATCTGGGCACATTGGTTTCTGAAAGCCGTAACCCGGCAACGATGGAGCTGGACAAACTCTCTACGCTGGCGATGCTAACTTGCATTAACGATGAGGATAGCAAAGTCCCCGCAGCCATTCGTCTGGTTTTACCTGCGATTGCTCAGGCGGTTAATCTGGCGGCAGAAGCATTAAAACAGGGGGGACGCCTGATTTATTTGGGGGCTGGAACCAGTGGGCGGCTTGGTGTGTTAGATGCCTCTGAGTGCCCGCCGACTTTCGGCGTACCGCATGGCATGGTAATTGGCTTGATAGCGGGTGGCCCCGATGCGTTACTGAAAGCGGTTGAAGGCGCTGAAGATGATATGACACTCGGCGCCAAGGATCTGCGAGATTTACAACTCACGGCAACCGATATGGTGGTTGGGCTGGCAGCTTCGGGTCGCACGCCTTATGTGATAGGGGCTTTACGCTATGCCTGTGAACTCGGTTGCCCGACGGCGGCCATTGTTTGTAACCCGGATTCTCCTGTCGCGCAGGAAGCGCAGATCGTGATTGCGCCCGTCGTGGGACCAGAGGCACTGACCGGCTCCACCCGAATGAAATCAGGTACGGCGCAGAAATTGGTACTCAACATGTTATCTACCGGGGCTATGGTTAAGTTGGGTAAGGTCTACCAAAACCTGATGGTGGATGTGAAAGCGACCAATGTGAAGTTGATCGATCGCGCTTGCCGCATCGTGGTTGAAGCCACCGGTGCCAGCCGTATAGATGCGGAGCATGCTTTGTCGCAAACAGAATATGACGTTAAACCGGCCATTCTGATGATTCTGAAAGGGATCGGCTCTGATCAGGCTCGTCAGAGCTTACAGCAGCATAATGGTTACTTGCGCGCCGCGCTGTAAGGCTCACTATCAGGGGGGCAGCAATGGATAAGTCAACACTATTGGCGACACAAATACTTGCAGGGATGGGCGGCGAGAGGAATATTCTCAAACTTGAGAACTGTATGACGCGGGTGCGTATCGTGGTGAAAGATGAGCAACAGCCTGATTTAATCGCTTTAAAACAGTTACCTGGGCTGAAGGGTTATATCAAGCAGGGGGATCAACATCAGTTGATTGTTGGTCCCGGAGCTGCATCAAAAGTGGTTGATAGCATGCGTTCCCTGATGGGGAATAGAGCCGAAGAGACACTGTTTGTTCAGGATGATATCAGACGTAATAAGGCGCAAGCCAAAGCCAAATATGCTGCTCCTATGAGTGAAGCTTTAAGGAAATTGGCTAATATATTCATCCCAATTATCCCTGCTTTTATTGCCTCGGGCTTGATCATGGGGATCGTTAACCTGCTGGAACGGCCTGATATCTCGGGTGATTTAGCGTTACAATATCCTAATTTTCTTGGTTTGCTGGCTATTTTCGGCAGCGCTGTGTTCGCTATTATGAATATCCTGGTTGGGGTGAATGCCGCGAAAGTCTTCGGTGGGTCACCGGCGATGGGCGGGGTGATGGCCGGTATTCTGACCAGCCCGGCATTGGCGCAAATTACCTTATTCGGTGAGGCATTGCAGCCAGGGCGGGGGGGGATCATTGCTGTTTTGTTGGTGGTGGCTCTGATGTGCTGGCTGGAAAAATGGCTGCGTCAGCGGTTGCCAGAATCCATCGAACTCATCGTTAACCCCTTGCTGACCACTTTGATCACCGCTTCACTGGCGATTCTGATTTTGCAGCCGCTGGGGGGCTACATTTCCGAGGGCATTACCCACGGTGTCAATCTGGCCATTGATCACGGTGGCTTGTTGGTCGGGGCATTGTTATCCGGTTTTTTCCTGCCATTGGTATTGACTGGATTACATCAGGGGTTGGTGCCTATTCATGTGGAGCTGGTTCAGGCGCAAGGCTCTAACCCTCTGCTACCGATTCTGGCAATGGCGGGTGTTGGTCAGGTTGGATCGGCTTTGGCCGTATTAATGAAAACCCACAATAACCGATTAAAACAGGTGATCAAAGGAGCATTGCCCGTCGGGATACTTGGCATTGGCGAACCACTGATTTTTGGTGTGACGCTGCCGCTCGGTAAGCCGTTTATTGCGGCTTGTTTAGGCGGTGCTGTGGGGGGCACACTAATCAGTTATTGGAAAGTCGCGACAGTGATTACCTTTGGTATTTCTGGTTTGCCACTGGCCCTGACGATTGTGACGGGTAAAGTGATGTTGTATTTAGTGGCGATGGTTGTCACCATAATTGCAGGTTTCATATTTACCTGGTTTATGGGATTTAATGACCCTGAGGAGTGATTTTTGAGCGTTAGGCTGGCTAAACCACAATCAGAGCTGGCCTTAACTGATCATGGCCAACTGAGTTACCTTATAACGGGGAGTTGTGGTATAGCGGTTGTCGCTGGCTGTGTATAATTCACGCTGCAAAAGTGCCTGAGAGGTTAATGTGTCTGCTACTGATAATTTGTTTCCTGAATGTGTTTTGCCTGCTGAACACTGGATGCGTCACGCTATGATGCTGGCATTGCGAGCACAGGAAGAGGGCGAAGTACCGGTGGGTGCGGTATTGGTGCTGGATAATAAAATTATTGCACAAGGGTGGAACCGCTCCATTAGCGATAATGACCCGACAGCTCATGCAGAAATCATGGCGTTGCGGCAGGGTGGGCAATCGGTACAGAACTATCGCCTGCTGGATGCCACGTTATACGTGACGTTAGAGCCTTGCGTGATGTGTGCCGGAGCAATGGTTCATAGCAGAATCCGCCGTTTGGTGTATGGTGCCAATGATTTGAAAACCGGTGCTGCCGGATCGCTGGTGGATATTTTGCGTCATCCAGGAATGAACCATCAAATAGAGGTAAGCGCCGGTGTGCTGGCCGAGGAGTGCTCTCAGCAGTTGACTGCTTTTTTCCGCCAACGGCGTGAGCAGCAAAAGGCATTGAAACTCGCGCAGCGGGCAAGCTCTGATTAGCGCGAGATATAAATAAAAATACAGGTTGCTGATTGGTTAGCCAGACCCGCTGATTGGATAATCTTTGCCCAGTTCGGCTTCAATCGCGGCACGTTGCGCCGCTTTTTTTTCTTTTTCCTGCAAATATCCCACCAGACTGTCCTGATAACGGCGGATGTTCTCTACATATTTATAGGCTTCATGGCCGCGAGCATAGCCATAAGTGGTACTTGGGTAGTAGCGTTTTTGGCTTAACATTGGCAGGCGCATTTTGACGTCAACCCAACTGTCAGGATTACCACTTTGATTTTTAGTCAAACGGCGGGCATCCAGCATATGACCATAACCGATATTATAGGCCGCCAGTGCGAACCAGATCCGTTCATTTTCGGGAATGGTTTCTGGCATCTTTTTCACTAAGCGCTGTAAATAAGTAGACCCACCCTTAATACTCTCTTCCGGATCAACCCTGTCTTTAACCCCTAAACTATTCGCTGTCGCCCGGGTCAGCATCATCAGGCCACGCACGCCGGTAGGGGAGGTTGCCTGCGGGTTCCAGTGAGATTCTTGATAGGCGATCGCTGCCAGCAATCGCCAGTCAATTTCCTCCGCGTATCGTTCAAACAGAGGCTGAAAGGCAGGCAGTACGTTGTCAATGGACGACAAGAAGGTTTTAGTATCGACATAATCAAAGTTGCCAACATGACCCAGATATTTTTCTTTCAGCCGCGCCAGACTGCCGTCTTCCACCATTTCGTTATAGAAATCAAGTAGAGCGGCATGCAGGCTGTCATCCGAGCCTTGCCTGAAATACCAGGTTACAGGTTCTTCATCGGTGACATCAAAAGCCACCGCCAGTTGCGGATGAACGCGTTGCAACAAGGCAATGGTTACCGAATCCCCAATGATATAGTCGAGTTTGCCATCAGCGAGCTGTTCCAATAATTCTTTGCCTGAGCGATTAACTGAGGATCGCCATTTGAGGTCAGGATATTGAATTTCTTTAAGGTGTTTCAATGTGGTCATGTGGGCTGAGCCGGAAGCGATGATCAATTGGCCTTGTAGGTCACGGAAAGATTTTGGCCGTGGAGCCCCCAATCGGTAGACCAACTGTTGCGAGACAGAATAGTAGGCCGGACCGATTCGTGCGTGTTTAAGGCGTTCACGATTATAGATAAGCCCCGCGGCCAGTATGTCTGCGTCATCGTTATCTAAGGCGTTAAACAAATTATCAATATTATGACGAGGGGTGATGACCAACTTAACGCCCAGATAGTCAGCAAAACGTTTTGCCAACTCATAGTCGAGTCCGGAAGGACCATTACTTCCGGTTGCGTAGATCAGTGGCGAGCTGATGGTACTGACCCGCAGCGCCCCACGGGCTTTTATTTGGTCAAGTTGCCCCTCTTGGCCATTACGCCAGGGAATGTTGGGCCACAGTGCAAGAGCCATAAGTAAGGCAACTACACCGATAAAAAAGTAATTTAATTTTATGCACGTCAAATAGTTATCTCTCGGTGGTGCTATTTTTGTATTTGTGTTGAAGCTAAATTCAATATGGTTAAATCCCCAGTAGAGTGGCATTTTGCGCAACAAAGCGTCAGTGTGCAACTTTATTGCGTGCTTATTTATCTACTCTATATAACGATAATTTCTGACACAATTATTGATAATTGCTACGCAAACGGTTTCGTCTGAGCCATAGATTCACTATAATGGCGCGCGTTTTCCCCCTGTTGTGCCCAATGAAGTGCTGGCTCAGTCGCTTCGAAGACGAGAGAAACTTAGATGATGGAAATACTGCGTGGTTCGCCTGCTTTGTCAGCTTTTCGTATTACCAAACTGCTGTCCTGTTGCCAGGATATTCAGTTGCCGGTGAGTGATATCTACGCCGAATATGTTCACTTTGCCGATGTTAGTGCACCACTGAATGCTGATGAACACGCCAGACTCCAGCGGCTACTTAAATATGGACCTTCCCTCCCCGAGCACGTGCCAGAAGGGCGTTTTCTGCTGGTCACGCCAAGGCCGGGGACTCTCTCTCCGTGGTCTTCCAAAGCGACTGATATCGTTCATAACTGCGCATTGCCACAGGTTCTGCGTCTGGAACGTGGTTTGGCCTTTTACATTAACGGCTCGAATCTAAACGAAAGCCAATGGCAACAACTAGCTGCCTTACTGCATGATCGCATGATGGAAACGGTCTTCACCGATTTACAGCAAGCGGAGCAGCTATTTTCTCATCACCGGCCTACCCCATTACAGCAGGTGGATATTCTCGGGCTGGGACGCAATGCACTGGAGCAGGCTAATAG
>JBEGTQ010000116.1:0-13942 GCA_041179305.1 Pseudomonadota bacterium | reverse complement strand
TCTCGTGGATGAAGCAAAACGCCGTTTGCGGTTAACTAACCCCTGGCATCTGCTGGCTACCGGCTTTGGTAGTGGCTTGTCTCCGTGGGCGCCCGGTACGATGGGGTCAATTATAGCAATTCCATTCTGGGTGTTATTTATTCAGTTTCCGTGGCAGTTCTATTTATTGATAGTTATGTTCAGTATCTGTATTGGCGTTTATATTTGTCACCGTACCGCCAAAGATATGAACATTCATGACCACGGCAGTATTGTCTGGGATGAGTTTGTCGGGATGTGGATCACGCTGATGGCGCTGCCGGTGAATGATTGGCAATGGATCGTGGCCGGTTTTGCGGTATTTCGCATTTTTGATATTTGGAAGCCTTGGCCGATCCGCTGGTTTGACCGCAATGTTCATGGTGGTATAGGCATAATGGCTGATGACATTATCGCTGGCGTTATTGCAGCTGCGATTATCTTTGTTATCGGACATTACTGGCCAATCGTAATATCATTTTGATAAAATCAATATGTTAATTTGCAGGCGTGTTGGCTACCCATATCCAAGTCTCGCCGCCGCCAGAATATCTCATGTGTATAAGCCACAGGCTTGGTCACCCCCTGGCTCACATGTAAATTAAGTTGTTATCACGCCAGCCAGGTTTCAATCTTACGCTGTATTCCCGCAGCATCCAAACCAAGCTCCGTGCGCATTTCGTCCTGCTCGCCCTGCGGAATAAAACGATCCGGTAAACCGATATTCATCACTGGCACTAACTGCCGTTTCGCCATTAATAACTCATTCACACCGCTACCCGCACCGCCCATAATGGCGTTTTCTTCTACTGTAACTAATACCTGATGGCTGGCGGCCATTTCTAACAGCAGTTCTTCATCCAGCGGTTTGACGAAACGCATATCAACCAAGGTTGCGTTGAGGTTATCCGCCACCAACTGTACCTGAGTCAGTAAAGTGCCGAAGCAGAGAATAGCGATTTTTTCACCTTCACGGCGCACGATACCCTTGCCGATAGGCAGTGTCTGTAATGGTTCCAGAACCGCACCGGTACCGATGCCTCGAGGGTAGCGTACTGCCGCAGGGCCGTTGTGGTGATAACCGGTGTGGAGCATCTGCCGGCACTCATTCTCATCACTTGGTATCATTATTACCATATTTGGAATGCAGCGCATGAATGATATATCAAACGCGCCCTGATGGGTTTGGCCATCAGCACCCACCAGGCCACCGCGGTCAATGGCAAACAGAACCGGCAGATTCTGGATAGCCACATCGTGAATTAGCTGATCATAAGCACGTTGCAGGAAGGTTGAATAGATGGCAACTATCGGCTTATAACCGCCAATAGCCAAGCCAGCAGCAAAGGTGACCGCATGTTGTTCGGCAATCGCTACATCGAAATATTGCTGTGGGTATTCGCGCGAGAAACGAACCATACCCGAGCCTTCACGCATTGCCGGTGTGACAGCCATCAATTTACTATCTTTAGCGGCGGTCTCACACAGCCATTGGCCAAAGATAGTGGAGTAAGTCGGCAGATTACCTTGATTTTTAGGTAAGGTACCGGAGGTGAGGTCAAACCGTGGTACCGCATGCCAGCCGATGGGATCTTTTTCTGCTGGTGCGTAGCCTTTACCTTTTTTGGTCATGATGTGCAGCAGTTGTGGACCTTTCAGAGCGCGCATGTTTTTCAACGTTTGAGTCAGTGCTTGTACATCGTGGCCATCAATTGGGCCAATATAATTAAAACCTAGCTCTTCAAATAACGTACTGGGGACTACCATCCCTTTCAAGTGCTCTTCCGTCCGCTTGAGTAGATCTTTAATCGGTGGTAGGCCGGAAAATGCCTTTTTACCGCCTTCACGCAGGCTGGTATAGAGTTTGCCGGACAATAGCTGAGCCAAATGATTATTCAGGCCGCCGACATTTTCTGAGATAGACATTTCGTTATCGTTGAGGATAACCAGCATATCTGAGTGAATATCTCCAGCATGATTCATAGCTTCGAAGGCCATGCCGGCGGTAATTGCTCCGTCGCCAATCACACAGACAGTACAGCGCCCTTTACCTTCACGCTCTGCGGCCACGGCCATGCCCAGACCCGCGCTGATCGACGTTGAGGAATGCCCAACCGACAGCACATCGTATTCACTTTCGCCGCGCCACGGGAATGGATGCAAACCATCTTTTTGGCGAATGGTACTGATCTGTTCACGGCGGCCCGTTAATATTTTGTGTGGATAAGCCTGATGACCGACGTCCCACACCAGACTATCAAAGGGGGTGTTGTAGACGTAATGCAACGCGACAGTTAACTCGACCACGCCCAGCCCGGAAGCAAAGTGCCCACTGGAGCGGCTGACAGAGGCGAGTAAATACTGCCGGAGTTCATCACATAGCTTCGGCAGGCTTTCTTTCGGCAGCATGCGCAACTCTTCGGGATTCTCCGCAAGGGCTAATGTCGGGTATTTGGCTATATCAAGGCTCATTCGATGCTCATATTAAAAAATGCTTATATTAAAAGCGCATATATCAGCGTTTATTAACGGCCAGTATATTTCTAATTATCACGCTCAATAATAAAACAGGCTAACGCCTGCAACGGCGCTATGTTATAGGATTGCTCTGACAAGGCATTCAGGGCGCAGAGCGCTTCCTGATAAAGATCTTTGGCTTTTGCTTTGGCGCAATCCAGCCCGAGAAGTGCCGGATAAGTGCTTTTTCCGAGTTGCTGGTCTGATCCTTGACGTTTACCAATTGTGGCGGTATCACCGATAACGTCTAAAATATCGTCCTGAACCTGAAAGGCCAGACCAATGCTTTCACTGTAACGATCAAGTAACGGTAGTGCTTTGCGCCCCTGTTCACCTGCGGCTAGCGCGCCAAGACGCACTGCCGCACGTATCAATGCGCCGGTTTTATGGCGGTGGATACGTTCAAGGTCTCCCAGCGAAATTTGACGCACTTCTGCTTCCAGATCCAATGCTTGACCACCGCACATCCCGGCGACACCGCTGGCCTGAGCTAATTCAGCAATCATTGACAAGCGGTCTTTATCTGCCACAGTGGGCATCGTAGCTTCAGCCAGGATAGAAAACGCCAATGTTTGCAACGCATCACCGGCCAAGATTGCATTGGCTTCACCAAATTTGACATGGCAAGTTGGTTGCCCACGGCGTAAATCGTCGTCGTCCATCGCCGGTAAATCATCATGAATCAATGAATAGGCATGAATACATTCAATTGCCGCCGCAGGCGCATCCAGATTGGTGAGCGACAGGCCAAACATTTGGCCGGTAGCATAGACCAAATAAGGGCGCAGCCGTTTACCGCCAAGCACGGCACCATAGCGCATTGCCTCGACCAACTCACTGTTACCAAACGGCAGTGGCGCAATAAAGTTCAGCAAAGCCTGATTGACCCGTTGCTGATAAGCCGTGAGTTGCTGGCTAAAGTCAACGCAAGCGTGGGTGTCAGACATAAGGCTACCCGGCATCTGGGGTGAACGGTGCTAACGGTGCAGTGGCGTCGTCGCTGAGGAGGATCTGCACGCGTTGCTCAGCTTGCTGCAAGGTCTGTTGCCCCTGACGGGCTAATTGTACACCCCGTTCGAATTCGTTTAACGCGTCTTCCAGCGCTAATTCACCGGACTCCAGGCGGGTCACAATCTGTTCCAGTTCGCTGAGTGATGCCTCAAAACTGGCGACTTTGGTTTCAGGTGGTACGGCTTTTTTCGGCATAATTTTTATTCGACTCGATATTTTCTATGAAACGTAACCTTAATGGCGCGAAACGTATTTCTGCTTCTGCGAGTGCTGAATCAGATCAAAAGCATTCAGGTCAAAATGTATTACCGACTATTCTAGCGGATAATGAAGGGGAAATCGTGGCGTTTAGGTCTGGTTTTTAGTACCCAGAGGTACATCATATGGTGATATACTCCGCGGCTTGCATGTTTTCGCTAACGGCTTTGACGATTGCTACCCATCGCAACGCTATCACACTATAACCAGACAACTAAAAACCACCATGAAGTTTATCATTAAATTGTTCCCGGAAATCACTATTAAGAGTCAATCTGTGCGATTGCGCTTTATTAAGATTCTAACTACCAATATCCGCAATGTATTGAAAAATCTTGAGGATGATACCCTGGCGGTGGTTCGTCATTGGGACCATATTGAAATCCGAACCAAAGATGACAATCTTGGTTTGCAGATTTGTGATGTATTAACCCGTGTGCCGGGGATTCATCATATTGTCGAGGTAGAAGATCGTAGCTACAGCGATATGCACAATATTTTCGAGCAAACATTGGAAGCCTACCGCGACACGTTGGTCGGAAAAACTTTCTGTGTGCGAGTGAAACGCCGTGGTAAGCATGAGTTTTCGTCTGGAGATGTCGAGCGGTATGTTGGTGGTGGCCTGAATCAATATATTGAAAGCGCAAAAGTTAATTTGACCCGTCCTCAGGTCACCGTGCATCTGGAAATCGATCAGGATAAGCTGACGTTGATCAAGGCACGCCACGAAGGGTTGGGGGGCTTCCCGATAGGTACGCAGGAAGATGTGTTATCACTTATTTCAGGCGGTTTTGACTCAGGCGTGTCCAGCTATATGTTGATGCGTCGTGGTTGCCGTGTGCATTATTGCTTCTTCAACCTCGGCGGTTCGGCTCACGAGATTGGTGTTAAACAGGTGGCTCATTATCTGTGGAACCGTTTTGGCAGCTCCCATCGGGTGCGCTTTGTCGCTATCGATTTCGAACCGGTGGTGGGTGAAATTCTTGAAAAAATCGAAGATGGCCATATGGGCGTCGTGCTAAAACGCATGATGGTGAGAGCGGCTTCTCAGGTTGCAGAGCGTTATGGCGTGCAGGCACTGGTTACTGGCGAAGCTCTGGGGCAGGTATCCAGCCAGACGCTAACTAATCTGCGTTTAATTGATAATGCTTCAGACACACTGATCCTGCGCCCGCTGATTTCCCATGATAAAGAACACATCATCAATCTGGCGCGGCAAATCGGTACTGAGGATTTCGCAAAAACCATGCCGGAATACTGTGGTGTGATTTCGAAAAGCCCGACAGTGAAAGCGGTTAAAAGTAAGATTGAAGAAGAAGAATCTCACTTTGATTTCTCTATTCTTGAACGGGTAATAAGCGAAGCCAAAAACGTCGATATCCGTGAAATCGCTGAGCAAAGTCGCGAACAAGTGGCTGAAGTTGAATCTGTTGCAGAGTTGGCCGATACTGATGTGCTGCTTGATATCCGTGCGCCAGATGAACAGGAAGAGAAGCCACTCAAGCTGGAAAACATAGAAATACGGGCATTGCCGTTCTATAAATTAAGCTCACAATTTGCTGATTTGGATCAGAGCAAGACCTATCTGCTGTATTGCGATCGTGGCGTGATGAGCCGTTTACAGGCTTTATATCTGCGCGAGCAGGGGTATAACAATGTGAAGGTGTACCGCCCTTAAATTATTATAACCGGCTACTGGGCGTGTGATTTTGGGATTGTACTGTGCCCGAACTCTTCACGTACTGGGTGTACGCTCCGTTGGTTGTGCGCACCCAGACGGGTTTTATGATCCACTACATTGAGGAGTTGAGGAGAATAGGGCAGTCAACCCTTAAGCTTACCGACTGTTATTCACGATAATTATAAATCCCTGGCGGTAGTGACCTTAATACCGGCTCGCACCAATATGTCAATGGCAGTCACTGCTTCGATTTCTTCGCTACCAGGAGCCAGGCAAACCAGCGCCGATACGCCCATACTCATTTTCCTTACGTTTAATTAAGTCATACAGCCGGGCATTTTCGGGCAGAACCATGCCGTGGTGACGGGCGCGTTGCAGTAAATAACCGGTAATGTAGTCGATTTCGGTATGCCGCTGACTGAGTAAGTCTTGCAACAGTGATGAGGTATTGTCTGCTGTGCTTTGGATAACTTCATTGACATAACTGAGCAGACTTTCTGGTGAGGTATGGTAGCCCTCCATTTCCATCACGCTGGCAATTTCAGCACATAAACACTCAATCAGCTCAGGATAGCGCTGCAAGTTACCATTGCGGCAGTTATATAGCCCGGTAAGCGGGTTAATCACGCAGTTTACCGCCAGCTTATGCCAACAGGCCGCTGAGATATCGTTATGCCAGGCAACGTCCGGTAGCGCCTGATGCAACACATCGGCCAGATGGCTGATATCCATTGAGGTAGATGAGATCGGGCCGATATGGGTAATACCACTGGCAACATGAACAATCGTGCTGCCGTCATGGCGTGCGGCATGAGTGGTGACACCATGCAAGAAAGTATGCTCATTGTGCGGTAACTCTTCGTCAGTTCCCATGCCATTATGCAGCAGTAAAATCTTGCATTCAGGATTAATTTTAGGCAGCAACGCGGTGACCGCACTCGATACTTGCCACGCTTTTAGGCACACTAGCAATAGATCACTTTTCGACAGATGCTCTGGATCATTGGTTGTGAGATTATGATTGAACGCCTTACCATTTAATGTGATGACATTGACAGAACAAAAAGGGCGTGGCACCCGCAGCCAGCCTTGTACATCATGGTGTTGTTGATATAACGCGGATAGCCACAACTGCCCGAGAGCTCCGCAACCAAGCACCGTAATTTTCATTGAAACCTCCTTGGTGTAAGCGAACAACCCATGGCTTAGTTCTGAGTATTAGGCTTCGATTATAGACTTTTTAGTCATTAAACGTAGCGTTAGCCGCAATATTGGGTGAGTTAAACGCGGTAGGCGACGGCGAGTTAACTCATTATCAATGGGCTGGCTTTGTCTGCGGCGATAAAGCGGTTATTATGCTCCCCATTTAGCTTATCAGGAGGAGGAAATATGCCATCTTTCGACATCGTATCTGAAATTGATATGCAAGAGGTGCGTAACGCCGTTGACAACGCCATCCGCTCACTGGCGAATCGTTGGGATTTTCGTAATGTTCCAGCGAGTTTTGAGTTAAACGAGAAGAACGAAAGTATCAAAGTGACCAGCGAATCTGATTTTCAGGTTGAGCAGTTGCTGGATATCTTACGTGCTGAATTGAGCAAACGCGGTATTGAAGGTGCGGCACTGGAAATACCGGAAGAGATGGACCGCAGTGGTAAAACCTACAGCGTGGATGCCAAACTGAAGCAAGGCATTGAAAGTGCGCAGGCCAAGAAGTTGGTGAAATTGATTAAAGACAGCAAGTTGAAAGTTCAGGTACAGATTCAGGGCGAGCAAGTTCGGGTTACCGGCAAAGCGCGTGATGACTTACAAAGTGTGATGGCGCTAGTTCGTGGTGCAGATTTGGGGCAACCGTTCCAGTTTAATAACTTCCGTGACTAATAATAGTCAGTAACGGCTAAATCAGGTACAAAGGCTAAAAGTGCTTTTGTACCTAAACCGGGCTTATGCCGCGTTAATCAACTGCTCTAGTTGGTTACGATTGGTTTGTTTAGTATCCACTTTGATGTAAGCGCTCCGCTCTGCTACTACCACAACCGCTTCTGTTACACCGGGTTGTGCCTTAATTCGCTTTTCCAGAGCCAGGTCTTTTAGCGCCAGCTCAGACAAGGTAATACGCAAGCTATTGACATAAGGGGGTTCCTGCATAGTGGTACTGACTGTAAACCACACCAGCGCGATAACCGCACCGCCAGCAAATACCATGCTGGCACCTTCCATACCAAATAACCAGCCACCCAAGCTGCCGCCAATAGCTACACCGATAAACTGGCTGGTGGAATAAATTCCCATAGCGGTACCTTTATAACTTGCTGGCGATTCTTTGCTGATCAACGATGGCAGGATAGCTTCCATCACGTTGAAAGCGATAAAGAACAACTGCACGCCAGCAATAATAAGCCATAAATTTTGGCCAGATGACCATAGCACCACTTCGGCGGTAAACAGCCCGGCGACGCACCCTATAAACACCTGTTTCATGCGGCGTTTAACTTCAGCATAAATGATAAATGGCACGACGGCGGCGAATGAGATCAACATCGTCACCAGATAAACTATCCAGTGTTGAGCGGGGGCTAATCCTGCGCTTGCCATAATGTGTGGCAAAGCCACGAAGCTCGACATCAATAAAATGTGCAAGCACATGATGCCAAAATTGAGCTTAAGCAGTCGGTTGTTATTGAGTACCTTGCTCACGCTACTCTTAACGATACAGGATTCACGGTTAAGCACATGGCCATCAGCATTGGGTACCACAGCTAATGTGATGACAATACCTAACAGTGCCAGCATGGCTATGGCCCAGAATAAGGCATGCAGGCCAAAGGTATGCGTGACTATCGGGCCTATAACCATTGCCACGGCAAAGGTTATGCCGAAGCTAACGCCGATAAAGGCCATCGCTTTGGTTCTGTTTTGTTCCCGGGTCAGGTCAGACAGCAGCGCCATGACGGCAGCAGCGATAGCGCCGGAACCTTGCAGCGCCCGGCCAAGAATAATGCCCCAAATGGAGTCACTCATGGCAGCGATTACACTACCGAGTGCAAAAACCAGCAGCCCGCCGACGATCAGCGGTTTCCGGCCAATACGGTCGGAAACTAACCCTAAGGGGATCTGAAAAATCGCCTGAGCCAGCCCGTAGATGCCAATTGCAATACCGATCAGCGCTTCGCTGGCACCGGAAAGCGCCATGCCATAGGTAGTGAGAACGGGCAAAACCATAAACATGCCCAGCATGCGCAGTGAGAATACCGCGCCTAGCCCCCAAGTTGCCCGAAGCTCTGGCGCGGTCATTTTATTGTCGTTCATTACACCTCAAAAAAACATTCTGTACTGTATTGTCATTGTCATCTTTCAAATTGCAGGGGGTAGCTGAGTAAGCTCATCGGGATTTTCTCGCTTGCTGCCTTCCTGAATCTTGAAATTTGTTGAGTATAGAATGTATTACAGACGACATCTTAATTGAAACCAGGACAGGCAGAAATAAAAAGCGGCTGGGGGGCGCCCCTGCACACCACTCAGTTCTTTTATCGGGTCAATTACCCGACGTAAGTCAGTAATGCTGCCGAAGGCGGGGCATTAAAATCTACAGACATCATGACGCTCAATGACGTAATCGCAATGATAGAGAATACAAAGAGTTTTCTCGCCCATACGCTGTCATTGGTCGCTTTGTAGCCCCGCAGCGCCATACCTAACCACCAAACACTCACCGCGGCAGCCACCACCAGGTATTTATAACCGGCATAGCCACTCAACGTCAGCATCAGGGTTGCCACCATAAACGCCAAGATATACAAAATAATATGGTTTTTGGTGACTGATATTCCTTTTATCACCGGCAGTACCGGGATATTGGCGGCCTGATAATCCTTAAAGCGAAAAATAGCAATGGCATAGGAGTGCGGCATTTGCCACAGGCTGAAGATCAGCAGCAAAATCAATGCGCCCATATCGAGCTGACCGGTTACTGCACAGTAACCAATCACCGGTGGGGCTGCCCCTGACAGGCTGCCGATCAATGTGCCGTAAACTGATTTGCGTTTTATATAGAGGCTGTAAACCCCAACATAGATAACGAAACCGATAACTGCCAGCCACATGGCTAATGGATTGGCGACCACGTAAAGTAACAGCATGCCAGCAATACCCAATACGGATGCGTAAATCAGGCTCACTTTCGGATCGATAAGCCCTTTAACCAAGACTCGATTCTTCGTTCTCTCCATGATGCCATCGATATCGCGGTCGATATAGTTGTTAAAAACGCACCCGGAAGCAACAACTAACGAGACACCGATCAACGTGGCGAGAAAAAGGGGGCAATCAATCACGCCTTTGGACGCGAGAAGAAACCCTCCGACGACAGAAATTAAATTGCCGAAAATAATTCCTGGTTTAGTTACTTGCAGGTATTGCTTAATCATCACATGCAGCTCTTCAGTCAACCATCATATTGATGTTGAGGTTGTACATAATCCAGAGTGAGCCAACTACAACGATGGCGATAATCATAGCGGTGAACAGGAATGCCACCAGATTCCAACGTTCTTCAGACGATCCATTCATATGCAAAAAGTACACTAAGTGAACGATAATCTGCACTACAGCTAAACCAACCACTGTTGTCAGAATAGTGCTATGAGAAGCGGTACCGTTCATCACCATAGCAAATGGGATAACAGTCAGAATGATCGACAGAATGAAGCCAATAAGATATGACTTTAAGCTACCGTGGCTGGCTCCACCGTGAGTCGTTGTTGGATGACTCGATGTTGGATGACTCATTACATGGCTCCTAACAGATAGACAACGGTGAATACGCAGATCCATACCACATCAAGGAAGTGCCAGAACAGGCTCAGACACATTAGACGGGTACGGTTCGTTTCATTTAAGCCGCGTTTTGCCACTTGAATCATCATAATAATGATCCAAACCAGACCGGCAGTAACGTGAATACCGTGGGTGGCGACCAGTGCGAAGAAGCTGGACAGGAACGCACTGCGATCCGGGCCGTAACCTTCTGCAATCAGGTGATGGAATTCATAGAGTTCCATTGCCACAAAGCCCAGGCCGAACAAGAAGGTCAGGCCTAACCAGGTGCTAACCTGGCTTTTATGGCCGTTGTTCATGCCCAGCATCGCGATGCCGTAAGTAATGCTACTGAACAGCAACAGGAAAGTTTCAACCAGAACAAAGTTCAAATCGAAAATATCCCGGCCGGAAGGACCGCCGGCGGTCCCGTTTACCAGCACTGCATAAGTTGCGAACAGGGTCGCAAACAAAATACAGTCGCTCATCAGGTAGATCCAGAAGCCGAAGACTTTCGTTGCTCCTGCATCGTGATGCCCATGCTCTGCATGGGCGACGTTGTGGTTAGTCAGAGTTTCAGTTGACATGATTCACGCCTGCTTTGCTGATTTGTTCATGATGAAGATCTTCAATGCGCTCAACTTCTGCTACCGGCACATAGTAATCAACATCTTCGTCGAAGCTCTTCACAATCCAGGTGACAATCATACCGACAAAGCCAACTATGGCCAGCCACCAGATGTACCAAATCATGGCAAAGCCGAAGAGCAAGCTGAAGCCCGCAATAACCACACCTGCACCGGTGTTTTTTGGCATATGAATTTCTTCGTATTGCACCGGACGTTTGTACGCTTCGCCTTTCTCTTTCATGTCCCAGAACTCGTCACGGTCAACAATTTCAGGCACCACGGCGAAATTATAGAACGGCGGTGGGGATGAGGTAGACCATTCCAGCGTGCGGCCACCCCACGGATCACCAGTCAGATCGCGATTTTGCTCGCGGTCACGGATACTGACGAACACCTGGATAACCTGACACAAAATACCGCAGGCAATCAGTACAGCTCCGCCTGCGGCCACCATCAACATTGGGTGGAACTCTGGGTTGATATCCTGGCTCAGACGACGGGTCATGCCCATAAAGCCCAGTATATACAGCGGCATAAAGGCAACGAAGAAGCCGATGATCCAGAACCAAAAGGCACGAATGCCCCATTTCTCATTAAGGGTAAAGCCGAAAGACTTCGGCCACCAGTAAGTCAAGCCGGCGAAGCAACCGAACACCACACCACCGATAATCACGTTATGGAAGTGAGCAATCAGGAACAGGCTATTATGCAGGACGAAGTTTGCACCAGGTACAGCCAGCAAAACTCCGGTCATCCCGCCGATAGAGAAGGTGATAATGAAACCAACGGTCCACAACATTGCTGAGTTAAACTGAATGCGGCCTTGATACATGGTGAACAACCAGTTGAAGATTTTCACCCCAGTAGGGATGGAAATGATCATCGTGGCGATACCGAAAAAGGCGTTAACGTTGGCACCGGATCCCATCGTAAAGAAGTGGTGCAGCCAAACGATAAATGAGAGTAGGGTAATCGCGATGGTGGCCCACACTAAAGAGGTGTAACCAAACAGACGTTTTCTGGAGAACGTCGCGGTCACTTCGGAGAACACACCGAATACCGGTAAAACCAGAATGTACACTTCCGGATGGCCCCAGGCCCAAATCAGGTTGATGTACATCATCATGTTGCCACCCATATCATTGGTAAAGAAATGGGTGCCAAGGTAGCGGTCTAATGTCAGTAACGCGATGGTCACCGTCAGGATCGGGAAAGAAACGATAATCAAAACATTGGTGCAAAGTGCCGCCCATGTGAAGACAGGCATCTTCATCATCGACATGCCAGGCGCACGCATTTTCAAAATAGTGGCAAAGAAGTTAACACCGGTCAGCAAAGTGCCTAAACCTGAAATTTGTAGACTCCAGATCCAGTAATCGACGCCGACACCCGGATTGTACTCTTTACCTGATAGTGGTGGATAAGCCAGCCAGCCGGTTTGCGCAAATTCACCTACCCCCAGAGAGATATTGATTAACACTACCCCCACCACAAAGAACCAGAAGCTCAGTGAATTAAGGAACGGAAAAGCAACGTCACGAGCACCAATTTGTAGTGGCACTACCACGTTCATCAGGCCTACCACAAAAGGCATCGCCATGAAAAAAATCATGATAACGCCGTGCGCGGTGAAAATCTGATCATAGTGATGAGGTGGCAGGAAGCCTGCCTCGCCAGCGGAAGCAAGTGCTTGCTGACCGCGCATCATGATGGCGTCGGCAAAACCACGCAACAACATGACCATAGCGACCAAAATGTACATGATACCGATCTTTTTATGGTCAACCGAAGTTAGCCATTCACTCCATAACCATTTCCATTTGCCAAAATAGGTCAGGGCGGCGACGATCGACAGCCCAACCAGAAAAATCACCGCAAGGGTATCCATAATGATTGGTTCGTGTACCGGCATCGCATCAAGTGTTAATTTTCCCAACATCGTTTTATTCCTCGGCTCCGGCGTGAGCTGCGTGTTCACCCATATCCATGCCTGGGTTCATCTCCATACTTTTATGCATGTCATCACCTTTTTTGTGCATGTTCATATCGCCCATAAATTTGCCAATGATGTCTTTAAAAAGCGCCGGCTTGACACTAGAGAAATACTCAACCGGGTTATTTTCGCTCGGCTTGGCCAGTTTATTGAAATCTTCGTTATTTTTTAGGGTGTTAGGCGATTTTTTAACCTGTGCGACCCACTGGTTGAAGTCTTCTTGCGTTGGGGTTGCGATCGCGGTGAATTTCATACCGGAGAACCCTTTCCCACTGAAGCTACTGGAAATACCGTTGTATTTACCGGCTTCATTGGCAATTAAATGAAGCTTGGTTTGCATCCCAGCCATTGCATAAATCTGCCCACCTAACTGAGGGATAAAAAACGAGTTCATGACTGAATTAGACGTGATTTTGAAATTCACCGGAACATCAGTAGGGAAGGCGAGTTCGTTTACTGTAGCAATACCTTGTTCTGGATAGATAAATAGCCATTTCCAATCAAGAGAGACGACTTCAATGGTAATCGGTTCTTTACCGGCAACTTGAATGGGTTTGAAGGGATCAAGTTCGTGGGAAGTTTTCCAGGTTATTGTCGCTAAAATAGCGATGATAATGATGGGAACAGCCCAAACAACAAGCTCAATTTTGTTCGAATGGGACCAATTGGGGGTGTAGATCGCACTTTTGTTAGACGCGCGGAACTTCCATGCAAAAGCAAACGCCATAAAAATAACCGGAATAACGACGATCAGCATTAAACCGATAGCAGTAAGTATCAGTGTTTTCTGTTCGACCCCGATTGCACCTTTGGAGTTCATCAATATCATATCGCAACCACTGAGCATTACCGTGGCTGCAAATAAGGACAACATCCCTATATTTTTAATGTATTTCTTCAGTCTCATCTAACGACCTCAATTACAAAATGGCTCTATTGTCGTTTCATGTGTGGGGGCATTTTACGGGAAGGTTGCAAGACTGTAAACATGCTTAAGATTGCGTCAGCGGCTTGTTGACA
>JBEGTQ010000115.1:0-13305 GCA_041179305.1 Pseudomonadota bacterium | reverse complement strand
AACGTTAAGCATATAGCGAACACTGCGAAGTACATCATTGTTGGTCATATTACTGCCTTATTCCTATTAGTTAGAGTAGACGCGTGCGAATATCGCAAGAAAAAAGGCTTCTTTAAACGTCAGGCGGGTCGTATTGTACAGATTTATATCAATTTTCTCAATATAAATATGATAAATGACTAAAGTACACATCTCCTAAAAATAAATAGAAATCACGAATAAATCTACTTAAAGATTAATATAATAAATAAAATAGAGTCTTAATATATAATAAATATTGGCTTTAATATTTATACCCAAGTGACTTCAAAATACAGCCAGGTGCCAACTGAGGGAAGTCCCTGGAGCTTACGCAAGTAACTGGGGTGAGTAAAGGCAGCTAACACCTCTACCTCTTGAAAGCTATCATTAATATTTTTATTGAATATTAATGATAGCTTTATGAAAGAAAGGTGACAAAATCGCCACCTTTCTATTTGTATGATCAGTAATTACCGGAACCCAAACTCATTGTTATAACGAATGTCAAAATAATTAACTTCTAAATTTTCGATAGACAAACAACACAACCAACGAACCTATCACTGCAACGAAAAAGCTACCGAAATTAAACCCATCGACTTTTCCCATACCAAAGAAGGTACTGATATACCCCCCCACCAATGCACCGACCACCCCAAGGATTGCGGTCATAATAAATCCTTCGCCATCCTCTCCGGGCATAATCCATTTAGCCAAAATACCGGCGATAAGACCAAAAATAATCCAAGATAGTATGCCCATAACTGCCTCCATAAATTAATAGTTTTTGACAGCTAATTTGATTATTCCGTAAGAATACACAAACCAAACTGCCACTAGCATGATCAAGTTAAGACCCTAATAACAAAATTTGCAAATCAGACCTAGTAGAGCCAGAAATTAATTTAATAACCGGCAGACACTGCATGAAAATGTGATTAACACCGTATTACTTAAATTTCGCTGCCGCGATTGCCACCGCGTACTGGTGCTTAGAAAGCCGATAAACCACGCGTTAAACAGCAAATCACCGAAACGACCTTCAACGGCGCGGAGGTTAGAACGCTAACCGTTGGTATCAACACCGTTATCCGTACTTTAAAAAACTCGCACCGAAGCGAATTAGGTATTATCTGAATTCTGCTCAACAATCACCAGATTTTCTCGAAACAAACTATAGTCATATTACGTGGTTAATTTTATCTACCCGTCCCCCTTCAAGACACAGGGTTCTTGAAGTAACTTGAGTATAAATTGTTTCAATACAGAGTCTGGGAGGAAAAATGAAGATTATACTGTGGATTATTGCCATAATTTTTATTGTTGGCTTACTGACCATAACCGGTGTGTTTAAATTAATTTTCTAGTACTTACCAAAGAGAAATAAGCTGTCATCTAAACTTATTCAGATACCTGTGCTAAACGCCCCTGCGCATCTTTCTGCTGGCGATAGCTTTTAGCCGCTTGAGGGATCGGCGCCGCTTTACCTGTTTCTATCCAACTACGCAGGCGATTAGCATCCGCAAAATGAGTATATTTACCAAAAGCATCTAACACCACTAATGCAACAGGGCGATTACCAATGACTGTTCGCATCACCAGGCAATGGCCTGCCTGATGGGTAAAACCGGTTTTAGTTAGCTGAATATTCCATTTATCACTGTAAACTAAATGATTAGTATTACGGAACGGCAGCGTGTAATTCGGATCACGGAAGGTCGCCATTTTCTCAGTGGTTGTACTCAACTGACCAATTAATGGATATTGTTTGCTAGCCATCAACATTTTAGTTAAATCTCGTGCTGTTGAGACATTGTTTATCGACAAGCCGGTTGGTTCAACAAAGCGAGTGTGGGTCATGCCAAGATATTTGGCTTTAGCATTCATCGCTTTTATAAATGCGTTATATCCCCCCGGATAATGATGAGCCAGGCTGGCGGACGCGCGATTTTCAGACGACATTAGCGCCAATAATAGCATGTCTTTACGGCTGATTTCACTGTTAACCCTAACCCGAGAAAATACACCTTTTAATTCTTTAGGTTGATGAATATCTACTGAAATAATCTCATCAAGCGGTAATTTAGCATCCAGCACGACCATTGCCGTCATCAGCTTGGTGATAGAGGCAATCGGTACCACTTCATCGACATTATTAGCATAAATTACTTTATTAGTTTGTAAATCAACCACCATCGCGCTGCCAGATGCAAGTTCCAGTTGTGCTTTTCCTTTAATTTCAGACAATTTCCCACTTGCCACTGCCGAAGGAACAACACTGATCCCAGTAGATAAAAGCAAAAAACTTAATAGTGCAAAACGGATTTTCACATGCATGTTAGCCAGCTCAAATAGGTTATTGGGCATGATTATAGTTGGTTGGCTGCATTATAAAATACAGCAATATCCTGCGCACCATACATTCTTAAAATGATTGTTACAAAGATTAAAACTGATTCTATTCTGCTCAATGGTAAACAGTACCGCTATTTTAAAAGAGAATGATCGTTTATAAATCTACCGGGAGCAGATTTAAACGCGGCTTCAGAGGCAAGACCCAGAGATAGATTGAGTAACGAGCGCAACCAACATACCGGCATCTTGAAAGATAGCGAGATAAAATCAGCAAAAAATCAAACCGGAAAAATAGCTAACGCTATGTCTTTCGAGGTTTTCAACATGCGAATTTCACTAAATAAATCAGTGGCTTCTATATATTCCTTGCGTAAATAACCCAACCACTGTTTGATACGAGCAACATGATATAGGCCGGTATCGCCTTGTTTTTCCAACTGCACATATTTTTGCAACAGTTTTACCACTTCAGGCCAGGCCATACGCGGTTCATTATACTTAATTACCCGGCTCAGATTGGGTACATTCAGCGCGCCGCGGCCTATCATCACAGCATCACAACCCGTTATCTTCATGCATTCTTGTGCACTCGGATAACCCCAAATTTCGCCGTTGGCGACCACCGGAATAGTCAGCCGCTGGCGGATTTCACCGATCGCTTGCCAGTTAATCCGATCAGCTTGATAACCCTCTTCCTTGGTACGACCATGAACCGCCAGTTCCGTCGCTCCGGCTTGTTGCACTGCGTCAGCAATTTCAAACTGACGATCGCCGGAATCCCAACCTAAACGTATTTTTACCGTGACGGGCAGATGGGCCGGAACAGCCTCACGCATCGCTTTAGCCCCTTGATAAATTAGCTCGGGATTTTTCAGCAAGGTGGCACCACCGCCACTACCATTAACAAGCTTTGAAGGACATCCGCAATTGAGATCAACACCATATGAACCAAGTTCTATCGCACGAGCCGCGTTTTCCGCCAGCCACTCGGGACACTGACCTAGCAACTGAAGACGAACTAATGTGCCAGACTGGGTACGGCTTTGATTATATAATTCAGGGCATAAACGATAAAAGGATTTTACTGGCAACAGTTGATCGACCACTCGCAAAAACTCGGTGATACAAAGGTCGTAATCATTTACCCCACTGAGCAATTCGCGCACCAGTGAATCTAATACACCTTCCATCGGTGCCAATATTACCCGCATGCTAATAACCCTGACCCCTTATCCACAGCATAATACGTTCCTGCTCATACTCACTGACTCCGCACGGTATAACTGTAAAAAAGATCGGCGATCTTACGGGTGAATGCGGCGCTAAAACAAGAAATGCGCTGTAATAACGTGGATACAGATAAAAAAACCGCCTCTAAAGAAGCGGTCTATTCAGCAAATACGTCTTACGGTTTATTCGCCTGGCTTGCGGCTACGACCACGAGAAGATAGCGCAGCCGGGCGGCGCTGACCATCAACCTGACGATGAGGGCGGCTATCGCCATGACCTGCACCGTCTCTGTGCGGGCGACCTGCACCGTTACCACGGCCCATTCCTGGACGTTGCGCACCACGACCCTGGCGGCCATTTTGAATCGGATCGGCTTTAATGCTTGGGTCCGGCTCATAGCCCTCTAGGGCGAAACGTGGAATTTCACGCTTCAGTAACCGTTCGATATCACGCAACAATTTATGTTCATCAATGCAAACCAGTGAAATCGCTTCACCGGTACGTTCCGCGCGCCCAGTACGGCCAATACGGTGAACATAGTCTTCCGGCACGTTCGGCAGTTCATAGTTAACCACATGGGGTAATTGGTCAATATCCAGGCCACGGGCCGCAATGTCAGTCGCCACCAGAACACGGATTTTTCCGTCTTTGAAATCAGCCAATGCACGGGTACGCGCCCCCTGACTTTTATTGCCATGAATAGCGGCAGCAGTAATACCGTCTTTATTCAACTGTTCGGCCAAATGATTAGCGCCGTGTTTGGTGCGGGTGAACACCAACACTTGCTGCCAGTTACCTTCGCCAATCATCTGAGACAGCAATTCACGTTTGCGGTTTTTATCGACAAAATGAACGCGTTGCACAATTTGTTCTGACGCTGTGTTGCGACGCGCCACTTCGACCGATGCCGGATTGTGCAGTAGTTTACTGGCCAGTCCTTTAATCTCATCAGAGAAGGTGGCAGAAAACAGTAGATTCTGACGCTTAGCGGGCAGTTTTGCCAATACACGACGGATATCGTGAATAAAACCCATATCCAGCATGCGGTCAGCTTCATCCAATACCAGAATTTCAATCATGGACAAATCAACCGCGTTCTGGTGTTCCAGATCCAGTAAACGTCCTGGGGTTGCGACTAAAATATCAACACCACCACGTAATTTCATCATCTGTGGGTTAATGCTAACGCCACCAAATACCACCAACGAACGCAATTTCAGGTATTTGCTGTAACTTTGTACGTTTTCATCAATCTGCGCAGCCAGCTCTCGGGTTGGCGTTAGAATCAACGCACGTACCGGTCGGCGGCCTTTGATAGGTTGTTGATCCTGACTAAGCAGTTGCAACAACGGCAAGGTGAAACCAGCGGTTTTACCCGTACCGGTTTGTGCACTGGCCATTAAATCACGGCCTTCAAGTACTACAGGTATTGCCTGACGTTGAATTGGCGTCGGCACAAGGTAACCCTGCTCTTCAACAGCACGCAGGATGTCGGCGTTCAGGCCGAGAGAATCAAATGACATATTACGAGAAGCTCCAGATCTCCCCGATCCTGGCGATATCGTCAGGTGCAGTTTCCAGGGAAGATTATCAGACGAGGCATGAATTGAGGCATTACCACGAGGATTGGCACAAACTGCAGTGCACCATTGGGGATGATTGTAGCAGATATTTAGCAAAAAACGGAATATTTACACAATTATTAAGATCTTTATTAGCGAAAACATCAACGAAATTTATTTATTACGCTTCATTAATTTTATTCACGCTATATTTCATAATATATCAGCCAGTTACGCGTAAAGTTAATCATATGATTGATTTACTGTGTAGCCATATGTTAATTTTTGTATAAATAACATTCAATTTACTGAGTAGGGAGACGATGCCTCATTCCACACCTCACTCTACGCAACTGTCGATACCAGTGACCTCACGCGGGGAACAAACTCGTCAACAATTGATTCAGGCGGCCACCGAACTGTTCGGTGAACTGGGTTTGAAAGGAGCGACTACACGTGATATCGCTCAACGGGCGGGTCAGAACATTGCCGCTATCACCTACTACTTCAATTCCAAAGAAGGCCTGTATCTGGCGGTAGCACAACAGATTGCTGACTTTATCCAAAACGCATTTTCGCCATTGTCAGAGGAAATTGACCAGTTTTTACAGCTACCGGTAGAGAGGCAAGCAGCACAACAGCAATTACACTATATACGACGCGGGTTGCTCGAATTTAGCCATTTAATGACGCAGCCAGAGACATTAAATATCAGCAAAATCATGGCGCGCGAGCAGTTATCCCCCAGCGAGGCTTATACATTGATTCACACGCAAGCCATTTCACCACTACACCAGAAAATGAACCATCTGCTGGCCGCCTTCATTGGTGCCGATGCCAATGCGACCAAAACGATTCTTCACACACATGCGTTGATTGGTGAGGTTCTGGCTTTCCGCCTGGCGCGTGAGACTATCCGCCGACAGGCGAGGTGGCCAGATCTTGGTGAAACGGAAAGTGAGTTAATTAATCAGGTATTGGTAGAACATATTGACCTGCTGCTTCATGGACTGCGGGCCAAATCAGCGTAATGAACTTGTTAAGTTTGTTGTTATAAAAATTTAGGGAGCATTATGAATCGCAAGAAGATGTTAGTGATCGTAGTTATCATCGCCCTGTTAGCTGCAATAGGTTATGGATGGCGTGATTACCGTCAGCAACATACCGCCTCCCTGACATTATACGGTAATGTCGATATTCGTACGGTGAACCTGGGCTTTCGGGTCGGTGGACGGTTGGCCTCACTGGATGTCGATGAAGGGAGTAAAGTCCATCCAGGTCAATTACTTGGCAAGCTGGATGATGGCCCTTATCTCAATGCACTCAAGCAGGCACAGGCCAATGCGCAAAACGCGCAAGCCCAATTATCCCTATTGAGAGCAGGTTATCGCGACGAAGAAATTGCTCAGGTGAGATCTGAAGTTTCCCAGCGGGAAGCGGCATTCCGTTATGCCGATAGTTTCCTAAAACGCCAACAAGGGTTGTGGGTCAGCAAAGCCACCTCAGCAGACGAGCTGGATAATGCCCGCACCGCGCGTAATCAAGCACAGGCTAATCTGCAAGCTTCAAAAGATAAGCTCACGCAATATCTGAGCGGTAACCGCCCACAAGAAATTGCGCAGGCAGAGGCAAATTTGGCGCAAAGTGAAGCAGAATTGGCGCAAGCCCTATTGAACCTGCAAGACACCACCTTGCTCTCTCCTTCCGCCGGTACCGTACTGACCCGTGCTGTGGAGCCAGGTACGATTTTATCCGCCAGCAATACCGTATTTACCTTGTCACTAACCCATCCTGTCTGGGTTCGAGCCTATGTCAGCGAGCCTCACTTGAATCAGGTCATACCCGGCACGCAAGTCGACGTTTTTACCGATGGCCGCCCAGATAAACCTTATCGCGGCAAGATTGGCTTTGTTTCACCCACCGCTGAATTCACGCCTAAAACTGTAGAAACGCCAGATTTACGTACCGATCTGGTTTATCGCTTGCGCATCATCATCACCGATGCAGATGAATCATTGCGACAAGGTATGCCGGTCACCATCCGTTTTGCGCACCCCTAAGGCGGCATGGTTATGAATAGCATCCAGCACCTTATTACTTTGGAAGGCGTGGAGAAACGCTTTGCCAATCTGGAACACCCTGCAGTAGCCAGCCTGACCACTGAAATACACAGTGGTGCGGTAACAGGTTTAGTTGGGCCAGATGGCGCGGGCAAAACCACGCTACTGCGTATGTTGGCCGGCTTGCTCAAACCCAGTCAGGGCAAGATAACCGTTGTCGGACTGGACCCGTTAGAAAATGATCGCCAATTGCACGCCATACTCGGTTATATGCCACAGAAGTTTGGTTTATATGAAGATCTGACGGTAATGGAAAATCTGACGCTATATGCCGATCTGCGCAGTGTTATCGGTGAACAGCGGCGTGAAACATTTGAACGCCTGCTAACATTTACCGATCTAACCCGCTTTACTGAGCGGCTGGCAGGCAAACTGTCTGGCGGCATGAAGCAGAAGCTGGGGTTAGCCTGCACACTGGTTGGGCAACCCAAAGTGCTATTACTGGATGAACCGGGGGTCGGTGTCGATCCTATCTCACGTCGCGAACTGTGGCACATGGTGCATGCACTGGCAAGTGACGGCATGCTCATCCTGTGGAGCACGTCCTATCTGGACGAAGCAGAGCAATGTCGTGAAGTCTTACTGCTCAATGAAGGCAAGCTGTTGTACAGTGGAGCACCTCAAAACCTGACTCAGCGCATGAATGGTCGCTCTATTCTGGTTGCAGCTCAATCTGGAACCAATCGCAAACTATTGCAACAGTCGCTGGCATTACCTCAGGTGAGTGACGGGGTGATTCAGGGAAAATACGTACGTTTGATCCTTAAGCCAAATGCCCACCATGCAGAGTTACTACAACTGCTGAATCAGCCCAATGCTGAGATGTTGGAGGCAGAACCGCGGTTTGAGGATGCTTTTATCGACCTGTTGGGTGGTGGCCCAGCCAGTGAATCTGCTTTGGCGAAAATCATGCCCAAAGTGGAAGGCAGCCATGATGAGACAGTCATTGAAGCGCAGGAGTTAACTAAAAAATTTGGTGATTTTGCCGCAACCGACCATGTGAACTTTCAAGTTAAACGTGGCGAGATATTTGGCTTACTAGGGCCTAACGGGGCAGGTAAATCCACTACGTTTAAAATGATGTGCGGCCTGCTGGTTCCCACGGATGGGAAAGCATTGGTGCTGGGAATGGATCTAAAAATCAGCTCCGGTAAGGCGCGACAACATCTGGGTTATATGGCGCAAAAGTTCTCGCTATACGGCAACCTGACCGTTGAACAAAACCTGAAGTTTTTCTCCGGCGTTTATGGCCTGCAAGGTAAAACTCAACGCGATAAAATGGCGGATATGACCTCAGCGTTTAACTTCACACCCATTTTGAAACAAACGCCAGACTCATTACCACTCGGTTTTAAACAGCGGCTGGCATTGGCCTGCGCATTAATGCATGAACCGGACATCCTGTTTCTTGATGAACCCACGTCAGGCGTTGATCCCCTTACCCGCCGTGAATTTTGGTTGCATATCAACGGGATGGTAGACAAAGGTGTGACCGTGATGGTCACCACCCACTTTATGGATGAGGCCGAATACTGCGACCGTATCGGGCTGGTTTATCGGGGTAAAATTATCGCGGCCGGCACACCGGATGAGCTAAAACAGCACATTGCCAGCGATGAAAATATCAATCCGTCGATGGAAGAGGCATTTATCGAGTTGGTTCTGCGCTATGACCAGCAAAACGATAAGGAGTAACATCCATGACCAAACCGCATCAATTGTTGATAAATAAAGCACCGGTAAATGACAACAAGACTTACCTGGACACCGGATTCTCCTGGCGTCGCCTGCGAGCCTTATGCCGCAAAGAGACCCGGCAAATTCTGCGTGACCCAGGCAGTGGATTGATCGCATTCGTCATCCCACTGCTGCTGCTGTTTATCTTTGGTTACGGCATCAACCTGGACTCCAGCAAACTGCATATCGGCATTTTAATGGAACAGCAGAGCAAACCGGCACGAGACCTGGCGAATGCTTTTGCCAGTTCGCCCTATATCTCTCCGCAAATTAGCAATAACCGCACCGCACTGATTCAGGCGATGCAAGCCGGTGAACTTCGCGGACTAATTGTTATTCCTAATGATTTTGCCGAACAACTCGCACGGCCAGAGAGTCAAGCGCCAATTCAGGTCATTACCGATGGCAGTGAGCCAAATACGGCTAACTTCGTGCAAGGTTACGCACAAGGCGTCTGGAAAATTTGGCAGCAACAACAGGCGCAAAATCTGGGGCAAAAAAATGATCCGCTGATTGAAGTTCAGGTGCGCTATTGGTTTAACCCCGCCGCGATCAGTCGCCACTTTATTATACCCGGCGCGATTACTATTATCATGACGGTCATCGGGGCAATTCTGACATCACTGGTGATCGCCCGCGAATGGGAGCGCGGCACGATGGAAGCGCTGCTGTCCACTCAGGTTACCCGCAGTGAATTGCTGCTATCGAAACTCATCCCCTATTACGTCCTTGGTATGGTAGCCATGACACTCTGTATGGTGGTATCGGTGTTTATTCTCGGCGTGCCCTTCCGTGGTTCGTTATGGATAACATTTGTCATGACCAGCGTATTTTTAGCCAGCACGCTGGGCATGGGGTTGTTGATTTCAACCATTACCCGCAACCAGTTTAACGCCGCAATGGTAGCACTGAACGCCGCATTTCTCCCTGCAGTGATGTTATCGGGCTTCATTTTTGAAATAGACAGCATGCCCGCGATAGTGCGGGCTGTGACCTATATCATCCCTGCCCGCTATTTTGTCAGCAGCCTGCAAACCCTGTTCCTTGCGGGGAATATCGGCACCGTTTTGTGGGTTAACCTGTTGTTTTTGAGCGCCTCTGCCGCTGTTTTTATCGGCCTGACTGCGTGGAAAACTCATCGTCGGTTAGATTAGGCTACAACCAGATGAAAGGATAAATAGAGATGTTTCATCGCCTATACACATTAATTATTAAAGAGTTGCAGTCATTGTTACGCGAACCACAGACCCGTGCAATACTCATCATACCCGTGATATTGCAGGTGATATTATTCCCATTTGCCGCCACACTGGAAGTTACCAACGCCACTATCGCCATTTACAGCGAAGACAGTGGCCACGCCTCCGTAGAATTGACCCAACGTTTTGCTAAAGCAGAAGCCTTCTCTCATGTGTTGTTATTGCGCAGCCCGCAAGAGATCCAACCCGTGATCGATAACCAGAAAGCGCTCTTACTGATCCGCTTTCCTGAGCAATTCAGTGCCGATTTAGCTAACGGTAAAACCGCGCAGCTACAATTGGTATTGGATGGGCGGAACTCGAATAGCGCCCAAATTGCGGCAAATTATATTCAGCAAATAGCACAGAATTATCAGTTAGAATTAACCAAAGGCAAGGCCATGCCGAATAACAGTGAGCTAGTGGTACGGAATTGGTATAACCCGAATCTGGACTACAAATGGTTTGTCGTGCCGTCATTGATTGCGATGATTACCACCATCGGCGTGCTAATCGTCACCTCGCTGTCAGTCGCCCGCGAACGTGAGCAAGGTACATTGGAGCAATTGCTGGTCTCCCCACTGACCACCTGGCAGATTTTTATCGGTAAGGCCGTGCCAGCACTGATAGTTGCAACCTTCCAGGCAACTATCGTGTTGTTTATCGGCATATTTTTCTATCAAATCCCGTTCGCCGGTTCACTGGCACTGTTTTACGGCACCATGTTGCTCTACGGTTTATCACTGGTCGGTTTCGGCTTGCTGATTTCCGCGTTATGTGCCACTCAACAGCAGGCATTTATCGGCGTATTTGTCTTTATGATGCCCGCTATCTTGCTGTCCGGTTATGTCTCTCCGGTTGAGAACATGCCAGTCTGGCTGCAAAATATCACTTGGATCAATCCTATCCGCCACTTTACCGATATCACTAAACAGATTTACCTCAAGGATGCCAGTTTCGATATTATCTGGCACAGCTTGTGGCCGTTATTGGTGATCACAGCCACGACAGGAAGTGCCGCGTATGCAATGTTTAGGCGGAAAATTGCATAACAAGCGATATTCCTTGTCAGGGGTGAGCACCATATTTTCGCGATTGTTGCCACATCTCACGCCTTACCATGTAATGAACTTGCCGAAGCCTTGACCCACGAGGCAGCGGTAAAATCACTTATTGGCGGGGTTTAAGTTGAGTAGACCCCTATTACAAAATAATCATATGCGGAACTCAACGATTCAAAATCAAATTTTCTTGAACAAAAATCACACGAAAAGTATAGTTTCAAACGGAAAGATGGAACCAACCGAATAATCAATTAAAGGAGATAATACATGCTTAATCCTGCTGAGAAAATTGTTGATGCCTTAATAAATTTTTGGGGAATTAGTAATGAGCCTTGGGGAGCCAAAGATATAAATTCAAAATTCATATATGCGAACAAAAAATATAATGAATTACTTGCACTCCCTAAAGGATACGATGTGGCTGGGCACTACGATGGAGAATTACCCTCGCCTACATCAAATTTTCAGAATGAATTCCAGGCACATGACAGAAAAGTAGAGTTATTACTAGACAGAGTAACATCAATTGAGATCCATCCATTTAATGGCCACAACTATTTACAACCATGGTATTTTGATAAATTTCCACTAATAGATAAATCAGGACAATGCAAAGGAACTATATTCCATGGAAGGCCTGTAGATACCCTAACACTTGATAACCTGAAAAAAATAAAAGAAAGAAATATCCAAACATCACTAATGTTCACGCCTCCATCAGGAATATTCAGTAACAGAGAATGGGATATTGTCTTTTATATTATACAAGGTTGTTCAACAAAAGAGATAGCAGAGCAGCTTTCCCTCTCTGACCGAACAGTCTCAAACCACATACAGAGCACGTATCAAAAAACCGGTGCCACCTGTAGAAATAGCCTGATTGAATATTGTAATGAGCACAACATAGCCAATTATGTCCCTGAACATTTCTTCAGGGAACAGAAGTCTCTAGATATTAGATGAGTAATTATTTACATATATCATCAAAACAAAACCTATCATGAGACAAATGAGAATCTGGGCATAAAAAAAGCAGCTCAACATCATTACGAGCTGTTAATTGATGCGCGGTATTTTGATAAATACAAAAAATGCAGCCTTTTGAAAAATTCTCTTTTTTTATATTAGTCACTTCATTATCGACTACATCACCACTCCATATTTCACCATCACCAGAAAGTATAATATACCATTCCTCTCCCTGACTATGACTATGGCATCCAACTTTATTCCCTGCGCCAATTAGTGTTGCATAAGCATTCAGGCCTTTTTTATCTATAACATGCTTTATAGATATTCCAACCGAGTTATCCTTAGTTGCCCCATCTGTAGAAAAATTCGAAAATTCGATCATAATCTCATCCTCATTTTTAAATTAAGCAATTATTGCTCTATCTTAATAAATAAAAATAAATACATAATATATTATTAGCACTAATAAAAAACAAAATCATATCATTATAATAAATCACTCCCTCACATTCACCAATGTCAGGTGTTTTTTATTCAGTCGTACGAAATCATTAAATTGGCTCTGTTGTATTAAGTGGTTACCGGTTAACATGCTTTTTTTAGATATTATCTGATAATGTTTGTGATAAGAAAAGCCTTCAAACGTCTGCACAATCCGGTTGATGTCATCACCCAGAGTGTTCGCTGGTATCTGGCTGACACCTTGAGTCTGCGCAAACCTGGTGCCGTAAACAAAATAGCCAGCTTAAGCTGGCTTGATTCAGTAACGAGACCAAAAAGTTGACCGACGCCCACGCAGTTGACATCGGTCAATGAGCATTTCGAGCAGCGTACGGCGGGCAAATTTTCCGTGTCGCAACTCTTAATCAACCCGTTTAGCGGCGATTGCCGAAAATTCGCAGTAACATCAAGAACAGGTTGATGAAGTCAAGATACAGAGTCAATGCACCCACAATAGAATACTTGCGGAAGCTATCTTTATCATTGGCATCCAACTGTGAACCCA
>JBEGTQ010000114.1:0-21621 GCA_041179305.1 Pseudomonadota bacterium | reverse complement strand
AAAATTCTGCGTATCAAAGTCCATGTTGCATCAACAATAAACAAACCGAGTAAAATTAACCAACAAAAGAAGAATTTTGTTTCTAACCAACCTGCACTTATCACTAAAGAACCGATGATTAGCCCCAAAAACCCACTACCAGCGTCTCCCATAAATATCTTTGCCGGTGGAAAATTCCACAATAAAAATCCCAATACAGCGCATACAAGTAACCAAAGAACCAGATAGTTATCTAATCCAACTCTATCACCACTGATGATATAGATTGAAATTGTACCAAGACACGCAGTTACAGCTTGGCTACTCACCAAACCATCAATACCATCCATGAAATTATAGAGATTAAGCATCCATACCAGGAATAATAGGCCAAAAACGTTACCTACAATACCGAGATCAATTAGAAATCCGAAAATAGTTAATGGGGGAAAGCCCCCAAGACAAAACAGTAAAAATGTCGCCGAAGAAAAGTGCGCAATGAGACGCCAACGTGCTGCAATATGCCCATGATCATCCCAAAAACCGACCAGAGCAATTAGCCCACCAGAAATAATAAGCCCTGCAGCAACAAAAATCGTTAAATGGCCTTGAAAATAGAAAACAGCTATACCGATTAAGAAGCTCGCGACGATAGCAACACCGCCACCTCGTGGAGTTGGAGCTATATGTGAGCTACGCAAGTTAGGGGTATCGATAATGTTATTTTTTAATGCATAGATTCTTAATAAATATGTCAATCCATATGATAATAGCATGAATATTAATAATAATATTATTAGCATTGGCATATTAGCTCCGAGTTTACTTCATTACCACAGCAATTAAAAACAATCAATAGAGAGAGAAATTAAATATCATCCACTTAAATAAAAAAAACACAAAATTTAATCTTCATTTACGACAAGAGGTATAAATAGAGATCCAGTGATCAACTATTTTATCAATAGAATTAATTTTTACTATTCGTTCTCTCACTTTTTCACCTAATAATATTTTATCACTGTCTGGTAAACTTATCATTTTATTTATAGCGATCGATAAACTATCAGCATCTTTTACTGGAACAACAAGTCCACATTCACCTAAGGCCTCTTTCACACCACCAGAATCCGTAGCTACAATCAACTTCTTGCATGCCATCGCTTCAGTAATAACCAAAGGAAAACCTTCCCATTCAGAGGATAATACGAAAATATCAGCAGCACACATTAATTGACGGATATCACTCCGTTGACCAAGGAATGTAACATATTTATTAATACCGAGTTCACTGGTCATATTTTTTAGGTGGCTATCGAGGTGACCCGTTCCCACGATGAATAATCGTGGCGTATTTTTATAACTATAATTCCCGAGAAGTAAGGAGTATGTATTGAGCAAGTTTGGATAGTCTTTTGCTTCAGTTAACCTTCCAACACTGAGAAGCATTGGTGTTTCTTCTGATATGTTTAGTTCCGCTCTTTTCTCTTGTCTATCTTTTATAGAAGAATCAAATTGAGATGTATCAATCCCATTTGTTACCACGATCATTCTATCAGCAGTAGATGCCCGTTTGTGAATGAAGGAGTCAACCGCATCCTGGCTGACATTAGTAGATAGGGAAGCAAGTCGATCAGTATACCTATACACTAACATTCTCAACGCACTACCTTCATTGGTATTATGTGCTGTGCATATTAAAATTGGAACTCTGGTAACGAGGCGTAAAATACGAGAAAATATATTAGCGTGGAACATATGACTATGAATAACATCAGCTCTAAATTTTTTTATTATTTTCCTGGCTTTAATTGCTCCATTAAATAAATTAAAAATATTCTTATCTAATTTCAACTCACTTAAATAAACCCCTGAGTCAGGTTTTATCAAGGTTTCACCAGTCAGAGACATAATCATGACATTGTGACCTGCTTCAAACATTTTATTAGCGATCAATACAGTCTGTTTTTCCGCTCCTCCCATACCTAGCCCAGTAATGATATATAATAAATTCACTGTCACCCTCTGATTTCCATTAAATTTAAATTGTATTTCTAATTATTAATGTTTTCGATCAATTTTTTCCATTTACTTCCAATTGTCGACTCTATTCTATATTTTTCAGCATTCTCTAATGATTTCATTGACATTTTTTCACGCAAGTTTTGATTCTTAATAAGAAGAAAAAGTCGTTCAACAAACATATTGCTGTTATCAAATGGTACAAGATATCCATCTTCATTATCAATAATTAACTCTGAAGGGCCAGTATCACAGTCATAAGCTATGATTGGTAATCCAAAGGCTTTTGCTTCAAGTAATACCATAGGGAATCCTTCGAATCGAGAGGTCATGACATAGATATCCGACTGATTATATAAATCACTAACATTGGATGTTGAGGGAAGCAGCTCTATCTTATTTAATTTTAACTCATTTATTTTATCTAATAACAAATACCGATCCTCGCCATCACCTGCAATTATAAGTTTCCAATCAGGGCAACGCTCTTCAATTCTTGCCCAGATGTTTATTAGAAGATCAAAACCTTTAATATGATTTAACCTACCTAAAGCTAAAACTGTTTTTGTTTTTTTTATTACTAACTTATGTAACGGTTTAAAAGGTAATGGATTAGGTATTGATATTATTTTCTCAGGATATTTATTTTCTTCCAACCAATATCCACGATCTTTCTCTGTTAGAGTGACGACTGTATCAGCGTATTTGGCTGCTACTTTTCTGGCAAGCTTGCGTGACATTATATTTAAATTATTTTTATAATTAAAATGTTCCCACGAAATATGTTTTATCTTGGTTCCTAATAAAGCTGTAGTACTAAATAATGCTAACATTGTATCAACATCAATCAAAACATTGATTGATTCTTCTATTAAGATACGCCGCAATCTAAAAAAAACAGAGAAATAGGCTAATGAAAAGCATTTTTTTTCATCAAAAAGTGATACTAACTTTATTCTCTCATCTGCATAAAATTTAGGGGGTGTATTGCCAGTTAGGCTGATAATAACAACCTGATACCCATCTTTAACAAGATAGTTAGCAAGCGCCAAGCTGGCTCTTTCAGTCCCACCGGTGTGGCTGATATCCCCGCCAAAGAAAGCAATTTTTTTCATAAAATCCTTATTACTGTTTAATTTTATGAATTATCACACCCGGCAGCGTAACAATTTTCACTAAGAAAGAAGTTTTTTCTTTAGTTATATATTTATCATCCATCATAGCTACGGCTTGATTAATACGTATAATAGTTCTTAAAAAATCCAATGGTTTATATAGCCATACTTTCTTGGGGATGTTTTCTAATAATGCTTTTCGTGATATATAATGACCTACAGCATGTTTTTTTATAGATGATTTACTTAGTCTGTTAGTTTTATCATCATCAAAAAAAACACCAACATGAATTGAACTATAATAAAAAAAATATTCTTTTGATACCGTACTATAAAACCAAATTTCCGGAATAAAATTAACGTTTGACTTTACAGGATAATAGAAATTTTTTAACATGTCAGTTTTGAAAAAATCAATTCTCTCACCACAAGAACCTGAACTAAACTCCTCGAACCATGATTTTTTCTCATCATACCCATATAAATAAAGACTGTCAGGCTGCATTTTTTCTGAATTCATCGAAATAGCTCGTATTCCAATAATTAATTTATCTTCAAACACGGTAGATATTAAAAGCAATTTATTAACTGCTCCCGAAGTGAGAATATCATCAGAGTCCAACCCAATAAAATACTCACCACTCGCTTTTTTAACTGCTTTATTCCATGCAGCTTGCTTTCCCTGATTACTTTGGTAGATATAATTTATTTTTATTCTATTTTCATTTTTGAATTCTTTAATTAAATCGACTGTATTATCTGTAGAACCATCATCGATAATTAGCCACTCAATATCACTCCTATTTTGTTCCAGAATAGAAAGATAACAACGTGTTAATACATGAGCCCTATTAAACGTTGGTGTAAAAACAGTAACTGTTATCATTGTTATTCTAATATCCTTTTCAATAGTGACTGAATTTATTTATTTATTTTTATAGAGTACTTCAAGTAGTAATTTTTTTCTTTTAAGAATAATAACCAATAATATTAGTGATAAAGCTTCAACTGTGATAATTGATACTATCCCGCCCCAAGCTCCATACTTTGCTGCAAGATAAGCACAAAGTGGAATATGAATAATTGCAGAGGCTATCGGTAACAGTGTATATGCTTTTTTATGACCATGTGGCAGAAGTATATAATTACCCAAAACAGCAGATTGTAAAATAAGGAAATAAACAGGAGAAAATAATATCAGTAGATCAGATACTTCGTAATACTCATCGCCAAACATTATTTTTGTTATCAGTTTTGAAAAAACAATAATAAATGAAATTATTAGTATGCATAATGCCAATTGCCAATAAAAAATCTTTCTAATCAATGAATAAGCTTGCTCCTTATTATTAACAAGTAAAGCGTTTATCCTTGGATAGAAAGCATTCCCTAGTATTAAAAAGACCCCAAGAATGGCGCCTTTCATTCTATCAGCGGCAGTAAATATACTTACCTCATACACATTACTGAATATTCCAATAATTATTGTAGAACTCATACTATAAAGGCTATTAGATAATATTGCACAAAAAATGGGGAATGAATCTTTTAATGTATGTGTAATCTGCAAATGTGAGAAAGTTATTGCTTTTATTAATTTTTGTTTATAAATATATATAATAGCAATTATCCCAGCCAACAAACTTAACGATGACTGTATTATTATAGCTGCTTTAACATCAGCATCATTACGAACAAATAGAAAGAACAGTGGTAGTAATGCTAACCTGGAAGCCACCATTAATTTTGTAACAACTGATAGCTTTTCTATCCCTTGGAAAAACCAAACAGGCATTAATACAGTGCCTATTAGCATGAGAATTGTATAAATTAATTCGTTTCTAATAATTGTATATGAATTTAAAGATGCCAATATGATAACACTCAATATAGACACAATGCATAATATAGATTTAGCACATAATGTTTCAAAGAAAACCTTAGATATGTACTCAGGTTCATTTTGGTGTTCAGCAATTCTTTTAGATGCTGATAAGTTGAACCCAAAATCAATAAATATAACAAAGTATTGTGCTATTGAAATGGTTAAGCTATAAACACCAAATCCCTCAACACCCAAAAATCGAGTTAAATAGGGTAATGTTAAAAAAGTTATAATATAGTTACTACCTTGCAGTATGAATAAAGAAAATATATTTCTTCGTAGGACTGACATTTTATGTTCCAACTATTGGATTAAACTATGCTATTAATGAATACTAAGTATTTTTAATTAGTTTTTTCTCACAGAAAGCAGGATCTGTTTTCTGTGAGTACTTAAAATCAAGTCAAACAAAATCCAAACACGCTACCGCCCTTGGCTTAATAGCTACCAACGCACTGTACTAAAATTTCTCGTCATGATGAGATTAAAAAACAAAAATTATCATACAATTATAAAAACTTGTCATTTTCTAATATTAATAAATGAATGATTTTCATACATCTAAACATGCATTACAAGTAAAGCATGTAAATAATTATTGTTTAGAATCCAATCAATACATAAATATTTACGGATAATGGGATTACAGGCCAATCTCTTGTTTAACTAATTGTTCTAGAAGATCGATATGCCCTTCATCATCGTTCAAGGCAGGGATGTATTCGAACTTTTCACCACCCGCACGTAAGAAAATTTCACGGTTTTGTTCTTTGATCTCTTCCAGCGTTTCCAAACAATCGGCAGAGAAGCCGGGGCATATCAACTGAATATGTTTAACCCCTTGAGAGGGCAAACTTTTTAATGTTTCGTCGGTATAGGGCGTTAACCACGGCTCACGGCCAAAGCGAGATTGATATGTCATCATGATTCGCTCAGCCGGTAACGCAATTTCAGCACATAGAGCGCGGCTGGTATCTTCACAACGCTGTGGATAGTCATCACCCAGTTTGGCGTAACGTTTTGGTATGCCGTGGAATGAAATAACTAATCGATCAGGTTTTCCATGTTGTTCAAAAGTGCGCTCAACACTCTGTTTTAATGCTGAAATATAACTTGGATGTTCAGCATAATCGCGGATATAAGTGATCGATGGTAAACGTCGATAGCTTTTTAATATCCGGGCAACCGCATCCCAGACTGCCGCACTGGTTGAGCAAGAGTATTGTGGATATAGTGGCAAGATTACCAGCTTGGTGACGCCTTGCAACAATAGCTTATCAATAGCATCGGGCAGACTTGGCGAACCATAGCTCATTCCCAGGACTACCGGGATATCGGGCATACGTGCCGCCAACGCTTTTTGTTGACGTCGGCTATAAAACAGCAACGGTGATCCTTCTTCCATCCAGACAGACTGATAGAGTTTTGCTACACGCGGAGATCGAATAGGAAGAATTACACCGCGCAATAATGGCCACCACAGCCACGGAGAGGTATCAACAACTCGATGATCACTAAGAAACTCGGCCAAATAACGTTTTATCGCCTTTGCTGTCGGAGCATCCGGTGTACCCAGATTGACCATCAGTACACCAGGTTTGCTTTGTATCACGCCGGACTCCCTTGTTTTATATGCTACGCCTATAGTTTCATCTAACGAATACATCTTCGCCAGTATCTATAAAATAGAAAGGCGACCCAAGGCCGCCTTTCTATTTTACCACCCAGAATTAACCAAGAATAGTCGCCAGTTCTGCACTCACCTCAGCTACTTTACGGGTTCCATCCAGTTTAAAATACTGCGTACTACCTGTATCAGCTTCTTTACGATAGTAAGAAACCAATGGTGCAGTTTGTTGATGGTATTCAAGCAGACGTTTACGCACTGTGTCTTCCTGATCATCCTTACGAATTGTCAGTTCTTCACCTGTGATATTATCTTTATCTTCAATTTTAGGTGGATTGAATTTTACGTGGTATACACGGCCAGAAGCGGCATGTACACGGCGGCCGACGATACGTTCAACAATCAGCTCGTCCGGAACATCAAACTCCAGCACATAATCAACCTTGATATCGGCTTCTTTCATGGCATCGGCTTGAGGAATAGTACGCGGGAATCCGTCTAACAGGAAGCCATCACGGCAATCATCCTGTCTAATGCGCTCTTTTACCAATGCGATAACCAGCTCATCGGTAACCAGCTTGCCGGCATCCATAATCTCTTTCGCTTTCAGACCTAACTCAGAACCCGCTTTTACAGCGGCGCGCAACATATCACCAGTAGAGATTTGCGGAATACCGTATTTCTCCATGATGAATTGAGCCTGAGTACCCTTACCAGCGCCAGGTGCGCCCAGCAGAATGATACGCATTGCGTAACTCCCTTTGCTATGTGGTTTTTCTATGTGTTTTTACTCAAACAAATCGAAATTGTGGAAAACGAGCAACCATACCATTTTCAGGGGGGTTAGCTCAAGGTGTGTGAATTTAGTTGATAAGATTACCATGGCCATAATGTGGTAAATTAAGAGGCCAACTCAGCAAAATATCATAAAAAATGCCCCTGACAGGTCATTTATCAGAGGCATTATAGAATCAATTATGCTGTTAATAGCTGATTCATTCGGCGGATAAACTGATTAGGGTCTTCTAAGCTTCCCCGTTCAGCTAACAGCGCCTGATCCAGTAACAACTCTACCCATTCAGCAAATTGAGTGTCATCAGTAACATCGACCACACGCTTAACCAGGCCGTGTTCTGGATTCAGTTCAAAGATATATGTCACCTCTGGCGCCTGTTGCCCTGCAGCGGCAAACAGTTTAGCCATCTGAGTGCTCATTTCATCAGCGTCTGTGGTGACAATCGCGGGGGTATCGGTCAGGCGATGTGTCAGACGCACATCTTTCACGCGCTCACCCAACAAGGCTTTCACTCGCTCAACGAACGGTTCCAGTGCTTTGTCCGCCTCTTGCTGTTCCGGGCGCTCTTCATCTGCCAACTTATTCAGCGAATCATCTGCTTTACTGACAGACTGGAAGGTTTTGCCATCAAACTCCGTTAGATAGCTCATCATCCATTCATCTATGCGATCAGATAACAGCAAGACCTCAATGCCTTTTTTACGGAACAATTCCAGGTGTGGGCTGCTCTTCGCGGCTGCATAGCTATCGGAAGTAATGTAATAAATCTTATCCTGCCCTTGCGTCATACGGCTGACATAGTCTTCCAACGAGACGGTCTGTGCTGAACTGTCAGTATGGGTCGAAGCAAAGCGTAATAACCTGGCGATGGTTTCCTTATTGTTACCATCTTCCGCCGGGCCTTCTTTCAGCGCCATACCGAACTGCTGCCAAAATTGCTGATATTTCTCAGCATCATCTTTGACCAGTTTTTCCAGCATTTGCAGTACGCGCTTGGTCAGTGCACTGCGCAGGTTCTGAGTCACACGGCTGTCTTGCAGGATCTCACGCGATACGTTCAACGGCAGGTCGTTGGAATCTATCAAGCCACGAACAAAACGCAGGTAATTCGGCATGAACTGCTCAGCGTCGTCCATAATGAACACACGCTGCACATAAAGTTTCAAGCCATGCTTGTGGTCACGATTCCACATATCCCAAGGTGCCTGAGCCGGAATATACAGCAAGCTGGTGTATTCTTGCTTACCTTCAACGCGATTATGGCTCCAACTCATTGGGTCGGTAAAGTCGTGAGCAATATGTTTATAGAACGCGTTGTATTCATCGTCGGTAATATCTGCTTTACCGCGCGTCCACAGCGCCTGTGCTTTGTTGATTTTTTCCCAAGTGAGGGTACCGTCCTCTTCATTTTTACTTTGGATTTCAACTGGCAGCGCGATATGGTCTGAATACTTGCTGATGACAGAACGCAAACGCCAGTCATCCAGATACTCATCTTCACCTTCACGCAGGTGCAGCGTAATTTCTGTGCCACGATCTTCTTTAGTGATATCAGCGATGGTGTAATCACCTTCGCCTTGTGATTCCCAGAACACACCGGCATCGGCTGGAGCACCAGCAGCACGGGTACGAACCGTGACTTTATCTGCAACAATAAACGCTGAGTAAAAACCAACACCAAACTGGCCGATCAATTGACTGTCTTTAGCTTGATCTGAACCAATAGATTCAAGAAATGCTTTAGTTCCTGATTTGGCAATAGTACCAAGATTATCAATGACTTCGTCACGACTCATCCCGATGCCGTTATCACTCAGGGTCAACGTGCGTTTTTCTTTATCAAAAGACAAACGCACTCTTAGCTCACCATCACCTGCAAACAACTCCGGCTTAGATAACGCCCGAAAGCGCAGCTTGTCCGCAGCATCAGAGGCATTGGAGATCAGCTCACGCAGGAAGATTTCTTTATTGGAATAAAGCGAGTGAATCATCAAATGGAGAAGTTGCTTTACTTCAGATTGGAATCCACGGGTTTCTTGACCTTTCATACTCATTAATTACCTCAATCTAAATTATCGATAGATAAAGTCGAACAATGGGGATCAGATGGGGTCAATAGATTAAGGTTTCAAGTCTAAGTATAAAAAAAGAGAAAATCGGGGCGATGGTCTTATTATCAACAAAGGAGTTTGTTTATAAAACAATCAATAAAAAGACCATCGCCCAGAGTGGATAATGAGTTCAATACTTAATGGGATGCCGCCCAGCCAGTGAATGCGACAACGTCGTACCGTCGACCATTTCCAGTTCACCACCTACTGGTACGCCATGAGCGATACGGCTGGCTAATACGCCATACTGGCCGCACATCTGGCCAATGTAGTTGGCGGTGGCATCCCCCTCGACTGTTGGATTTGTTGCCAGAATGACTTCGACAATCGTCTCTGTGGAAAGGCGCTCGTCCAGCAAGTCCAAACCGATATCACCCGGGCCTATACCGTCCATTGGTGACAGGTGGCCCATCAGTACAAAATAACGCCCACCAAACTGACCCGTTTGTTCTACAGCATGGATATCTGCCGGGGTTTCGACCACACAGATTTGGCCATTTTGCTGACGACGCGGGTTAGAACAGATAGTACAACGGTCTTGCTCGGTAAATGTACGGCAATCAGCACAATGGCCAATCTCAGACATCGCCCGAGTCAATGCCTGTGCCAGGCGCATTCCGCCACTACGATCACGCTGCAGCAGTTGAAAGGCCATACGTTGCGCTGATTTCGGGCCAACACCCGGTAAACAACGTAACGCCTCCATTAATGATTCGAGGAGAGGGCTGGTTTGCATCAGAACGGCATCTTAAAACCTGGTGGTAACTGCATCCCACTGGATACAGATGCCATTTTTTCTTTTTGCGTTTCATCAATGCGACGAGCAGCATCGTTAAATGCAGCAGCAATCAAGTCTTCCAGCATTTCTTTATCGTCTTCGACCAACAGGCTTGGATCGATTTCAACCCGACGGCAATTATGCGCTCCATTGAGGGTTACTTTTACCAAGCCCGCGCCAGATTCACCAGTAACTTCCAATTTGGCGACTTCTTCCTGCATCTGCTGCATTTTTTCCTGCATCTGCTGGGCTTGTTTCATTAAATTACCAATACCGCCTTTACCAAACATAGTCATCTCTCATCGCAAGGAGCCGCGTCAGTGCACCATGCACTTATCGCAGCGATTAAATCGGTCGGATACTTTCTTCATCCAATTCGGCGTCAAAGAAACGACGCAATGTCTGAATGTTATTATCCGCAATAATTGACTGACGTGCTTGCGTCAGTCTTTCTTCATAAATAGCCTGTTGCCATTCCAGCGGGGTACATTCGGCCAGATTATCATCTTCGATAACGCTCAGTGTAACAACTTTACCGTGTAATTCACTCAACGCATCACTCAGCGTTTTTTGAGCTGATGACGAATTTAAATGACGCTGAGCAGAACGCAAGTGAAGGCAAATATTACCCGGTTCTATTTCTTGTTTAAATGCATTCAATGCAAACTGCTGCACCAGTTTAGGAATTTGCAGTTTATCTATCTCTGCAGCCCAAGGATCTCGTGCGATAGCTTCTTCGGCCAACTTAGCGGATAGCTCTGGTGTTTTTTCATGTTCCAGCGCAGAACGCAACGCTTTAGGTGTAGCAAGCGGTTCTGGTGCTGTTTTTGGCTGGTTTTGTGCAGTCCAGCGATAGGCCTCTTTTTTCGCTGGTTTCTTTTCTTCCGTTGTTTTAGCTGCCAGACGCTGCTGGTTACGCTCAGTCACCGAAGCCAAGCGTTCCAGTGCCGAGTTTGCCGGCTGCACTTTTCCTCGCGCCGCCGGCTCATTCTTTTTTGGTGTAGTCGTCCTTGATTGCCGCAGGAGCTGTGTGCGCGCCTGAAGCAGTTGCGCAGTGGAATCCGGTAGCTGAGTATTCACCTCTGGCGGCAGGGCATCCTGTATCGCAGCAGACGCCGGTATCTGTGTATTCTGATCGTGTTGAGGTATTGAAGTATTGTTATTCGTTATCGCAGACGCAGCCATTACAGGGACAATCTGCGATTCAGCAATTATGGCTTTCGGATGAAAAGCCAGTGCACGCAATAAGGTCATTTCGACCCCCATGCGGCGATCCGGGGCATAAGCCAGCTCCTTGCGCCCCACTAACAGCGTTTGATAGTAAAGCTGAATATCAACAGGGGGCAGTGTGCGAGCAAGCTCACGTAACCGTGGTTCAATGGCCGCATGATGATTTTCAAGCATTGATGGCAGCAATTGCACCATTGCAATGCGATGCAGCAGACTTAAGATTTCGACTAATAAGTTTTCCCAGTCGACACCGCGTGAAGCCGCCTGTTCAACCTGAGCCATGACCTGAGTTCCCTCTGCGCTAACCAGTGCTTCGATGATAGCCAGCGGCTGTTCATCATCCAGCGTACCCAGCATCTGGCTGACCGTAGGCGTCGTAATTTGCCCCTGCCCCATAGCAATGGCCTGATCCGCCAGACTCAGCGCATCACGCATACTGCCATCAGCGGCTCGAGCCAGTAATTGCAACGCACGGGCATCACTGGTTATTTTTTCGGCTTGCAAGATTTTCTCAAGCAGCGCACGAATCTGCTCAACATCAATGGCTTTAAGATGAAATTGCAAACAACGGGAAAGGATCGTAACCGGTAATTTCTGTGGGTCTGTCGTCGCCAACAAAAACTTCACATGAGCTGGCGGTTCTTCAAGTGTTTTCAATAATGCATTAAAACTGTGGCGCGACAGCATGTGAACTTCATCGATTAAGTAGACTTTGAAACGGCCACGGGTCGGAGCATATTGCACGTTATCCAGCAACTCACGGGTATCTTCTACTTTCGTCCGCGAGGCGGCATCTATCTCAATTAAATCGACAAAGCGGCCTTGTTCAATTTCCTGACAATTAGCGCATACACCACAAGGGGTAGCAGTAATACCGGTTTCACAATTGAGGCCTTTGGCTAACAATCGAGCGATAGTCGTCTTGCCAACACCACGAGTACCGGATAATAAATAGGCGTGGTGAATCCGCCCTAACGAAAGACCATTAGCCAGCGCCGTCAATGTATGTTCCTGACCAACGACATCTGCAAACGTTTGGGGGCGCCACTTGCGGGCAAGAACCTGATAGCTCATTAATACTTCATCATTGATTTATAAGGAATAGTATAATCATTAATAAAAACCATAATTCAACTTATACCTCAGTTACTTCAAGATGCCGCCAGGCGGCAACCGAGTGAAACCCAGTTATTTGCTCAAATCAGTGGCAGGCAACCAACGCTCCTTGCATCTTGAAGGATCAACGGCATACACAGATTATAGGATCTGTTTTCACGTACATTAACCCAACAAGTACATTAACCCAAATGGTGATAGGCTGGATCTTAGTGTAGCAGCACACCTATTTTGATTCCCACAAATTTACGTCGTGAAGAGTGGTCTTGCCGGTTGTTTGTACCCTGCAATGCAGTAATAAATCAGAACTTCGTTTCTGCCGCATAGAAAAATGCGTCTAAATTTATCAATAAAGTTTTGGCTGACTTGAGTAGTGGCTGCGGCTCCACTCGGTTGCCGCCTGGCGGCATCTTGAAATATTTTGGATATACACCTGCTATTTTTTAGCATTAAGCCATTGAATTTTAGCTGAAAGCAGCAAACATGATGTAGCAACATTTCGCGATGAAAGCCAGCCCACGCCCTGCCCCTGCCAGGGGTGACGAAAATGGGCACAATTAGGCTCAGTTATTTAGAAGGTCATGCTAAACATAGTTTCGTCACCGACAGCGAGGCCGATATTTTCAATGCAATCAATGGCCATCGAATGAAACCAAACTGTAACAATGAATCCCTTGCAGGGTCAGGCGTTCTTCACCACCCAGTTCAGGCAAGTTAATTACAAACGCAGCGTTAGTCACTTCACCACCAAGTTTTCGGATAAGATTCACCGTGGCCTCAACAGTGCCGCCAGTGGCTAATAAATCATCAATGATCAAGATGTTATCGCCTGGTTTAATACTGTCGGTGTGAATCTCAAGCTTGTCAGTACCGTATTCCAACGCATAGCTTTCGCTGATAGTTTCTCGCGGTAATTTACCGGGTTTGCGCACCGGAACAAAACCGACGCCCAGAGACAAAGCAACCGGAGCACCAAACAAAAAGCCGCGAGCTTCAGTACCTACTACTTTCGTTACCCCCGAATCCAAAAAACGCGCTACCAACAATTCAATGCTTGCAGCATAAGCTAATGGATCTTCCAGTAAGCTGGTCACATCACGGAACAATATTCCCACTTTTGGATAACCGGGGACAGTTTTGATACTGTTTTTAATAAGTTCAAGCTGTTGTGCTGTATTAAGTGCAGTAGCGGTCATAATTTGTGCCTGATAAAACTGCTGTACATACTGAAACGCGGCGGCTAAATGCGAAAGTGACATTGGCTGAGTCACTTAACTCTATCAATCACACCACGATAGCTTAAATTGCCGCATCATCAACGTTAAGGAGGTAATGAAGGATTACCCCACCCATGAAAACGCTCAAATCTATGCAAAACGGTGCCAGATTGCAACTGGTGTGCAGGGTTCAGTCCCGTTTTTGTCGCAGCAGATCAATAACTGGCATGCGTATTATAAAAATCAATAATGTGATTAATATCAGGAATAATATTCCTCTCACCCACCAAATTTTCACTAACCAAAGTGAAAGAGAAAATGTTAACAGGGTAACCAATACTGCTTTCAATTTCGTTCCAGGTGGTAACGCGCGGTGCTGCTGCCAACTACGAATATAATTGCCAAACCACGAACGATAAAGCAGCCAGTGGTGAAAACCAGGTGAAGAACGCGCGAAACACCACGCCGCCAGTAACAAAAATGGCGTAGTGGGTAAAAGAGGGAGCACGACACCTAACGTCGCCAATACAACCGCCAACCACCCCAGAACTATTAACAACCAACGAGACATAAACTCCCTTTATAATACTCAACCATGTGACGTTATCATTAACGCATGCGCTGCTCGCCTTCAACAGATATTGTTACCGTTTTGAGCATGACCTTTTATTTGCATGCCAACCTCGCTTGTAACACCCGCAGTTCACAGGCAAGCTAGCGGCAAAACGTCAGGAGAAGCCTTATGAGTACGGAGAAATTATTACAGGTACTTGAAAACCAGATCGAGGCCTTATCAACACAAATCGCTCCACAGGCCAATACCCCTTCACACCAGGCACGTTTTGACATAAATCTGTTTGGTAATCATGGTAACCGTTTTCGCGATTATCTACAGGAAGTTCGCAAAAATATGGCACAATTGAAACAGGTTGCTGCGGAGAAACGCACACAGCAAGTTGTTTTTTTGGCTGAAAAAATGGTCGCTCAGATTTCTGCTTTGCAACGAGAGCTTGCCACGCAAAAACTGCGAAAGTCCAATCCTGAACCCCGTGATACTAAAATGGATCCCTACCACAAGCTGGCTGAACATCAAGATTATGAGCGACGGATTCTGGCGATGATCCACGATAAAGAGAGCCAACTGGGCAAACAGAGCCGTTTATCAGAACAACAAAAAATACAAAAAGAGCTCGCAGCACTGGAAGGCCGCTTGATGCGCTGCCGCCAGGCGTTAATCAAAATAGAGCGTAGTATTGAAAGAAAAGAGAACGATTTTTGAATATTTGTCACATTTTTTGAATTGATAGGGTTCCGGCTGCGATTTGTTTTCTATAATATTAATGAATTGATTTAAGCTGCGCGGCAATCTGCTGTATGGCTTTTCCTATTAACTGCAAATTAACGTGTTGGCCACATTATGTCAGTTGAACAAGCTCCACCAGAACTGCAACTGGCAGTAGATCTTATCTATCTGCTCGAATGCAATGAGATTGCGCCAGAAACTGCACTGGCTGCGTTGGCAATCGTGCAACTTGATTACCAACGTAAGCTCAGCCATAAAAACTCAGACTGAGTATTCCGTTTCCACGCCTAAGACTTATTGGGGCACTGCTGTGATAGTTTTTCCGCCGGTGATAATATTTTTTGTTTTTATAATGCATCCAATTGACTCAAAACTTCACTACGGGTCGGGACATCAACGTTGATTCCAACCGCAAATACCGATGGCTTACAATATAGGTTGATTAGAAAGCTCAACCGCAGTAACCCTTTAATATTTAGAATGTTAGAATCTTATCCGATACCAGCGCCCATTGCACCAACCACACAAGCGTACTAATTTCTACACCAACAACCGTATTAATCCACTTACCCTGGGGCATCAGTCAGGGTTTATGCCCGCCATCTTGAAATAACGTGGGTATAGACACAATTACAGTTAATCCTATAATTTGCTACCACCCTCTTTACGTAATGAAGGACTATAGCTTAGCATTTCCAGGTAAGCATCGATTAATACCGGGGCTTCTTGTTTTATATCAAAACTTTTTGGCATATAAAGCCAGTTTTCCATCAAACCCGTAATATATGCTCTCATAATAATAGCCGCACGACGCGTATCGAGATCTACCGGCAGTTGATTAGCCGAAATACACCCTTGCAAAACCAGCTCAATTCGCTCATAGCTGGCTAAATCAAGTACCTTACGTGCATCATGAAAGGAGGCCATTTCACCGACAAACTCACACTTATGGAATACAATTTCCATCAATGCGCGGCGTCGGCGATCCTCGCAGGTGGAAACCAAAATATAAATAAGGATTTCACGCAATATACGGAGTGGATTATCGGGATATTTTGCCTGATACTCTAACTCAAGCTGATCAATTTTAGACTCTGATAACTCCCAAACTTCGTTAAATAGGTCTACCTTGTTCTTGAAGTGCCAGTAAATAGCACCTCGGGTTACACCGGCAGAGACAGCAATATCGGTGAGAGATGTGCCAGAAACGCCATGTGCAGAGAATTCCCGCACTGCGGCATCCAGAATTTGTTGCCGAGTTTCTTGGGCTTGCTCTTTGGTTTTTCGTGCCATAGCGTTGTTTTTTCGAAAGGGTGCGACTTACATACATTCACGAATGTATGTACCATAGCACGCACATATAATTTACACAGCAATGGGTTTTACAGCTTGTGATCCATTGGATTAAATTAAATATCGGACACTTGAGGTTTATCTATGAGCAAAAACAGAGGGGTAATGCCTCTGGCTGCAATTCTGGTGCTTTCAGGCAGCTTAGTACTTATAGGATGTAATGATAAAGATGCGGCACAAGCCCATGCTCAACAGGTCCCAGAAGTTGGTATTGTGACATTAAAAACAGAACCGCTGAATGTCACGACCGAACTACCGGGCCGCACGTCCGCATTCCGTATTGCAGAAGTTCGTCCGCAAGTTAGCGGTATTATCCTCAAACGCAACTATATTGAAGGCAGTGATGTCAGCGCCGGAACATCTCTATATCAAATTGATCCAGCGACTTATCAGGCCACTTATGACAGTGCTAAAGGTGATTTAGCCAAAGCACAAGCTGCCGCTGAAATGGCTCGTCTGACCGTAAACCGCTACAAGCCCTTACTGGGTACCAACTATATCAGTAAGCAAGAGTATGACCAGGCGGTTTCTGATTTTATGCAGGCCAATGCGGCTGTGCTTGCAGCGAAAGCCGCCGTGGAAACTGCCCGCATTAATCTGGCATACACTCAGGTGACCTCGCCGATCAGTGGCCGTACCGGTAAATCTTCAGTTACTGAGGGAGCGTTAGTGACCAGTGGGCAGGCAACGGCAATGACTACGGTTCAACAACTTGATCCCATGTATGTTGATGTAACGCAATCAAGTGATGAATTCCTGCGCCTGAAAAAAGAACTGGCTGATGGCACGCTCAAACAAGAGAACGGTAAAGCCAAAGTTCGTTTGTTGCTGCAAAACGGTACTGAATATCCTCAAACCGGGACACTGGAATTCTCTGATGTGACCGTTGATGAAACCACCGGTTCGATTACTATCCGCGCTATCTTCCCTAATCCGAATGAAGTGTTACTGCCAGGAATGTTTGTGCGCGCACGTCTGGATGAAGGTATCAGACCTGATGCCCTGTTAGTGCCTCAACAGGGTGTTACCCGTAACCCGCGTGGTGAAGCCACAGCAATGGTGGTCGGTGCAGATAACAAAGTTGAATTGCGCACACTGATAGCTAATCAGGCTATTGGTAATAAATGGTTGGTTACTGATGGGTTGAAAGCAGGTGATCGTCTTATTGTTTCCGGCTTGCAGAAAATCAAACCGGGTGAACAAGTAAAAATGCAGGAAGTTACTGACCCGGCGCAAAAACCAGCCCCGGCTGAAACAGCGAAGAAGCCTTAAAAGGAGCCGGTAATTCATGGCTAAGTACTTTATAGATCGCCCTATTTTCGCATGGGTTATCGCCATCATCATCATGTTGGCGGGTGCCCTTGCGATAATGAAATTACCCATTGCGCAATATCCAACCATTGCGCCACCCGCAATTACAATTTCCGCCAACTATCCTGGCGCCGATGCGGCAACAGTGCAGAATACAGTGACGCAGGTTATCGAACAAAACATGAACGGTATCGATAACCTGTTATACATGTCTTCCAGCAGTGACTCTTCCGGTAGCGTTCAGTTAACATTGACCTTTAACTCAGGCACAGACCCGGATATTGCACAGGTTCAGGTTCAGAACAAATTGCAATTGGCTATGCCATTGTTGCCGCAAGAAGTGGAGCAGCAGGGGGTAAGCGTTGAAAAGTCCAGTAGTAGCTTCTTGATGGTGGTCGGCTTTATTTCTGAAGACGGTACCATGCAGCAGGAGGATATCGCTGACTATGTGGGTTCTAACATCAAAGACCCTATCAGCCGTACCGCAGGGGTGGGCGATGTTCAGTTGTTCGGTTCCCAATACGCAATGCGTATCTGGATGAACCCACACAAATTGAATAACGTTGGCCTGACGCCGGTTGATGTCATTAACGCTATCAAAGTGCAGAACAACCAGGTAGCAGCCGGTCAGCTAGGGGGGACTCCCCCTGTACCCGGTCAGGAGCTGAACTCATCTATCATTGCACAGACCCGCTTAACCAACGCGGAAGAGTTCAGCCAGATCTTGCTGAAAGTCAATACCGACGGCTCCCAGGTGCGTTTGAAAGATGTCGCTATCGTTCAACTGGGTGCTGAAAGCTATAACATCATCGCTCGTTATAACGGCAAACCTGCCGCAGGTATTGGTATTAAACTGGCAACAGACGCTAACGCCCTGAACACCTCTGCTGCGGTTAAAGCTGAGCTGGCAAAATTGCAGCCATTCTTCCCCACTGGGTTGAAAGTGGTTTATCCCTACGACACCACCCCATTCGTTAAAATTTCAATTCACGAAGTGGTTAAGACACTGATAGAAGCTATTATTCTGGTGTTTTTGGTGATGTACCTGTTCCTGCAAAACTTCCGCGCAACGTTGATTCCAACCATTGCGGTGCCGGTAGTATTACTGGGTACCTTTGCCATACTTTCTGCTTTTGGCTACTCGATAAACACCTTAACAATGTTTGGGATGGTGCTGGCAATAGGGCTATTGGTGGATGACGCCATCGTGGTGGTAGAGAACGTCGAACGTGTCATGCAGGAAGAGGGGTTACCCCCGAAAGAAGCCACCAAAAAATCGATGGAGCAGATCCAGGGCGCATTGGTGGGTATCGCGATGGTTCTGTCGGCGGTATTTATCCCGATGGCCTTCTTCGGCGGTGCAACCGGGGCGATTTATCGTCAGTTCTCTATCACTATCGTTTCGGCCATGGTGCTCTCGGTTCTGGTGGCATTGATTCTGACACCCGCACTGTGCGCCACAATGCTAAAACCTATCGTCAAAGGCGAACATGGGCCTAAAACGGGCTTCTTCGGTTGGTTTAACCGCATGTTCGAAAAAAGCACCCACCACTATACCGACAGCGTTGCCAATATTCTGCGCAGCACTGGCCGTTATTTATTAATCTATCTGGCTATTGTGATTGGTATGGGCGTGCTGTTCCTGCGTTTACCCTCTTCATTCTTGCCGGAAGAAGATCAGGGCGTGTTCCTGACGATGGTGCAGATGCCAGCAGGTGCAACACAAGAACGCACTCAAAAAGTACTAAATCAGGTCACTGACTATTACCTCGACAAAGAAAAAAATGTCGTTAATTCCATATTTACCGTTAACGGCTTCGGCTTCAGTGGCCAGGGTCAGAACACCGGCCTGGCATTTGTCAGTCTAAAAGACTGGAGCGAGCGTCAGGGAGCGGAGAACAAAGTTCCAGCAATTGTTGGGCGTGCATCCGCGGCCTTCTCGCAAATTAAAGACGGTTTGGTGTTCGCCTTTAACTTACCCGCCATTGTGGAATTGGGTGCGGCTACCGGTTTCGATTTCCAGTTGATTGATCAGGGGAACGTCGGGCACCAAAAACTAACCGAAGCACGTAACCAACTGCTTGGCATGGCCGCGCAACATCCAGACATGTTGGTAGAAATGCGTCCGAACGGGCTGGAAGATACACCTCAGTTCAAAGTGGAAGTTGATCAGGAGAAAGCCGAGGCACTCGGTGTTTCCATCTCTGACATCAATACCACGCTCGGTTCAGCTATGGGCGGCAACTATGTAAACGACTTTGTCGACCGTGGTCGGGTGAAGAAAGTTTATGTCCAGGCTGATGCACCCTTCCGTATGCTACCGGACGATATTGATAAATGGTATGTCCGTAATAACGTCGGTCAGATGGTATCGTTTAATACCTTCTCCAGCGCGAAATGGGAATACGGTTCACCGCGACTTGAACGCTACAACGGTTTGCCATCAATGGAAATTTTGGGTCAGGCGGGTCCGGGTAAAAGTACCGGTGAAGCCATGGATCTGATGCAGGAGTTGGCAGCTAAATTGCCCAACGGCGTAGGTTATGACTGGACGGGTATGTCCTATCAGGAACGTCTGTCTGGTAACCAGGCGCCGGCATTGTACGCCATCTCACTGATTGTCGTGTTTTTGTGTCTGGCGGCTCTGTATGAAAGCTGGTCAATTCCGTTCTCCGTTATGTTAGTGGTACCACTGGGTGTCGTTGGTGCGTTACTGGCAGCATCGCTACGCGGCCTGAATAACGACGTTTACTTCCAGGTAGGTTTATTGACCACTATCGGGCTATCGGCCAAAAACGCCATCTTGATTGTTGAATTCGCCAAGGACTTGATGGACAAAGAAGGCAAAGGCTTGGTGGAATCGACACTGGAAGCGGTTCGTATGCGTCTACGTCCAATACTGATGACCTCACTGGCCTTTATCCTTGGAGTGTTACCACTGGTTATCAGTAGTGGTGCTGGCTCTGGCGCACAGAACGCGGTAGGTACCGGTGTCATGGGCGGAATGATCACCGCGACTGTATTGGCTATCTTTTTTGTTCCGGTATTCTTTGTGGTGGTTCGTCGCCGCTTCAGCAGTAAAAACGAGGACATATAGCCAAAATATTTCAAAATACAAAAAAGCAGCAAGCGAGATAATCCTGAATCACTTACATAAGTATGTGATTCAGGTTATTGAGTACAGCCAATGACCGCTCATTATCATTGGATAACCGCCTGGATTGCATGCCGTAGCCTGATAACACGGCTGAAATAATAAGATATTCAGAAAATCCGCTGACTTCGGTTTGCGGATTTATTGTTTTTTAGGCTTGAAACACCGAAATGAAGGGCGCATAATAAATGTTATGATATAACATAATAAACGAGAGTCTTATGAAATCAGGCATCCACCCTAACTATCGAACAGTGGTTTTTCATGACACCAGTGCAGACACCTATTTCACTATAGGGTCAACCATCACCACGAACCGAATTATCGAGCGTGATGGGCAAACCTTTCCTTACGTCACGCTGGATATCTCCTCAGCTTCGCACCCGCATTACACCGGCAAACAAAAAGAATATGCAAAAGAAGGCAGTACTGCGCGCTTCAACCAACGCTTTGGCAGTTTTCTGACCAAAAAACAAGCTAACCCAGAGAGTTAACCATGCAAGTATTAAGTTCATTACGTTCTGCGAAAAACCGCCATCCCGACTGCAAAATCGTCCGTCGCCGTGGCCGGGTGTATGTGATTTGCAAAAGTAACCCCCGTTTTAAAGCGGTTCAAGGAAGGAG
>JBEGTQ010000113.1:0-12055 GCA_041179305.1 Pseudomonadota bacterium | reverse complement strand
CGATATCCACACGTTTATCCAATACGTTATACACTCCCCCCATCAAGCGGAATTCTTTAGTCAATTGATAGTTCGCGCCTAAATCGACAAAAGTATAAGATGGTGTAGTGCCGCGCATGCTGGTACCGCTGAGGTATTCGGAGGTTTTACCCCGGTAGTTGGCACGTATCCAGGTAGCCAGTTCTTCACTTGCCTGCCAGTTCAGGGTGCCATTCATCATGTGTTTAGGCATCTGATTCAGCGGCTGACCGGCAAACTTCCCACTCTTCTGTTCAGAGTCGGTAAAAGTATAATTAGTCGTCAATGACCAGGCTTTGTTGATTTCCCAGCCAAAAGTGGCTTCTACGCCACGGGTGACAGCTTTATCGACGTTAGTACGATCACTGATAAATTTATAACTGGTGCCATCAATAGTGCACTGGCCCGATGCATTACCGGTAGTATCAGTACAACGGCGCATTTCAGTAATTTTATCTTTAAAATCAGTATAAAACAGTGTCACACTGGCGTTCATTCCTCCCTGATTATCCCAGAGAATACCGATTTCCTGACTGATACTTCTTTCTGGCTTCAGGTTAGCATTACCTATAATAATGGCCGGATCGCCTCTACCGCCGGTGATTTGCCCCCAGTTTTCCGCTGCCTGACGCAAATCAGGTGAGCGATAACCACCGGACACCCCACCTTTTAACGTCCATTGTTCCGCTAAATGCCAAACACCGTACATACGTGGTGTCCAGTGAGTGCCATAATTCTCGTCCTGATCCATACGGATACCACTGGTCAGGGCGAAATCGTTGGTCAATTGCCATTCATCTTCGGCAAAGAGCGCCCAGCTCCAACGCGTCAGCTTGGTGAGGTCTTTGGCAGAGGCTAACTGATTACCTTTATCGTTCAACTCTTCATAGCGATATTGGCCGCCCAGAATAAGGGTATGGTTATCCAGCAGAAAAGAGGTCTGGGAATTGAAAATATTATCGATACTTTCCATCTTACGCGATGGATTACGGGCTTCATCACGCTGAACATAGCTGGTTGAGTTACCGAAATCATAATAACCGTGGTGGGTAATAGCATAATTATTACGATCATATTGTACATCATTGCTTTTTCTGTTCGGTTCAACTGAGCGCCCGGCAGTTGAATTCCGATCCTGCACATAGTGGCCAATATCGAAATCAAATTCGTTTTTATCATCTGGTGTCAGGGTGAAGGTTGCCGCACCATTTCTCAGGCGCTGTTCATTATAGCCACCCACAATTTTATCTTCGCTACGATGAGAAAGTAGACCACTGATTTTTAATCCCAGCAAACCATCAATTAATGGACCCGAGGCGTAGGCATTGGTCTGGAATATATCGCCGGAACTTGAGTTTTCCTGCAATGTAGTATCGGCACGCACTGTTCCGTACCACTCTTTACCCACTTTGCGGGTAATAACATTAATCACACCACCCATGGCATCCGAACCGTATAGGGAGGACATCGGCCCGCGTACTACTTCGATACGTTCTATAGCGGCAAGCGGTGGCAGCCAGCCTTGTTCAATTCCCGAACCGTCGCTGTTCGGGCGCGTGCCACGGGTATCAATTCGCTTGCCATCTACCAGAATCAACGTGTATTTCGCTGACATACCGCGAATACTGATATCACTGTGACTGCCGCCCCCGGTCACCACCACGCCTGGCACATCTTTTAGCGCGTCGGTAATATCTGTATAGGCTTTATTCTCGATTTGCTCGCGGGTGACCACGGAGATAGAAGCGGCTGAGTCTTGTATTCGCTGCTCGAAGCCAGATGCAGTGACAACCATCGTATCGGTTGGCGTCGTATTGCTGTTTTTTGTTTCAACAATATGGGTGTCAGCGGTAACTACCTGAGATGAGATAATTGCAGCGATGACCAAAGACGCTGCGTTGGTTTTCCTAAATACCTGATTAACCTTAGCCATTATACGTTCCCTATAAGATGTAAATTTATACATAGCCCTCTCCACAGCCGGTTTTTGCTTGCTGCAATACCGCCTGTCGGGCAGATAAAAAGTTATTATTTATAAATATCGACAATAGCTCACCACAGCAAAAATATTGCTTCTGGATATTTCTGCTTAATTATTATGTTATGAAACTAGCTACTTCTGAAAATAGATGTCTTGCCTCACATGTCTGATATCATGCCCGGTTGCTTCAAGATGCAGTCAACACTCCTGAATTTTGAAGGGCGACAGATATACACAGTAAAAATAAGGCATCCAAAATAATTTATAGAGTTGGTTCGGTGACTAATCCATCAATTAATACCTGAGGTGTCCCTTGTGAGCAGCGCTCAATACGCCCTTTTACGCCGTAAACTCTGGCCAGACTGTGCGGGTTAATCACGTCTTCCGGTAAGCCATTGGCAATCAACCCGCCATTTTGCAACATCAACACATGATCGCCGTGCCGCAGCGCGATATTGATATCGTGAACCACCACCACTGTAATAATATTGCGTTTGCCTGTTTCCTGACGCACCAGATCCATGACGTGAAACTGGTAGTTCAGATCCAGCGCACTGAGCGGCTCATCTAACAGTAGCAGTGACGGCTGGCGGATCAACGATTGCGCCAACCCCACCAATTGCTTCTGTCCGCCGGAGAGTTGATCCAGATAGCTCAACGCCAGATGCGCAATACCCAATTGTTCCAGTAATGCCATCACTTCCATTTGGCTGCTGGCATTGCTGCAGCCTCCCGACGCGCGTTGCGCCACAATAATCGACTCCAACACATGCAAATGTACGCCAGCAGGAAGTGACTGCGGCAAATACACCACTTTTGCCGCCCACTGAGCAAATGGCGTCTGCATCAGATCACGACCATCCAGCCACAATTGTCCTTGCGCACGATTTAAACCGGCCAGTGAGCGCAATAGCGTTGATTTGCCGCTACCGTTCGGCCCAAGCAACATCGTAATTTTGCCACGAGGCAGCAACGGCACATGTAAATTCTGAATCACCGGGCGTTTCGGGTATCCCGCATTAAAATTTTCAATACGTAAACCTGAAGTCATACATTTTCCCTATGACGCAAAATAATGCTCAGGAAGAATGGCACGCCCACCAGCGAGGTGACTATCCCGACCGGAATAATGATACCGGGAATCAGGTTCTTCGATACAACCGAGGCCATAGACAACACCAGCGCACCAATCAGTGCACTGGCTGGCAGGTAGAAACGGTGGTCTTCACCAAAAATAATGCGGGCAATATGTGGCGCGACCAGCCCGATAAAACCAATCGGCCCGACAAAAGCGACTGCCAGCGCAGATAACATACTGATGCGCAGCAATGTGCCAAGGCGTAAACGGCGCACATCGATACCAAAACTGATTGCACGATCTTCACCAAGACGCAGTGCGGTCAGCTTCCACGAATTCATCATCGACAAGGGTAGCATCAGCGCAAACACAGCCAGCATGATGCCCAGTTTGACCCAGGACGCACGCGCCAGGCTGCCCATCGTCCAAAAGACCAAACCTTGCAACGTATCTTCACTGGCAATGAACTGCATCATCGAAACCAGCGCATTGAAGGTAAACACCAGAGCGATACCAAACAGCACTACGCCCGAGGAGGCGACGCGTGTCCAGCGAGTGATGCCATCCAACATAAGTGCGGCAAACAAAGCAAAAATAAAAGCGTTAACCGAGATAAACCATTGATCCGGCACCCCCGGAATACCTACCCCTGACACAATCGCCAGTGCCGCACCAAAGGCGGCAGCCGAAGAGACACCGAGCGTAAACGGGCTGGCTAGCGGGTTGTTTAGGATAGTCTGCATCTCGGCTCCAGCCAGTCCAAGGGACAAGCCAATAACCACGGCCATCAGAGCATAGGGTAAACGAATCTCCCAAACGATAACTCGGGTACCAGCGTCCGCGCTGGCCGGATCAATTAACGTCTGCCACAGTGACGACAAAGTTAAACCGGAAGGACCCATAGTGAAATCCAGCAACAAGCAGCCGAGGATTGCCAGAAGCAATAGCCCCAGAATCAACAGGCGGTGACGCACAATATTTTTATAACGCCCCATGACACTGACATCAATTTGCTGCGGTGTATCAGTCATAGGCTCAGTGCTTATGCTCATTGTTCTTGTTACCTATTCATTGCTTACTACCGGCCGTGAGTGCTGTTTAAAACTTACTATTTCTTTACTTCAATCCAATAAGTACCACTGGGTTCCACAGCAAGGAATTGCGAATACAAATCATCCATCGTTCTTTTGGGATCAAGAGATACAAATTGTTCAGGATAGAACCATTTGGCAAAGCTTTGAATAGCTAACAAGTTATATGGCGAATTGTAATAATTATGCCAAATCGCATAACTACGCCCATCGTTGACCGCACTTAGTGTATTGATTCCTTTACGATTGAGAACTTTTTGCAGTGAAGTCTGAGCCTGTTCTGGTGTGACTTGCGCGCCCAACACAATACCCGGAGCCTGGCTGTCTGGAGCTTTACCACCACTGGCGATATAGATATCAGGATTCGCCGCCAGTACCTTTTCCAGATTAACGGTGCCTAATGCTCCCGGTAATAAGTTTTTGGCAACATTATTACCGCCTGCCTGATCGATAAAATCGCCCATATTGCCTTTACCGGCGCTGCCACAGCACTCTTCCGATGATCCGGCGTGTAATTCAATAAATACACTCGGCTTTTTATCTTGTGGAATTTTATTCGTTATATCAGTTACTTGCCGAGCATGATCCTGATAGAAATTAATGTAGTTTTCAGCTTGCTGCTCACGGTGCAGCACTTTACCCAGCACGCGCATACTTGGCAGGGTATTTTTTAGTGGTGAAGTACGGAAATCAACGAATACAACCGGTACACCGGCTTTTTCCAGTTGATTGACCAACTCGCTATTTTTGCCTGGGCCATGACCTGACAAACCGAAAATGGCAATGTCGGGGTTTAACGTCAAAACCTTTTCCGGGCTGATACTGTCAGCGGTGGTATTACCAATCAACGGGATGTTATCGATCTGCGGGAACCTGGCTTGGTAGATTGCGTAGGTTTGCGTATCCAATTTGCGGAAATCGCCCTGCCAGCCAACAATTCGGTCAAATGGCTTTTTACCTTCCAGTAAAGAAACAGCATAAAATAAACGCCCCTCCCCCAGTAAAATACGATCAACCTTTGCCGGTATCGTTACTGAACGGCCAGCCATATCAATCACTGTCGCCGCCGAGACACTAAACACCGCGATCAGCGTGCTGACGAATAATAAACTGATACTTAACCATTTTGCCATTTTGCCTGATACCATCATCCGTAATTTAATTGTTCCTGACACCGGTTGCACGCCAGGCTCCTTATCCTTCAATACAAGATGGCATTAACAATAAAGCAAATGATAATACTTATCAATATGATTGCTATAAATGATTTGATGTAAATCTATGTAACTAGTTATTTATAATATTATATAAACAGTAGGGCTAAATCTGCCCAATTTCCAAATCAATAATGAGTAAACTCCAGCGAAATAATTTGCTGAATTTTACTCAAATAATAAACAGGTTAACATCGTAAAAAAGGGCGATACCATTTATCGCCCTTATATCACCATAACGTTAGGTTAGTTACTACATCACGTTAGCCAGAAATCAGTACCGACTTTTTCAGCTACCGACGGCCGTTACTGTCATCACGCCATATCGGGAATTCCATCTCTTGGTATTTGATAACTTTAGTGTTACGGATCAATTTATAGCCAAACCAAATTATCAGAAACAACGGAATACCAATATAAGTTGCCGTTACGCCGTACCAATCAATGCGGTCTTGCAGAAAGGCCTGATAGTTCTGCCCCAAGGTAATGATCAAACACAGTATGAAGGCAAAGACCGGCCCGACAGGGAAGAAACTGGACTGATAGGGCAAAGCGTTCAGGTCGCGACCCTGCATCATATAACCACGGCGGAAGCGGTAGTGGCTGATGGCAATACCCAACCAGGCGATAAAACCAGTCATACCGGAGGTGTTCAGCAACCACAAATACACAGTTTGGTTACCAAACATTGAACTCAGGAAACACAAACCGGCCACGACAGTGGTGGCATACAGTGCATTACGCGGTACCCCCCCCTTAGACAACCTGGCAAAAATACGCGGCGCTTTACCTTCAGAAGCGAGAGTAAACAGCATACGTGTGGAAGCATACATGCCAGAGTTACCCGCTGACAATACCGCAGTCAGGATAACCGCATTCATCACTGCTGCCGCAGATAACAGACCCGCATTTTGGAACACCAACGTGAACGGGCTGACACTGATATCTTTAACGTCATTGCGTAGCAAACTTGGATCGGTATACGGAATGATCAGGCTGATAATCAGGATAGCGAAGATATAGAACAACAAAATACGCCAGAACACTTTGCGCACAGCTCGCGGGATATTTTTGGCCGGATCTTTTGATTCCCCAGCAGCAATACCAATAAGTTCAGTGCCTTGGAAAGAGAAGCCGACAATCATCGCCACACCGATCATCGCCGAGAAGCCACCGGCAAAAGGCGCATCACCGATAGTCCAGTTGTGCCAGCCGGCAGCTTCACCGCCTTTCATAATGCCGCTGATCATCATCACACCCACGATGATGAAGATAATCACCGTAGTCACTTTGATCAGTGAGAACCAATATTCCGCTTCACCAAAACCTTTTACTGAAATGTAGTTCAGCAAGAATATCAGAGCGAGGAATAGCGCACTCCAAATCCAACCAGGCGCATCTGGAAACCAGTAATTCATCACCAGTTGCGCGGCAACCAGATCAACAGCAATGGTTACCGCCCAGTTGTACCAGTAGTTCCAACCAAGGGCGAAGCCGAAGCCTTCCTCAACATACTTGGAACCGTAGGTTGAAAATGAACCCGATACTGGCATAAAGGCCGCCAGCTCGCCGAGACTGGTCATCAGAAAGTAAACCATCAAGCCAATCAATGCGTAGGAAAGCAATGCGCCTCCCGGGCCGGCTTGTGATACCGTCGCTCCTGAGGCAACAAACAGACCGGTACCAATAGAACCACCGATTGCAATCATGGCTAAATGCCGCGACTTAAGCTCACGGCGCAAGCGCTGTGCACCGTGTTGAACTGGGATCTTAGTATTCTGCTGGGTCATTCTTACCCTAATCCACTCTTAAAAAATAAGGCGGGATTGTAACAAATCCCACCGTCTCGGATAGTAACAATGCGTTGATATAAGATACCTTCATGATCCCGACATAATTATTAGCAAAAGTGCCCTGTTATCAGTCAACGTTAAGGTAAACTGCGGATTGCCGCGGCGATAGCTCACACCATTAACCCAACACACTCTTACCTCGTCATATTTCAAGTTTCAGGTGTGTTAGCGGCAGGTATTACCCGACCCATCCTTGCCCCTTAATACGTTATTGGCTAAACAACTTATTGGCTATCTTCCTGACAATAAGTGAGAAAACGCTGTAAGGCATTGGAGATATATTTTTGCCGATGATGAATCAAGTATAGCGTGCGAATAAGTGGAGGCATAGGTATCTTCAATTCGATCAATTCACCACTGGCAAGTTGACCGCTAATCACCCTGCGTGACAGGCAACTGATGCCCATGCCACAGCGCACCACTCGTTTGATAGCCTCAGAATTACCTAACTCCATCACCAGTTTGAAATGTGGTAATTGTGTCAACAGCAGGTGATCCAACACTTCACGGGTGCCGGAACCACGCTCACGCAGAATCCAGGCTGCATTGGCCAAATCTGCCAACGTTAACGCTTTGTGGCGCAAAGCACTATCAGGTGCGGCAAACACCACCAGTTCATCGCGCAACCAGGTTTGGGTGATTAATTCAGGCATATAACATGGCCCTTCAATCAAGCCGAGATCGGCACGGAAGTCAGCAACGGCCTCAATCACATCCTGACTATTGCCGATATTTAACTCAAGCGGCGTACCGGGAAAATCACACCGATATTTGGCAATCATACCCGGCAACATGTAATTGCCAATCAAGCTACTGGCCGCGATGCGCAGCGCGCCCAAATCTTGCCGGAAAAGTTGTTCTATCTCAATGGTCTGTTCTAGCAGAGCCAACGCTTTAGGATACAGCAGCCGCCCATGTTCATTAGTGACCAGACGCTTGCCGACCCTATCAAAAAGTTGCACCCCCAATTGCCCCTCCAGATCCGCTAATGCAGCGCTGACTGCCGATTGTGAAAGCGCTAGCACAACCGAGGCTTGGGTCGTAGAGCCACTTTTCAGTACCTCAGCAAAGACTTCAAGTTGACGCAAAGTTATGTGCATAACGATCTCTGTAGTAAAAATGGAGGACGCTATTATCACTTTGTTTGTCAGTTACCGGATGCAAAAAACCGAATTATTATCAGTAAATACAATAACTTAATAACGAAGTGCACCCATAAATCTCAACATGCAAGCCGGTGGCAGGCCGCATTGAACAGCATTTATACTCGCCCGCAGGGTGAGCCTCAAAGAGGTTCATTAATCCCGATGAGCTTACACACGTAAGTGATTCGGCTGAAAGAACACAGCCAACACAACTGCAACTTGAATGATGGCGGGTGTATAGCTTCAATGACAGTATAAGACTAACACCTTTGAGCAAAGTCGGGAGGTTATTGGCATCGGAAATTAAGCTGTAGAAAGCCATTTAGCCGCCAATGTATTTACTATTTATATATATAAAATATAACTATATAATTAATTTATCTGTTGAGCGGAACGCCATCAAACTATGCCCAATCTTTACAGGACATCTACACCTCAAAAATTTCAAGATGCAGGAAGGCAACAGGCGAGATAATCGCGATGAGTTTACATCGGTAAGTGGTTCGGGTGAAGATCTGCCGGGAGCAGATTTGCACGCTGCAACTTAAAAGATGACGGGTGTGAATAATATGGCCATATCTCATGCAAAAAACTACCCTGTCCACCGCAAATTACTCAGACTTGTGATATCCCGAATCTGGCATTAGCTGGTATGATCAAAGGGTTAATATTCAAATTGGAGAATAGAATGAAATTCGTTGGTGCACATGTCAGCGCAGCAGGGGGGGTAGACCAAGCAGTGATTCGGGCGCACCAACTTGAGGCCACTGCCTTTGCCCTGTTTACCAAGAATCAACGTCAATGGCGCGCAGCCCCATTGACGCAGGGTGTCATTGAGAAGTTTAAGCAGGCTTGTGAGCAATACGGTTATACCTCCACCCGGATCCTGCCGCATGACAGCTATCTGATTAACCTCGGTCATCCGCTCACCGAGGCGCTGGAGAAATCCCGCGAAGCATTTATTGATGAGATGACCCGTTGTCAACAATTGGGGCTGTCCTTACTGAACTTCCACCCCGGCAGCCATCTGTTACAAATTGATGAAAATAAGTGTCTGGCGCGCATTGCAGAGTCGATCAACATTGCACTGGATGCCAGCGAAGGCGTCACGGCAGTCATCGAGAATACCGCCGGTCAGGGCAGTAATCTGGGGTTTAAATTTGAACATCTGGCCGCCATCATTGATGGGGTGGAAGATAAGAACCGTGTCGGTGTATGCATTGATACCTGCCATGCTTTCGCGGCCGGTTATGATTTGCGCACTGAAAAAGACTGTCAACACACATTTAAGCAGCTCGGCGATATCGTCGGTTTCCAGTATCTGCGCGGTATGCATCTTAATGATGCGAAAAGCGAATTCAATAGCCGTGTCGATCGCCACCATAGCCTTGGAGAGGGCAATATCGGCAAAACCGTGTTCAGCTATATTATGCGCGACCCGCGTTTCGATAATATTCCACTGATTCTGGAAACGGTGAATCCTGATATCTGGGCCGAAGAAATAGCCTGGCTGAAGTCGCAGGCGGACGTTTAGTTAAATAATATTGCTTAACCGGTACTTGGGGGTGAAGCGAATTGCGCAGCGCGTTATAGCGCTTTCGCGACGACGGCTTCCGGGTGTTTCAGCATTGCGTACAAGCCACCGGCCAATACGATACCGGCACTAATTGCCACCAGATACAATAACACCGGATGAATCGCCCCTGGGATCAGCAACACGAACAGACCCCCGTGTGGTGCTACCAGTTGTGCAGCGAATGCCATAGGCAGCGCGCCAGTCAGTGCCCCACCGGCGATACAGCACGGTAAGACACGCATCGGATCACGAGCGGCAAACGGAATTGCCCCTTCAGAAATAAAACACAAGCCCAGAACCAACGCCGCTTTGCCCCCTTCCTGCTCACCTTTATCAAACTTGTTACGTGCCAACAGTGTTGCCAGACCCATTGCCAGCGGCGGAACCATCACCGCCGCCATAATGGCTGCCATAGGGGCATAAACAGAGGAACTTAACAGTGCCACACCAAAGGCGTAAGCTGCTTTATTCACCGGCCCCCCCATATTCAGTACACATCATGGCACCGAGAATAGCTCCCAGCAGCACCGCATTGACGGTACCCATTGATTGCAACCAGTTAGTCAGGCCAGTCATAATTTGTGCTACCGGCGTGCCGACCACATAAATCATCACTAAACCGACAATCAAACTGGCAACCAGCGGAATAATCAATATCGGTTTAAGCGCCTCCATGCTCGGCGGTAAACGCAGCTTAGTACTAATTGCCCGCACCAACAGAACCACGGGTTTCAACCTTCACCCACCAGCCTCATTTTTTGCTTCACTTTCAATGGCTTCAGCCGCCATAAACGTGTGCGCCACACCCGTCGGGCAGGCAGTTATTGCCACAATACGTTTCGGGCCGGTAGCCAGTGTTACCGTCGCAGCCGGAGCTACTGCCTGATAAGGTTTAGTCTGTGCGATGGCTTGCGTCAGAAACCCCTCTGGATCGCGCACCGCTTTTTCCAAATCCCCTGCATAGCCTTTTTTACCATTAAACGCAGGGTCTGCCGGAATGGAGGATCCGGCAACAATCACCAATTCTGCATCAGCTACATTTTCAGCCTTGCTCAGCCCTACTTTTGCCGCCGCAGCACTCAGTATTCGCGTCGCGAGGTGGCTTCTGGCCTGCCCGAGCGAACGATCTATGATCAGTAGCGTTTTCATTTCGCCTCCAGAGATTAATTAAAGGGTTTCAAATCGACTTTTGCCATCATGGCTGCCAATTTCGAGCGATCTGTAATACCTACATTGTTTTGGCTGACAGCCAAAGCAGCGACGGCTGTTGCCAAACGCAGTGTGTGTTCACTGGACTCACGCATCAACAAACCATAGATCAGGCCACCCACCATTGAATCACCTGCGCCCACAGTGCTTATCACTTCACAGACAGGGGGTTTTGCCAACCAGGCACCCGATGCATTAACCCACAACGCCCCTTCGGCACCAAGAGAAATCACCACATGGGCGATTCCCTGATCCCGCAAGGCGTGATTCGCTGAAAAGCAGTTGGAAACCATCCTGATTATCTTTACCGACAAAACCGCCGACCGTGACATCAATACCAAGATCTTTCAGTACCCTGGCAACATTGATACCTTTGCCCGCAGCGTGCAAACCAACAGTTTTCACCAGATTAACTTCACCGCGTTCAATCTCAGGGCAGGCACCCACCAAATCGTAAGCTGGGTTCAACGTAATAGTTGCGACTCTTCTGCTCATGCCCCCCCCTCGCCCAAACCGGTGGAAATAGCCGCACCAATGGCATCCAATGCTACTTGTGCATCTTCACCGCACGCGCTAAAACGCAGACGATTGCCTTTTTTAACCCCTAGAGCCACAACTTTCATCAGACTACGTCCATTAGCGGGTTTACCGGTGCCATCCAAATTAGTCACGGTGATTTCACTGGTAAACTGTTTGATTATATTAACTAAAATCGCCCCCGGGCGTGCATGTAACCCATGTTCATTACGGATAACAAACTCAGCGCTTGTGATTTCGTTTTGTTCGACAGACTCGCGGGTTAGCAACGCCAACAATGCCGCAGCGTCAGCGTTCAGCAAGGCGTCAGCTTTTTTCGCCAGTAGCAGATCGCTTAAACAGTTCAGTACCAA
>JBEGTQ010000112.1:0-11779 GCA_041179305.1 Pseudomonadota bacterium | reverse complement strand
ACGCTACACGCATGTTCTGACCCAATGCCAATTCACCCAAGTCTGTTGATGGGCCATCTGCCAGCACATCGCCACGCTCGATTGGTTCACCCAGATTCACACACGGCATCTGGTTGATACAGGTGTTTTGGTTTGAACGGGTGTATTTGGTCAGGTTATAAATATCAATACCTGCTTCGCCCGGATACATCTCGTCTTCGTTAACTTTAATCACGATACGGGATGCATCTACGTACTGAACAGTACCGCCACGTTTGGCTACAGAGGTTACCCCTGAGTCAACCGCTACAGCACGTTCCATACCGGTACCCACCAACGGCTTATCAGCACGCAGAGTAGGAACCGCCTGACGTTGCATGTTCGCACCCATCAAGGCACGGTTGGCGTCATCGTGTTCCAGGAATGGAATCAGAGAAGCACCAACGGACACCACCTGTTGAGTGGAAACGTCCATATAGTCAACTTGATCGCGGCTGAACAGGCTTGATTCGCCTTTGCTACGACAAGTGACCAGGTCTTCGATGAAGCAGCCGTTTTCGTCCAGGTTGGAGTTCGCCTGAGCGATAACGAAATTACCTTCTTCAATAGCAGACAAATAGTTGATTTCATCGGTCACCACACCATCGCGCACACGACGATAAGGGGTTTCCAGGAAACCATATTCATTAGTCTGTGCATACACAGACAAGGAATTGATCAGACCGATGTTCGGACCTTCTGGCGTTTCGATTGGACACACGCGACCGTAGTGGGTCGGGTGTACATCTCGAACTTCAAAACCAGCACGTTCACGGGTCAAACCGCCTGGGCCCAATGCAGAAATACGACGTTTATGGGTAATCTCAGACAGCGGGTTGTTCTGATCCATAAATTGCGACAACTGGCTGGAACCAAAGAACTCTTTCACCGCAGCCGAGATAGGCTTAGCGTTGATCATGTCCTGAGGCATCAGCGTGTCGAGGTCGCCCAGAGACAAACGCTCTTTAACCGCACGCTCAACACGAACCAGACCCACGCGGAACTGATTTTCAGCCATTTCACCAACGGAACGAATGCGACGGTTGCCCAAGTGGTCGATGTCATCCACTTCGCCTTTACCGTTACGAATATCGATGAGCTTCTTCATCACTTCAATGATGTCTTCTTTGCTCAGGATACCGGAGCCTTCGATCTCGTCACGCAGCAGTGAACGGTTGAACTTCATCCGGCCAACCGCTGACAAATCATAGCGATCTTCAGAGAAGAACAGGTTCTCAAACAGATTTTCAGCCGCTTCACGAGTTGGCGGTTCACCAGGGCGCATCATGCGGTAGACCTCAACCAAGGCACTCAGACGATCGCTGGTTGGGTCAACACGCAGGGTCTCGGAGATATAAGCACCGTGATCCAAGTCATTGGTGAACAGTGTTTCGATTTGCTTGTGGCCCGACTGGCTCAGTTTCGCCAGCAGATCCAGTGACAGTTCCATATTGGCTGCACAGATAAGCTCACCGGTATTCTCGTCAATGTAATCTTTAACGACCACTTTACCGGCAATGTATTCAACCGGAACTTCAATGCGATCAATACCGTCTTTTTCAAGCTGGCGAATATGACGTGCAGTAATACGGCGCGCTTTCTCGACGTAAACTTTGCCATTCGCTTCAATATCAAAGGATGCCGTTTCACCGCGCAGGCGCTCTGGAACCAATTCCATTTGCAACCTGTTATCACGAATCTCAAAAATCACTTTCTCGAAGAACAGATCCAAGATTTGTGCTGTGGTGAAATTCAATGCACGCAGAATGATAGTTGCAGGCAATTTACGACGACGATCGATACGGACAAACAGGTTATCTTTCGGGTCAAACTCAAAATCTAACCATGAACCCCGGTAAGGGATGATGCGTGCGTTATACAGCACTTTGCCCGATGAATGGGTCTTACCCTTATCACTATCAAAGAATACGCCAGGGCTACGGTGCAACTGGGATACGATAACCCTCTCAGTACCGTTAATGACAAAAGTACCGTTTTCGGTCATGAGTGGAATTTCACCCATGTACACTTCTTGTTCTTTGATGTCTTTGACCGTACCTTCTGGAGCTTCGCGCTCGTAGATTACCAGGCGCAGTTTAACGCGCAATGGTGCGGAATAAGTCACACCACGGATCTGGCACTCTTTGACGTCAAATACGGGTTCACCAAGACGGTAGCTAACGTATTGCAGCTCCGAATTGCCGCTGTAGCTCTGAATTGGAAAAACAGAACGGAATGCTGCTTCCAGGCCGTGCTGCCCTTCGGGATCTTGCTCGATAAATTTCTGGAACGAGTCAAGTTGGATAGAAAGGAGATAAGGTATGTCCAGAACTTGTGGACGTTTACCAAAATCCTTACGAATACGTTTTTTCTCGGTATAGGAGTAAACCATAGGGTTCCTCAGCTCGCTGAAAATTCGACCCACTCTGTCTGCCCTAAAATCAGGACAGGTCATGCAACACTATTATTTAGAAATGAGAAGTAGAAACACTTCCCAGAATACCCTTTTCTATCACTCTTAAACCATTTCATCGCATTACTTTGACTACCGAGCTACCCGAGTGGGTCGTAGCTGAGAACGCAGTATATTAAGTCGTCAATAGAAAGGAATATTAAGGGTTAGTCAGCCGCTAAATAGTGTGAAATGCGGCTAACGCCCTACAGCGCAAAAAGGCTGATGACTAAAAAGTCACCAGCCATCAACCTATGAAGCTAGGCTGTAAACTGAAAGCTATACTTACTTGATCTCAACAGAAGCACCGGCTTCCTCAAGCGCTTTTTTCAGTGCTTCAGCATCATCTTTGCTTACGCCTTCTTTCAATGCTGCCGGTGCAGATTCAACCAAGTCTTTCGCTTCTTTCAAGCCCAGACCCGTTGCGCCACGCACAGCTTTGATTACTGCAACTTTGTTCGCGCCGAATTCTTTCAGAATAACGTCGAATTCAGTTTTTTCTTCTACTGCTTCAACAGCAGCAGCAGGACCAGCAGCAACAGCAGCAGCTGAAACGCCGAATTTCTCTTCCATCGCGGAGATCAGTTCAACGATTTCCATTACAGACAAAGCTGCAACGCCTTCCAGAATTTGGTCTTTAGTGATAGTTGACATAACAAGTGTTCCTAAAATACAGAAATAGTTTATACGTTAAAAAGCAATGACTAAAAAAGTGAGGGCGATTATGCCGCTTCAGCTTCTTTCTGGTCACGCAGCGCAGCCAGAGTACGAACCAATTTGCCAGCAGCGGCTTCTTTCATGGTTCCCATCAGACGTGCGATTGCTTCTTCGTAGGTTGGCAGAGTTGCCAAGCGGTCGATCTGACCCGCAGGGATTAACTCGCCTTCAAAGGCTGCTGCTTTAACCTCAAATTGCGCATTATCTTTAGCAAAGGCTTTGAACAGCCGAGCTGCTGCGCCCGGGTGTTCTGAAGAGAATGCAATCAAGGTTGGACCAACAAACGTGTCTTTCAGGCATTCGAACGGAGTGCCTTCAACAATGCGACGCAGCAAGGTGTTACGAACCACTTGCATATGAACGCCTGCTTCACGACCTGCCTTACGCAGTTCAGTCATTTTATCAACGGTAACGCCGCGGGAATCCGCAACAACCGCAGACAGCGCACCTTTGGCTACTTCTTTAACTTCAGCAACAATCGCTTGTTTGCCTTGAAGATTTAGTGCCATTAGTTCTTGCTCCTGGATTAACCGGGGAGTCATTCCCCGGAACTCACGTCACCCAATACACTACGAAATGCAATGAAAGGGTGTTGAAACACGGTGAGCAGAATCCAGCAAACACAATTTTTTATAAAAAATAAAAAATGCTTTAGGTTCTGTCACCGTCTACGCAGGAAATTAAGTGTTTTACAACACACCTTGCGGTCTTGGACGGAGGCCTGGATAAGGCCAGGCTCCAACCGAAAAATTTTGGTGTTCTGACAATGAGTCAAGCTCATCAACAGAAGCGTGGGCGTAAGATTCTAGACAAACCCCACACCCACGTAAAGCGATAAAAACAAATAGTGATTAGCTCACCACTGCTGACAGACCGCTTTGATCAATCGCAACACCGGCACCCATGGTGGTGGACAGGCTGATTTTCTTGATATAAACGCCTTTTGCTGTAGCAGGTTTAGCCTTCTTCAGCGCAACAACCAGAGATTCTAAATTTTCTTTCAACTTTTCTGAGTCGAAATCAACTTTACCAATGGTCGTATGGATAATACCATTTTTGTCGTTGCGATAACGCACCTGACCTGCTTTAGCATTCTTAACTGCCTCAGCAACGTTAGGAGTAACAGTACCCACTTTAGGGTTAGGCATCAAACCGCGTGGTCCCAAGATTTGACCCAATTGACCAACAACACGCATTGCATCCGGAGAAGCAATAACAACATCGAAGTTCATTTCGCCTTTCTTGATAAGGTCAGCTAAGTCATCCATACCTACCAGTTCAGCACCCGCTTCTTTTGCTGCTTCGGCGTTAGCGCCTTGCGTAAATACAGCTACGCGAACAGAACGGCCGGTACCATGTGGCAATACAGTTGCACCGCGGACATTTTGATCAGATTTACGAGCGTCGATACCAAGGTTAACGGCAACATCAACACTTTCTACAAATTTAGCAGTAGCCAGCTCTTTCAGCAGGGCAACAGCTTCGTTGACATCGTATTGCTTGGTAACATCAACTTTGTCACGGATCACGCGCATGCGCTTGGTCAGCTTAGCCATTTATTAACCCTCCATTACCAGGCCCATGGAACGAGCAGTACCTTCGATAGAACGCATCATAGCGTCTACGTCAGCACCAGTCATGTCCGCAGCTTTGGTTTCTGCGATTTCACGGATCTGAGCAACGCTCACTTTACCTACTTTGTCTTGGTTCGGCTTGCCGGAACCCGACTTAATACCTGCCGCTTTTTTCAGCAGAACTGCTGCTGGCGGGGTTTTAGTCACGAAAGTAAAAGAGCGATCAGAATAAACGGTAATAACAACTGGGATCGGCAAGCCCTTTTCAATGCTTTCAGTCTTGGCATTGAACGCTTTACAAAATTCCATGATATTAACACCCTGCTGACCCAGCGCCGGACCGACTGGTGGGCTTGGGTTCGCCATACCAGCCGCTACTTGCAGCTTGACATAGGCCTGTACTTTCTTAGCCATTTACGATTTCCTCAATTTGGGTAGTATCGCCTCATTTGAGGCTCCCCGTGTTTTGTCTCGCTATTATATCTACTATGAATGAATAAGTTGCCACGGATGACAAAAGCAAGACAGCTAAAAACAAAAGGCGCGAAATTATATTTTAATTTCGCGCCTGATACAATACTCAAGTTCCAACCAACGATGAAAAGTGAATCAACCTTTCTCAACTTGACTGAAATCCAGTTCAACCGGTGTTGCACGGCCAAAGATAGAAACAGACACTTTCAGGCGGCTCTTTTCGTAATCAACTTCCTCAACAACGCCGTTGAAGTCTGCAAATGGACCATCGCTAACACGTACCAGTTCACCAGGTTCGAACAGTGTTTTAGGACGCGGTTTATCGCCCACTTGTTGAAGACGATTCATGATCGCATCAACTTCTTTATCGCTGATCGGTGCAGGGCGATCGGAAGTTCCACCGATAAAACCCATAACACGCGGTACGCTACGCACCAAGTGCCAGCTTGCGTCATTCATGATCATCTGAACAAGAACATAACCTGGAAAGAACTTACGTTCGCTCTTACGGCGTAGGCCACCACGAATTTCAACAACTTCTTCCGTCGGAACCATGACTTCGCCGAACAGCTCTTCCATGTCCTGCAATTTGATATGTTCACGCAGCGACTGTGCTACGCGACTTTCAAAACCGGAAAACGCCTGAACGACGTACCAACGTTTTTTTGGTGCTTCAGACATCTTAGAACCTCAGGCCAGTAATAAACGATACCAAGCGGACCAGGATACCATCAAGTCCCCACAAAATCAGTGACATCACGGCAGTAACCGCGGCAACGATCAACGTGGTGTGTAGCGTTTCCTGGCGAGTAGGCCAAATCACTTTACGCACTTCCGTGCGCGCTTCGCGAGCAAACGCTACTGTGGCTTTGCCTTTTACCGTCATCAATGCAAAAGCACCGGCAACAGCGATAATTACTACAACTGCCAACGCGCGCAACGGCAGGCTGAAATCACGATAATAATAATTACCGACAATAGCTGCAACTAACAATACAGCAACGATTAGCCATTTAGCCGTTTCCAGGCCGCGTCCACTCCCTGGAACCTCGGTATTCGCACTCATAAACCAACCTGTCACTATGATTCAGAACAACAATTTTGCTTCGCGTCGCAAAGCAAACCAAGCCGAAAGATGCTCTAAAGACTCTCTAATCAGCACTACTCTGCACTATATTCACAGTATTCGCAGTAATTCGAAAGGTCATCTCACCAGTAAATATGATTAAAAACACTCATAGAATAGCTTCTGGTATGACAACATGGAAAAAGAGCATCAAATGATGCCCTTTTATCGCATGTCGCGTCAAATCTTATTCAATGACTTTAGCGACAACACCAGCGCCGACAATACGACCACCTTCGCGAATTGCAAAACGCAAGCCGCCATCCATTGCAATAGGGGTAATCAAATTAACAATCATTTGAATGTTATCACCTGGCATTACCATTTCAACACCTTCTGGCAGTTCGATGGTACCGGTTACGTCAGTTGTACGGAAGTAGAACTATCGATCTCATCGAAAACACGAGCGCTACCGCCGTAGGTTTTAGCCAAAACGGTGGTGATTGCCGCAGTCAGGCTAGTTTTACCATGATCAACATGGCCGATAGTACCGACGTTTACATGGGGTTTGTTACGTTCAAATTTTTCTTTAAGCACTGATTATCCCTCTAGACAAGGAATCGGTAGTTTCACCATATCAACTGGGCATATGCTAGCTGAATCCACAATACAGAACAGAAAGAAAAACAGGGGACGAGAGAATTAAAAAAAATACTGATGGCAGATTCGAACCGCGGATCTCACCTTATATCCAGGGTGCGCTTCACCGACTGAGCGATATCAACACATCTTGGAGCGGGCAGTGGGAATCGAACCCACATCATCAGCTTGGAAGGCTGAGGTAATAGCCATTATACGATGCCCGCATATTAGAACTCGGCTACCTGACTTAATCTGCAGAAATTTGAACGGAAGCGCTTTGCCACTTTACTACTCTGTTCTTAGTCGAAAGCTACGTTCTTACCTTGAGTTTTGACCAGTAGTTCAGTCGTCTAAATCACTCTGCAACTCAAGGATAAATATGGTGGTGGGGGAAGGATTCGAACCTTCGAAGTCGATGACGGCAGATTTACAGTCTGCTCCCTTTGGCCGCTCGGGAACCCCACCTAATTTTTAGTACTTGAATGGTGCCGGCACCAAGAGTCGAACTCGGGACCTACTGATTACAAGTCAGTTGCTCTACCAACTGAGCTATGCCGGCATCAAGTGCAGCGCATTCTAGGCAGACCAAGGCGATGATGCAACAAAAAAATCGCACATTTTGCTTTTTTGCTCATAAAACAGCCATATTTATAAGTAACTGGTGTATTATCAATCAACCAATCGATGTTTAGCTCAATTAACACCCAGCATTTCAAGTATTATAAGCCCTCTTTTGATCAAAATCTTTTTCAAAAACTGCGTCATATCTCATTGCCAGATAATCGAGAGATGCCTTACCATACCCATTCGCCTGGTGGCGCTTTGTCATTTTACAACGAGTTATTTCAAGCGATTACTTACTGTTAATCCAAAAGATACAACCATAGCCAACTAATCTTTCAGTGGTGTGTCACGATTCGTCTTAATTATCTGGAATAGCTACCCACATCAAAGAAATCACTCTCTAAGCACAAAAATATCTACGCCAAATACCTAGCTGGCTATAATATGCAGCTTGTTTCTTATCTGGAGTTGGCGTCCAGCGCCTTTCCTAACCTGCGTTAACGGGCAAAATTTGGCTTATGACAAAAAGAGAGCAATCTTTAACGGCGACTTATCTGCAGTTCGATCGTACTCAGTGGGCAACTCTGCGCGACTCAGTACCGTTGACACTGACGGAAGAAGAGATCGCCAACCTTAAAGGGATTAACGAAGATCTTTCATTAGACGAAGTGGCTCAAATTTATTTACCACTTTCGCGCTTGCTTAATTTTTACATCAGTTCGAATTTACGTCGTCAGGCCGTTCTGGAGCAATTCTTGGGAACAAATGGCCAACGTATTCCCTATATCATCGGTATTGCAGGAAGTGTCGCTGTAGGTAAAAGTACCACTGCACGTTTACTGCAAGCATTACTTAGCCGCTGGCCGGAGCACCGTAGTGTAGAACTCATTACCACAGACGGTTTCCTTCACCCCAATAAAGTGTTAAATGAACGTGGGTTGATGAAGAAAAAAGGATTCCCTGAATCCTATGATATGCACAATCTGGTAAAGTTTGTTTCTGAGGTAAAATCAGGCGCTAACCATGTGAATGCGCCTGTTTATTCCCATCTAATATATGATGTTGTCCCTGATAGTAATAAGACCATTAAGCAACCTGATATTCTTATATTGGAAGGATTGAATGTATTGCAGAGCGGCATGGATTATCCTCACGATCCTCATCATGTATTTGTATCTGACTTTGTCGATTTTTCTATATATGTTGATGCCCCGGAGGATTTACTTCAGAGCTGGTATATCAATAGGTTTCTTAAATTTCGGCAAGGTGCGTTTTCAAATCCTGATTCTTATTTCCATAATTACGCAAAACTGCCAGAGACTGAGTCGGTTAAAATTGCCACCCAGCTATGGAAAGAAATTAATGGATTGAATTTAAAGCAAAATATACTACCAACCCGTGAAAGAGCAAGTTTAATTATGACTAAGAGTGCCAATCACGCAGTAGAAAGTGTACGTTTAAGAAAATAATGAAAAATGGGAAGTCTCAGCTTCCCATCTGTTATTTAATTAAACACCGCGAAGAGATATTTCACCACCAATATAAGGTCTTACATTACCATTCTGTTCCAATAGTAATGCACCTTGCTCGTCAATACCCCGAGCAATACCGAATATTTCCTGATCGCCAATAATCAATTTCACCGGGCGGTCAAGATAATTATCCATTTCTCGCCAACGGGAAATAAAGGCAGATAAACCTTCTTTTTCAAATTTAACCACGGCAAGTCGTAATTCAGATAGCAACTCGGCCGTTAGTTTATTACGATTAATATTAACACCCGCTTCTTGTAAATTGATCCAATCCTGGTTGATTACGTTAGTGGCCGATTCACGCATTGTTAGATTAATACCGGCACCAATCACCAACTGAGCGGCATCTCCCGTCTTCCCTGTCAGTTCAACCAGTATGCCTGCGAGTTTTTTATCATTTAAATACAAGTCATTTGGCCACTTGACACGAACCTGTTCAGCACCGAGTTTACAGAGAACCTCTGCCATTACAATCCCAACAGCGAGGCTTAACCCGATTGCAGCAGCAGGACCTTGTTCCAGCCGCCAGAACATAGATAAATAGAGATTAGCGCCAAAAGGAGAGACCCATTGGCGCCCTCGCCTTCCTCGCCCTGCATGTTGGTATTCAGCCACACAAGCATCACCCGATTTTAACTCACCAATACGGTCTAATAAGTATTGATTCGTAGAGTCAACTACAGAAAAAACAGCCACCTGGCCTGCGGGTAGATAACTTAATATTGTTTGTTCATCAAGCAATTGAATAGACGCCGGTAAGCTATAACCCTTACCAGGAACAGTGAAAACATCTACCCCCCACTCTCTGATAGTTTGTATATGTTTGTTAATTGCAGCACGGCTCATCCCAAAGGTTTCACCTAATTGCTCTCCTGAATGGAAAGCACCGTCAGCTAAAATATCAATCAAGCGTAAAGGGATTTTAATATCTTTCACGACAAACGCTCCACAGCATTAACTTCGCCATCACTTGCAATAAAGCGTACTTCGGGTTCCAGCCAGATCCCAAACTTCTGAGCCACCTGCTGACGAATATAACTCGCAAGACCTATTACATCCTCTCCTGTAGCCTCTGCAAGGTTAATAAGTACCAGTGCCTGTTGCGAATGTACCGCCGCCCCACCAATCTGGTATCCCTTAAGTGCACATTGATCGATCAACCAACCTGCGGCCAGTTTTACTGAACCGTCAGATTGTCGGTAGTGAGGGACACTTGGGTTATTCTTTACAATATCGTCAGCTATCGCGACATTCACAATCGGATTTTTGAAAAAACTCCCCGCATTACCGGTAACAGTTGGATCGGGCAACTTGCTACGCCGCATCGCACAGACTGACTTGAAGATATCTTGCGCCGTCACGGTCAGTGGATCCAGACGAGTCAAATCACCATAACCGAGTGTAGGTGTCCATGATTTCATTAACTTGATACCCACAGCTACGATTGCAAATCCAAGACCATAACGATGTTTGAAAATGCTGTCCCGATAGCCAAACTGACAATCATGCGCTGGAATACGTTGGATAGAACCTTTTTTCATATCAAGTAGATCGACGTATTCACATAACTTTTGTAATTCGACACCATAGGCTCCGATATTCTGGATTGGTGCAGAGCCGACACAACCGGGAATGAGCGCCAAATTCTCTAATCCTGGCATATTATTTTCTAGTGTATAACATACCAGTCTGTGCCAGTTTTCCCCAGCTCCGACATGTAAATGCCACGCTATGCTATCCTCAGTGGAAGTAATGCCCTTAATACGATTAAGTAGCACTGTCCCCGAAAAATTTTCAATAAACAACACATTGCTGCCTTCACCAAGCAATAGAACTGGCTGATGCATAGAGATTGACTCATTCCAAGCACGGATTAATTCTTCAGAGGAATTGGCACTGATTACATTATTTGCATAGGCCGGTAACGCGAATGTATGGAGGTGTTTTAGCGGAGAAAGTTGATTCGACATTATTTTAGATACTCATTCTAACTGACTCTAGTGCTAGTCTAACCGATCGTAATACTCAGATTGTATTTTGTTTTATATAAAGACAGAAAAAATAAATTTAGCGCATTTCCTGCCACTGAATCGCCCCTTTTTCATAGAGGTCAATACGGTAGTGGATCAATAATTCCGGACACCTCGATAGCCTGTTAATGTAACAACAGAAAATTGAGGTAATTGAGTAATGACCCAACGCAAACAGACCAAACGCCGTTTTTCTCCTGAGTTCAAACTGGAACCCATTGAATAGGTGGTTAAACACCAACAGCGTGCTGTTGATGTTGCCTGGGCCTTGGGACGCAGTAGCATGAGGAATTCACCGACGGAAAGGTTGTTCCAAAACACGAATAATGAACGGATACCGGTATCGAATTGTGACGATATCGCCCATGGAGTACAGGATATTCTGATCTGGATGTATGTCTGATACAACGAAAAGCGTCCTCATAAGCATAGCGGAGGATTATCGCCTTATGATTATGAAAACCAATGGAAAGGGGCTATAAAAGTGTCCTGACTTTGTTATCCATTACAGTAGATAAAAATCCTAGCCCTAGCGCGACGATTTTAACAGTATTGTTGTTGGCCTTTTATGAACGCGGGTCTTTACATCTTTGGCAGGGGCGGAGAGACTCGAACTCCCAACACCCGGTTTTGGAGACCGGTGCTCTACCAATTGAACTACGCCCCTAAATAGGGTGGCGGAACGGACGGGGCTCGAACCCGCGACCCCC
>JBEGTQ010000111.1:0-5367 GCA_041179305.1 Pseudomonadota bacterium | reverse complement strand
TGGAAATATCAGCCAATGGCGAAGTCGTTACGCCATCTGTGTGGACGCCAATGCTTTCCAACGTATTCTGAAAGGTGTTAATCACACCGAAGATACCGATCGATCCGGTCAAGGTGCTCGGGCTGGCGACGATGTAGTTAGCTGGTGTCGAGATCCAATATCCGCCAGACGCTGCCAGCCCCCCCATTGATACCACCAATGGTTTATTGGCAGTGTGCAGTGCAGCCAGTTCGGTACGTATCAATTCAGAGGCGCTCACGCTGCCACCCGGGCTGTTTACCCGCAGGATAACCGCTTTAATTTTCGGATCTAACCGCGCCTGACGAATTTGAGCCGCCAGTGTATCACCACCGACGTTGCCTGGTGTTTGTGGCCCATCAATAATGGCACCATTAGCAAAAATAACCGCTATTTCGCCGCCTTGCTGCGGTGCTGGCGTTGGTTGGTAGTCATAAATACTGACGTAATTAAAGTCATTATTGTTTTTATTCCAGCCAAAGATTTTGACCAATTCGGTTTCAACATCAGGGCGTGAAGCCAATTGATCAACCAATTTGTTGCTTAGCGCGTATTGGGCTGTAGAACCCTCGGTTGCTTGCAATTTACTAATGACACCAGCAGCACCCGGGAACAGTTGCTCAGGGGTTAATTGGCGGTTAGCAGAGACGGTGGTGAGATAGTTTTGCCATAAACTGCCAATCCAGCGGCTATCAGCTTCGCGTGCTGCCGGCGACATATCATTACGCGTCATCGGCTCGACTGCGGATTTATAGGTACCGACGCGGAAGACGTTGGTGGTCACCTGAAGTTTTTCCAGTAATGACTTGTAGTAGAGGTTATTACGGGCAAAACCGTGCAGATCCACTGCACCTTGTGGTGACAGATAAATTTTATTGGCAAAACTGGCTAAATAATATTGCGTTTGATTGTAGCTATCGCCAATAGCATAAATGGGTTTACCACTGTCGCGGAACTCCCGTAACGCTTTGCCGATATATTGCAGCGACGGCTGATCAGTGCCGGTAAAATCGCTCAATGACAACACCAGACCCGTAATATTGTTATCGGTTTTCGCTAAACGAATGGTTTCGACAATATCGAACAGAGAGTTTTCCTGTAAACGATTACTGGATGCTCCTAATAACTCACGACCCCATTGGCGCAATTTATTATTGACGGCCGGCTGATCCACCACTACGCCACTTAAATTAACGAGTAAAGCGCCTTTAACCGGTTCGATCGGCTTGTTTTGGAACTGAAAGTAAATACCAACGCCGACTACAATGAGCAGTATCAGGAAAAGGTTAAGAATAAATTCTCTGACAAAATTCAGCAGACGCCATGTCAACTTGAAAAAGCCAACAATAATTCGCCACAAAGTGCGCATGTTATCTCCAATAAAACAGGGCAAGTAGTGATATCCTAATGACCTGGCAAATAAAAGTCAGCTTTAAATCACTGTGAAGTCTAGACGAAAGCTCAACGCTGGCAACAAAACGGCAATTTATGCTACCTTGCTGAAAATGGAAATCGTTATCAGGAGAAAATGATGGATGCATTGGAACTGTTACTTAACCGCCGTTCGGCATCGCGTTTAACTGCGCCGGCACCGACTGGATTAGCATTAGACCATATCATTCACGCCGGAATGCGGGCGCCGGATCATGGCGCATTGCAGCCTTGGCGCTTTGTTATAATCGAGAATGACGGGCTGGAGCGATTTAGCGAGTTGTTACAAAAAACTGTTCAACATGGTGATGTATATGATGTGGAACTTAAGAAAGCAAAAGATGCACCTTTCCGTGCGCCACTGATTATTACCGTCATTGCCCATGTTACTGAGAACAGCAAAGTGCCTAATTGGGAGCAGGTAGTTTCTGCCGGTTGTGCGGTGCAAGCGATGCAAATGGCTGCTCTGGCTCAAGGTTTTAATGGTATTTGGCGTACCGGATCATGGACTCATCATCCGGTTGTTCGTCAGGGTTTTGCCTGCCGGGAACATGACGAGATTGTTGGTTTTCTCTATATCGGCACCCCATCACTGACGTCATCGACTAAAGTGACCCCGCCCGATCACCGTACTTTTGTTCGCTACTTCTGACAGTGACATCTTATTTTGTCAGTCATTGTGACGCAGCTTTTTCCAGCGACAAGCTGCGTGCGGCTCTGCTTTTTGACTTGTCCATGCGGTGAATGATGCGACTGTTTATTGCCGAAAAACCCAGTTTGGCGCGGGCAATTGCTGATATCTTGCCGAAACCGCACCGTCGGGGTGATGGATTCATTGCCTGCGGTAATGATCAAGTGGTGACGTGGTGTGTCGGTCATTTGCTGGAACAGGCTCAACCTGATGCTTATGGCAGCCGTTATGCTCGCTGGTCGCTGGCCGACTTACCGATCATTCCCGAAAAATGGCAGTTACAGCCACGACCCTCTGTTAGTAAGCAACTAAATGTTATCAAACAATTATTGCTGCAAGCCGACGAAGTGATCCATGCAGGTGACCCCGATCGCGAAGGGCAATTGTTGGTTGATGAGGTATTGGACTATTTGGATTTGGTGGCAGAAAAGCGGAAAAACGTACGTCGTTGCCTGATTAACGATTTAAATCCACAGGCGGTTGAACGCGCGGTCGAACGCTTGCGCTATAATCGTGAGTTTATTCCGTTGTGTGTTTCCGCCCTGGCACGGGCCAGAGCTGACTGGCTTTATGGGATTAATATGACGCGTGCTTATACTATCCTTGGCCGCAATGCAGGCTACGATAGCGTTTTGTCGGTAGGCAGAGTGCAGACCCCGGTATTAGGATTGGTGGTTCGCCGCGACGAAGAGATCGAAAATTTCGTGCCAAAAGACTTTTTTGAGGTCAAAGCACATATCGTGACACCGGCTGATGAGCGTTTTATTGCGTTATGGCAGCCGAGTGACTCGTGCGAATCCTATCAGGATGAGGAAGGGCGCTTGTTGCATCGCCCTCTTGCCGAACATGTGGTTAATCGTATCACGTGCCAACCGGCGTTGGTGGCATCCTATAATGATAAACGGGAATCAGAAATTGCACCGTTGCCATTTTCGCTTTCTACTTTGCAGATAGAAGCGGCTAAACGCTTTGGCCTGAGTGCGCAGCAGGTGCTGGATATCTGCCAGCGTTTATATGAAACGCACAAATTGCTTACATATCCTCGTTCGGATTGCCGATATCTGCCAGAAGAGCATTTTGCCGAGCGGCATGCTGTACTCAATGCTATCAGCACTCATCAGGCAGATCTGTTGCCGTTGGAAGTAATGGACAGTTCCCGGTGTAATCGTTGTTGGGATGACAAAAAAGTTGATGCTCACCACGCAATTATTCCAACAGCACGGGCAAGTAAAGTGAATCTGACCACGGATGAAGCAAAAGTTTACCGGCTGGTGGCGCAACAATATCTGATGCAATTCTGCCCCGATGCTCAGTTCCGCAAATGCGTTATTGAACTTGATATCGCGGGGGGGAAATTTGTGGCTAAAGCCCGTTTCCTGGCTGAGGCAGGCTGGCGAACCCTATTAGGCAGTAAAGAACGTGACGAAGAAAATGAAGGTACGCCTTTGCCGGTAGTCAAAACGGGGGCTGAATTGTGGTGCGAGCGAGGAGATATTGTCGAAAGGCAAACTCAGCCACCACGCCCATTTACTGATGCCAGTTTACTTTCTGCCATGACCGGTATTGCCCGCTTTGTGCAGGATAAAGAGTTGAAAAAAGTGTTACGCGCAACGGACGGCTTAGGCACTGAAGCTACCCGTGCAGGTATCATTGAGCTGCTGTTCAAGCGAACTTTTTTGTTTAAAAAAGGGCGCTATATACATGCCAGCCCCGCTGGGAGAGCGTTGATTTACGCATTGCCCGATATTGCGGCGCGCCCTGATATGACGGCACATTGGGAGTCAACTCTGACACAAATCAGTGAGAAAAACTGCCGCTATCAAGATTTCATGCAACCGTTGGTGGCGACATTGCAAAATTTAATCAGCCAGGCAAAACAAAATGGTTCACCTCAGGTTTTCCGTGAGTTACCAGTCGCACCCTCTGAGGCAATGGCAATAAAGAAACGTAAGAAAACCCTGACAAAGGCCAGGGAGAATAAAACATGAGAGTACGGATATTATTGGTTTCTTCACACTTAACGCCAGTGTAGCAATGGTTGACCGTAACAATGTTTATGCCGTGATCCCATAATTTTTGACTAATACCTATTGTGTCAGGCTGATTTCTGAAATTTTGAAAATGTTTGTGCAAGGCCAACAAGATTAGAGTGCGAATTCAGACCATACTGGCGCATGATCTGAAGGCTTGTCCATGCTCCGGATATCATAATCAATACCTGTTGCGATGCAGCGAGCAGCAAGCGGTTGGCTGGCCAGTAATAAATCTATGCGTAAGCCTCTGTTTTCATCAAAGCCGCGTGAACGGTAATCAAACCAAGAAAAATGGTCATTACAATCAGGATTTGCTGCGCGGAAAGTATCAATCAGACCCCAATTTTGCAGGCGTTCCAGCCATGCTCGTTCTTCTGGTAAGAATGAGCATTTTCCGGTGCGTAGCCAGCGCTTGCGACTCTCTTCACCAATGCCGATATCAAGATCGGTCGGGCTGATATTTAAATCTCCCATAACCAGTACTTGAGCATCGGCGGAAAGTTGTTGTTCCAGATAGTTTTGTAGGTCTGCATAAAAACGTTCTTTTGCCGGGAATTTTATTAGGTGGTTGCGATTGTCACCTTGAGGAAAGTAGCCATTAATGACAGTTAATGGACCTTGAGGTGTAGAGATATCAGCCATAATAATCCGCCGCTGGGCATCTTCTTCATCAGTAGGGAAACCACGACGTACCGCTAAAGGCGTTTGTTTGGTCAGTAATGCAACCCCGTAATGGCCTTTTTGTCCATGATAAAATATGTGGTAACCATGTCGGCTGACGTCTTCCAGGGGGAACATATCGTCATGTACTTTTGTTTCCTGAAGACCGATGATATCGGGTTGATGTTGTTCGATTATTGCCGTTAATTGATGAGGTCTTGCGCGTAATCCATTGATATTAAAGGAAATAAACCTCATTGTCAGTACCGTTTATCGCTAGAAAAGTACATGAATATTAACAGGAACGGAGTAAAAATGTAATGCATGGCGAGTGGTTCGTGTTAGTTGTTAATATTCATGTAAGCCCATCGGGATTTTCTCGTGTGCTGCCTTCCTGCACTTTGAAATCCATTGGATATAGTGGGCTGAGATATCCGGTGCTACACAGTGTCACTGCACGTAATAATTTCAAGTCATGCTGATATTAAAGGTGTAACTATTAGAAATCGCTTGCGAATAGTTATTTTATATCCC
>JBEGTQ010000110.1:0-3990 GCA_041179305.1 Pseudomonadota bacterium | reverse complement strand
ATCCGCCATATTTCAAGTTGCAGATGTGTTGGCTGCACTCGCTACCCAGCCCATCCACTGGCCTTGTCTCTGCGAGGCTGCGGCTACATGTAGCGTTCAAATCGGTTCGCGACAGATTTATGACCCAAATAGCTGGCCTGTGTAATTTCACCCCGATTCACCGCGTTGTCGCCCTCCGACATCCTGATTGAGATAAAAAAAAGCACCCGGCTTTGAGCAAAGTGCTTTTAATTGAACGCTGCCTATCCATAACCATCAGAATCATTATCAGATCTGTTTTTATGTGGTGTTTCATTGATGGTGGCGGACGCTAAATATGACAAAGGGGCAATAAATTGCCCCTTTGTATAATATGTGGATGCCCTTAAATATCGTCTCCAGTTTGATGAAGCCGAAGCAATCATCGAGAGGATGAGACGAGCAGCATCCAGACATGTCCAAAACTGATGAACTATTCATCACAGCAGGACATGGTCGGCACCTCACTCAACGTGTTGTCCGATGTTTGATAATGTGCATTCGCACGATACCGGTTTGGGTGGACGATAGGTGCCCGTCTTTGGCATCATTCGGTGGCTTATGAAGCACATATTCCGCTTAACAGCGAGGCTATCATAAAGAGGTGAATGAGCAACTAACAATAGCAATGCAGGTAGCGTGCCAAATTTTATAAAAATAAATTAACAGATTGTTTTTAAACATAAATTAATTTAACTGGCAAATTATCATTGTGAGAGAATCCATCAAACCGAGTGACTCATCACGGGTTTGTCTCCAATCCCCGACACTGAAGGCGATTTTAAATAAATTTAATATAAATCAACAAATTAAGTGTCTCTTTTTTGAGACGAGATCTATATCGATTGTCGCAACTTACCGACATCTCAAATAAAGAATATTAAAATCAGCAAGTTGCAAAACTATCTATCTCGTTTTTTGTTCATTTATTATCGCCTTAAACACCAACAATACTTCATTCGACTTCGATGCTGCTGAAATCATTATCACGTTATAAATTATGATATTTCATCATCAATACAAATAAGTAATACTGTTTTCATTGCCCTGCTATCAACGTTAGACCATTAAAGTGCGCGTAAAACCTATGACATGGCATGAAACGCTCTCACTTTTGAAAAAATACCCTGGTTACTTCAAGATGCAGCCAACACCGCTGTATTTTGCAGAACGACGAGTATAACTAATAATGAACAGCAATACCTTAAAAAAATAACATCGAGGTTAATATGAGGAAAATAAATAACATACTCATCGCAGCAGCACTGATTTTATTAATTAACATCCAAAATATATATGCTGCAAAAAGCACATCATTAATACCGTCAGCTTATGTACCACAACGGGTACAGGAAATAGACTATATTCATAAACCAGAAAGTGCCAACCCGCCTGACTTTGAAGTGAACAACCTTCAATATAGCTATCGCCTGACCCATGGAAAGAGCTATATTTCTTTCGTCATCGACTCAACTGAATTTGTTAGTTATTATGTTTATGTAATAAGTAATGAAAACATTATTTACCATGAAGTATCTGGATTTGTTAATAATAATTCAAAAAACATTGCTCTGGATTTGGAGGATATAATAGCCGGAGAGTACGCTCTGGTTATAGAAGTTTATAATCATGAAAAAATATCAGCAAAGAAAACGTATCCACTCATCTTTAAATAACCGCAAAAATAACATGCGTAAATAAAATATACCCAAGTTACGTCAAGACTAAGCCAGGCGGCAACTGCGCAAAGCGCTTGGCGCTTACTCAAGTCAGTGACAAGGGTGAATAAAAGCACCCCCCTGCATCTTGAAGAGCGACGGGTATAAAGGGACATTAATTGATGTCCCTCCTGTTATACTTAAGACCAATCTACTTACCCTAATTGCTTACGCGCATTACGGAACATACGCATCCACGGGCTATCCTCACCCCACTCTTCCGGGTGCCACGAGTTACTGACACTACGAAAGACACGTTCAGGATGTGGCATCATTACGGTGGCACGGCCACTGGCGTTGGTCACTGCCGTGATACCATTGGCAGAACCATTCGGATTAGCCGGGTAACTCTCTGTCACTGCGCCAGTGTTATTTACAAAGCGTAATGCCACCAGATTATTCTGCTCTAATGTCACTAAATGCACGGCATCACATACTTCAATCCGCCCTTCACCGTGGGAAACCGCAATTGGCATACGTGAACCGGCCATATCCTGCATAAACAGTGACGGGCTGTTTGTCACTTCAACCAGACTGAAACGCGCTTCAAAGCGATCAGATAAGTTACGAACAAAACGCGGCCAATGTTCAGCACCTGGGATAAGTTCGCGCAGATTAGACATCATCTGACAACCATTACAAACCCCCAATGCCAGCGTTTCAGGGCGATGGAAGAAGGTTTCGAACTCATCACGAACCCGAGAGTTAAACAGAATGGACTTCGCCCAGCCTTCTCCAGCACCCAGCACATCACCGTACGAGAAACCACCACAGGCAACTAAAGTCTGAAAAGATTGCAAATCAGTGCGCCCTGCCAGCAAGTCACTCATATGCACGTCAACCGCATCAAAACCAGCGCGGTGGAAGGCAGCAGCCATTTCAACGTGGGAATTAACTCCCTGTTCACGCAATACTGCCACTTTTGGCCGTGCCTGCTTGACAATGTAGGGCGCGGCAATATCTTGTGATGGATCGAAGGTCAATTTCACACTCAGACCCGGATCACGTTCGTCTTGTTTGGCCTGATGCTCTTGATCGGCGCAATCCGGGTTATCGCGCAGACGCTGCATTTGCCAGGTGGTTTCTGCCCACCACAAGCGCAGCGTACTACGTTTCTCACGGTACACCACATCAGTGCCACTGCGGATATCGACGCTATCACCCTCAACAGCATAGCCGAGGTAGTGAACGCAGTTTGCCAGACCGTGGGCTGCCAACAGGGTCTCCACCTCGGCACGCTGCCCGGCACGCACTTGAATGACTGCTCCCAGCTCCTCGTTGAACAAGGCCGCCAGCGCATCGTTACCCAGAGATTGAACATCAACATCCACACCACAATGACCGGCAAAAGCCATTTCAGCCAGCGTGACCAGCAGGCCACCGTCAGAACGATCGTGATAGGCCAATAGCACCTGATCAGCCACTAAACACTGCATAGCATTAAAGAACCCGGCTAGCTGTTTCGCGTCACGCACATCAGCCGGTTTATCACCTAACTGACGGTAGACCTGAGTCAATGCGGTTGCACCCAGCGCATTATGACCCGCGCCCAAATCAATCAGTAACAGTGCGTTATCACCTTTATCAGTGCGCAATTGCGGTGTTACGGTATGGCGAACATCTTCAACACGGGCAAAGGCCGTGATCACTAAGGAGAGCGGCGAGGTCATCTCGCGCGGCTCGTTACCTTCCTGCCAGCGGGTTTTCATCGACATAGAGTCTTTACCCACTGGGATGGTAATTTCCAGTGCCGGACACAGCTCTTCACCTACCGCACGCACCGCATCATACAAACCGGCATCTTCACCGGGGTGACCTGCGGCAGACATCCAGTTAGCCGACAGTTTAATGCGTTTTAGTTCACCAATTTGGGTCGCAGCGATGTTAGTCAATGCTTCACCAACCGCCAGACGAGCAGAGGCAGCAAAGTCCAGCAAGGCGACTGGCGCACGTTCACCCAGTGACATGGCTTCGCCATAATAACTGTCGAGGCTGGCGCTGGTCACCGCACAGTCAGCCACTGGGATCTGCCACGGACCGACCATCTGATCACGGGTTACCATACCGGTTACGGTACGATCGCCAATGGTGATCAGGAAGGTCTTCTCTGCCACCGCAGGCAGATGCATAACACGTTTAACCGCATCCTCGATGCTGATACCAGCCCGTTGTAGTGCTTCTCCTTGCGCTTGTAAGCGGGTCACATCACGCAGCATTTTAGGTACTTTACCCAGCAGGATATCCAGCGGCATCG
>JBEGTQ010000109.1:0-15595 GCA_041179305.1 Pseudomonadota bacterium | reverse complement strand
ACCGGTCTTTGACCGGTTTTTTTATTGCATGAAATAAAAGTTCACGATGCAGAAAAGCAGCAATCGAGATAAATCCCTTCGACCCTGATTTCGCTTTGTGATAGAAACGTCTGTCTATAATCGTTTGTTCACCTCAATCACAGATCGGGTACTGCATGACCGCCAAAACACGCCAACCAACATTGCAGCCCGGCGCTGCACAACAAGTTTCTACCCGATTGGCTTTTTTTATTGCCGGATTGGGTATGGCTGCCTGGGCACCACTGGTACCTTTTGCCAAAGAACGTATCGGCCTTAATGATGCGACGCTCGGCTTACTATTATTGTGTATTGGTATCGGATCGATGCTGGCAATGCCTCTGACCGGGGTGCTGACGGCAAAATGGGGTTGTCGGCTGGTGATTTTACTGGCAGGCACGGTGTTATGCCTCGATTTACCCCTACTGGTATTGATGAATACACCCGTTACGATGGCGTTTGCGCTGTTAGTCTTCGGTGCTGCTATGGGCATAATAGATGTAGCGATGAATATTCAGGCGGTGATTGTTGAGAAAGCCAGTGGCCGAACGATGATGTCTGGTTTTCACGGCTTGTTCAGTGTCGGCGGAATTGCCGGTGCCGGTGGCGTCAGTGCACTATTATGGTTGGGTCTCAGTCCACTGACGGCAATTATTGCTACCGTTATTCTGATGGTAATATTACTGCTGACTACCAATAAAAATTTATTACATGACAGTGGAGAACCTCATGATGGGCCACAATTTATTTTGCCTCGAGGCTGGGTGATGTTTGTTGGTTTCCTCTGTTTTGTGATGTTTTTGGCTGAAGGTTCTGTGCTTGATTGGAGTGCGGTTTTCCTGACCACACTACCTGGCATGAATCCATCTCAGGCAGGTATAGGCTACGCGCTATTTGCCATCGCCATGACGCTGGGCCGTTTAAATGGCGATCGGATCGTCAACAGTCTAGGCCGTTACAAGGTATTATTAATCGGGAGCCTGTGCGCCGCCATCGGCATTATCCTTGTGATAAGTGTAGCTAACTCAATTACCGCACTTATTGGCTTTATGTTAGTCGGGCTTGGTGCATCAAACGTCGTGCCTATCTTGTTTACCGCCGCCGGTAACCAAACCGTAATGCCAGCCAATCTGGCCGTTGCCTCAATTACCACTATCGGGTACATCGGTATTTTAGCCGGCCCTGCGGCAATTGGTTTTATCGCACAATTAAGTAATTTATCAGTGGCTTTTGGTTGCGTGGCATTGTTACTACTGACCGTCACAGCCAGCGCCCGAACCGTTACGCGTTAAACAAGGAAGCTTCATTATCGTTATGCCAAATAACCTGTTATCTACCAATTCAGCGAATATCACCCGCTGTTTCTGGCTATTTATCGTACTGATCTTCATTGCAATGGGTCTGTATGGCTACAACTATACCAATGCCTATCTAACCGAAAAAAAATATTCATTAACTGCCATCGCCACCGGTTTACAGCAGCGCATTGACGATTATCGTTATCGTACCTATCAGATATATGATTTGGCCAATGACCCGACAATACCTAATAGCGTCACATCCACAGCACCAGAAACCCGTCTGCGCCCTGATGTTTACTATATTGAGAGACCACGTAGGAAAACTGATGCCGTTATTTTCGGTACTCACGAGCCGGCAACGCTGACAATGACATTAAACATGTCTGACTATCTCGACAGTCACTGGGGTTCACAGAATGACACCTACTCGATGTATTACCTTAATGGTCAGGACAATAGCCTGATTCTGATAACCACTCAGGCATTAAAAGAAGTTACCTCGCGCTTTAAAGAGAGTTACCTTACTGCTTCTGCCGAATCTGAATCCCGTCGTGCCGAAATGCTGCAACAAGCCAATACGCTGGACGAACGTGAAAGTTTCTCCCCTCTACGCAAGTTGCGTTTTAAGAATGCTTATTACTTCACGCTGAGAACCACATTTAATCATCCAGGGCATTTAGCCACAGCCATCGCCTTTGACCTGCCAATTAATGATTTAATCCCACCGAATATGGCCCGCTCCAATCTCCTGTTGCAACAGGATAAAACGTCAATAAATGCAGGTATGGCAATTGAAAATATCGCCGCTCCCAGTGTGATGTTGAATGGTTCGTGGATAAAATTCTCAGCCCCTGTGGCCAATACCACACTGAAAATTGTTTATCGCATCCCTCTTGGTGTATTGGCAATCGATCTATTGAGAAATAACGCATGGCTCATCCTGACCAATATGTTATTACTGGTATTGGCCGTTCTGGGTATCTACTTTATTCGCCGCCAATATGCGCTGCCTGGCACAGATATTGCGGAGCAACTTGAATCACAGAAGTCGCTAAATCAGGAGATCATCGCCAACTTGCCACAAGGATTATTGGTTTATAACTTCAGCAACAACAGCGTGGTTGGCAGTAATAAGATAGCCGATAATCTGATTCCTCATCTTAACCTGCAAAAAATCGTCAATATGGCTGAGCAGCATCACGACATGATTCAGGGAACGGTGAATAACGAAATTTATGAAATTCGCATATTCCGTAGCCATATCTCAGCGGAAACCTATCTTTTCCTGCTACAGGATCAGGATAAAGAAGTGCTGATGAATAAAAAGCTGCAACAGGCAAAGCGTGAACACGAAAAAAATTTGCAAGCACGTAAACTGATGCTGCACAATCTGGATATTGAGCTAAATCAGCCGATCAATACGCTCAATCAGATAGCACATAAACTGCAAATCAGCACCGATCCGCAGTTGCAACAGGATCTGGCAGTGAAACTGGTTGAACAGTCTGACGCCATCTCTGAGTTGATTGATAATATTACTCTGCTCACTCGCCTGGAAACGCTGGATTGGCCGACAGAACAACATACTTTCTCTCTGTCGGCATTGATTGATTCGATCTTGCTTGATGTGCTACCAGCGATGAATCAAAAGGGTTTGAGTCTTTTCAATCATTACCATGTCGATATAGGCCAAAACTACATTGGTGATGAAAAAATATTACGCAAAATACTTTCATTATTACTACATTATTCTGTCGTCACTACGGCTTACGGCAAGGTAACGCTCAATGTTGCCCATGAGCCTAACCAACCGAATCAATTGATTATTCGTATAACAGATACTGGTGCGGGTATTTCAGATGAAGAAATAAGTAATCTTAATTATCCTTTCTTAAGCCAAACCTTAGCTGACAGATACAATCATGGTTCGGGGTTAACATTCTTTTTATGTAACCAATTATGTAAAAAATTAAACGGGCAATTAGACATTCGCAGCAAAGTAGATATAGGTACTCGTTATACTATTCGTGTAACTATGGATATAGAAAATTCTGAAAAAGAAGAGCAAGAGCAATTATTGCATGGCGTGACTGCACTATTAGATATATCCTCGGAGGAGGTGCGCTCAATCGTTACGACATTACTTAATTCATTTGGTGCGAGCTGTATCGTCGCCGACGATCGCCTACCGAGGCGGCATCACGATGTAACCTTAACGGATAACCCACAACACTATGATAATTATACTCTATTACTAGCCTCTGACGAATCGGGATTTCAGCAGTTTCAAGACAACTATATTAGGGTAAATTATAATTTAGGCAGCGCAGTTATTGACTCAATATTATTATTAATCGACCAGCGAATCCTATCGGATCAATCACAGGAATCGTCTGAATCTATTGTAGAAAATGATATTAGTGTTTATCGGCAACAACTAAAATACAGTGACTATTATTCCTTATTTGTTGAGACAGTACCGGTAGATCTGAAGAAACTGTATACTGAGCTTCGGCAACGTGATTTCATATCGATTTCGCAGACTACACACAGATTGAAAGGCGTATTTGCCATGCTGAATCTGGTTCTCGGCAAAAAGCTATGTGAAACATTAGAACTGCATATTGCAGATGGCGATCGGTTAAAGATCGAAAATAGCATCAGTCAGATTGATTCTTTCGTCACTCGGCTGTTGCAGCAAGGTAACCCACAACCATGAACAACCTAAATGTAATAATTGCTGATGATCATCCAATTGTTTTGTTTGGCATCCGTAAGTCACTTGAGCAAATTGAGTGGGTAAACGTTGTTGGGGAATTTGAAGACTCCACCGCGCTTATTAACAATTTGTCTAAACTCGATGCTAACGTGCTAATTACCGACCTCTCTATGCCTGGAGATAAGTACGGTGATGGCATCACTCTGATTAAATATATAAAACGGCATTACCCTGATTTAGCTATCATTGTTTTAACTATGAATAATAATCCAGCCATTCTCAGCTCTGTTTTGGATCTGGATATCGACGGGATAGTACTAAAACAAGGCGCTCCGGCTGATTTGCCTAAGGCATTGGCTGCATTACAAAAAGGGAAGAAATTCACCCCTGAAAGCGTCGCCAGGCTGTTGGAAAAAATAAGCGCTAATGGTTATGGTGACAAACGTTTATCACCAAAAGAAAGTGAGGTTTTACGGCTATTTGCTGAAGGTTTCTTGGTGACGGAAATCGCCAGAAAGTTGAACCGCAGTATTAAAACCATCAGTAGTCAGAAGAAGTCGGCCATGCTGAAACTGGGTGTTGATAATGATATCGCCTTGTTGAACTATCTTTCATCTGTCACTATTAGCCAAATGGATAAAGATCAATAAACTTGATCAAAACATCTCCCAAGCCCAGTTTACTCAGCAACATATGCTAAGTAACACTGGGCTTATTTATTTCAATACATTAACTATCGTTATAACACCCCCGCAGCTTCAAGTATGAAGGCTTTAAGCCAAAGTAATTGGAGTCGCAGGTAGGCAGCAAACGAGCACATCCCGATGAGCTGACTCACGTCAGTGATTCGGGTAAGCGAGTGCAGCTAACACCCCTGCGGCTTCAAGTACGAAGGCTTTAACGTGAACGGCGCGCTTTATCACTGTAATAAAGCAGCATCTGGCGCAATGTACTAAGCGTGACTGGCTTGGACAAGCAGTTATCCATCCCTGCTTCGATACAACGCTGTTTACTTTCAGCTAATGCGTTAGCCGTTACGCCAATGACAGGAACGTGATGATGTAATTGCCGTAAACGTTGAGTCAGACGGTAGCCATCCATATTCGGCATATTCACATCGGTAAGCACAATATCTACGATATTAGCGTTAAGAATTGACAATGCATCCAACCCATCATTGGCTGTAATCACCTGATAGCCCAACGTTGTAAGCTGATCGGCCAATAAACGGCGGTTTATTGGGTGGTCATCCACCACCAGAATGTGCAGATCTGCATTATCGTCGTGATCCGCTTTGGCCGCTGGCAACGGTAATGACGTATTTTCAACCGGTTGTTGACCCAACAGAATACTATCCAACAACGGAATGATTTCCAGTAAAGTAGAAGTACTCAGTAACCAATAGCCCGGCCGCGTTTCTTGTGGCAAACCAATGTGTTCAATAGATAGCTGAATCCACGCTGACAACGCGCCATTTATTTGCGGTAAGTAATCACAAATAAGCACCATATCCTGCTGTATCGCCTCATCGCTGCAACGCCGTATCGTGGCACCTAAATGGCTCAGTAAATCTAGCAAATAGCCTTCCAGAGAGGCATTGCGGATATCCAGCCATAATGTTTTCCCTTGCCAACGATCGCTTGCCGGAAGAACAGCGTTTTGGGCTTGAGACTGATTGTCAGCCAAAAAGAATGGAATACGGATAGCAAAAATGCTGCCCATTTCCAATTCGGAGATAACTTCAACATCGCCATCCATCAAGTTGATCAATTTCTCGCAAATAGGCAACCCCAAGCCGGTTCCCTGAAAATGCCGCTGAACTCCCGATCCTACCTGGAAAAAAGGGTCAAACAACTGATTAATTTCTTGTGAATTAATTCCGATCCCCGTATCCCGCACACGGAACTCAAGATAGTGGCCGCGAAACCGAAGCTGTAAAATGATGCAACCGGTATCTGTAAATTTTATGGCGTTACTCAATAGGTTAGAAATCACTTGTTGCAGTCGAACCGGATCGCCATACATCAAGCGCGGCACCGCCGGTTCGATAAAGCAGTACAGCCCTAAACGTTTTTTGACAACCAGTGGTAAATAGTTGGCGGTGATGTGAGTGATCACTTCAACAGTAGAGAACTCGCTCGGTTCAATCTTAAGCTGCTCGGACTCAATTTTGGAGAAATCGAGTATATCGCTGATAATCTTGAGCAGCAGCCCAGAGGAGTTATTCATCGCCGTAACCAGACGCTCAACGCCATGCGGCAACTCTTTGGTTTGCAATAAATCAAGGTTACCGATGATGCCATACAAAGGGGTGCGTAACTCATGGCTGACGGTCGCCAAAAACATCGATTTTGACTGGCTGGCCTGCTCCGCTGCTGCTGCCATCTCTTGCAGCGATTGTTCCATTTTCACGCGTGAACTGACATCCACCAGCACACAAATAGCCACATCCTCATTACGATAACGGGAATGCACGAAACTGACTTGCAGATTATTATTACTGGTCATCACATCGACAAAATTCGTCTGCTGCTCGCAAATAATACGCGTGATGCGTTCACGGTCCTCATTCGTCAGCAAGTTAATATAATTATGTGCCAGCTCATTGCTGAGAATATTGGTCCCGTCACTAATTCGCAGGATGGAAATCCCCACCGGAGCCGAAGCCACAATTTTACGGTTAAATTGCTCATGCTCTTCTAAGGTCAGCGCATTATCCGCCGCTGGGTGGAACATCTTTCGCTCAAACAGCCAGGTTAAAGCAAAGATCACCACAGCCAAGAATACATTCAATAATAACGCATTTAAAATTAACAAGTTAAATGTTTCTATTATTGTTTTAACGGGCAGTGAGTACACAATACTGAGCAGCGACGGCTGTAAATTTTTCTTCAAAACCAACGAGTTGTAATCATCGACATAGCCAAAATAAGACGGCGATTCGGGATAGTCATCCAACATTGAGGCGTTGCGCTCCCCTGTCGTCAACTGCAATACCGGAACGTTATTCTGATCGAGTAAGCTCACCCCGATAGGCAGTGGTCCAGAAGAAATAAAGTCTTCCAAACGAATGGTTTGCTCAGTACCGATCAACGCTTCTAACTTATTTCCCACATAGACCGGAGTCAGGACGTATAACGTACCAATCTCAGGTCTGGCACCCGCTACTACCCAATACAACGTGCTGTCTTTATCCTGATTGTTGGCGTCGCGATATTTTAAGATATGCTCGTTGAGTGATTTAATCAGATTATCCTGTTCCAGTCGGGTATTGCTGATATCAAAATCCATTACGCACCGGGTATCACTACCAATCAAAAAAATTCGGTTGATATCATAAGCCGCCGCAAAATTCTCTTTCCAGTACATGATTAAATTACTGAGAGAACCCAATGAAGAGTGCTGAGATAAATTAAGGGGGGGGCAATTAGATTCGCTATTGAGTCGATAGTAGTGCGGTACTGCCTTTTTGCTGGCCAGCACGCTGGTGGTGGCATCAATAGCACCTGTTTTGGGGTTCAGCCTGTTTTCCGCCATATATCTGATATTACGAATAATATCAGCCGAATGAAGAATGTAGTTCTGTGCCTTTTCAGCGTTAGTATTATATTCCTGACGGATATCTGACTTTTTTTCGTTGAAGATATTCAGGATATAAAACGTGGTTAGCAATGCGCCGAGTGACCATAACATAATGGCCAATACCCGAAACAGATAGCGGGAAATTTTCAGTGTCGTGCGAAATGAAGAAAGATATTTCAATCTGATACCATGATAAAAAACATTGCCTAACAGGCTGCGTGGACAACAAAATATACCCGCCATGCGCCAAATTGCAGGAAGACGGCAACTCGACGTATTTGGGCTATACATTACCAATAACGCATAAAAAAGCCAGCTCGTAAGCTGGCTCTTGTTTTCATCTACTCATTATAATTATACGTTTTCGTCGTCAGCGTTATCATCTTCCTGTACGTTCAGTGCAGCGTTCTCTTCGCTAACCTCGTCACCTTCCAATGCTTCACCATCAAGGATTTCATCATCCTCTTCTGGTTCCGCAACGCGTTGCAGACCGACGACATGCTCATCTTCTGCGGTACGGATCAGTGTCACGCCCTGCGTATTACGACCCACAACACTCACTTCTGATACGCGGGTGCGTACCAGTGTACCGGCATCGGTGATCATCATAATCTGGTCGGTCGGTGCCACCTGAACAGCCCCAACAACCTTACCATTGCGCTCACTGACTTTGATGGAGATAACTCCCTGAGTCGCACGAGACTTAGTGGGATACTCCTCCACTGCGGTACGTTTACCGTAGCCGTTTTCAGTAACGGTCAAAATTTCACCATCACCACGCGGAACTATCAGAGAGATAACCCGATCGTCGCCATTGAGGTTGATACCACGCACTCCGGTCGCGGTACGCCCCATAGAGCGCACCTGCGATTCAGGAAAGCGAACCACTTTACCCAATGCAGAAAACAGCATGACTTCGTTAGTGCCATCGGTCAGATCCACCCCGATCAGCTCATCGCCTTCATTCAGATTAACAGCAATAATACCGGCACTGCGTGGGCGACTGAACTCAGTTAGTGCGGTTTTCTTCACCGTACCGCTGGCGGTCGCCATAAAGACGTGACGACCTTCTTCGTATTCCCGCACTGGCAGAATGGCGGTTATACGCTCATTCGGTTCAAGCGGCAACAGGTTGACGATCGGACGACCACGCGCCCCACGGCTGGCCTCCGGCAACTGATAGACCTTCATCCAATAAAGGCGGCCACGGCTGGAGAAGCACAAAATGGTATCGTGAGTATTCGCCACCAATAGACGATCAATAAAATCTTCTTCTTTGATACGCGCAGCCGATTTACCTTTACCACCACGGCGCTGAGCTTCGTAATCAGTCAATGGCTGATACTTGACGTAACCCTGATGGGACAACGTCACAACCACATCCTCCTGATTAATGAGATCTTCGATGTTGATATCAGAAGTATTGGCAGTGATTTCAGTACGACGCGCGTCGTTATATTGTGCTTTGATCGCAACCAGTTCTTCGCGGATAACCTCCATCAGGCGATCCGGATTTTCCAGAATAAAGATCAGCTCAGCAATGAAGGTCAGCAGCTCTTTATACTCATCCAGTAGTTTCTCATGCTCCAGGCCAGTCAGCTTCTGCAAGCGCAGATCCAAAATAGCCTGAGCTTGCTGCTCGGTAAGAAAATACTTACCGTCGCGGATACCGAACTCTGGCTCCAGCCACTCAGGGCGAGCAGCATCGTCACCGGCACGCGCCAGCATTGCTGAAACATTGCCCAACTCCCATGAATTGGCAATCAAACCTGCTTTTGCTTCAGCAGGCGTGGCAGCATGGCGGATCAATTCGATAATAGGATCGATGTTAGCCAGCGCAATTGCCAATGCCTCAAGGATATGGGCGCGGTCACGCGCTTTACGCAACTCAAAAATGGTACGGCGAGTCACCACTTCACGGCGGTGACGCACAAAAGCAACCAGAATGTCTTTCAGGTTGAGTAATTTGGGCTGCCCTTGCGACAGCGCTACCATATTGATACCGAAAGTCACCTGAAGCTGAGTCAGTGAGTAGAGGTTATTCAGAACCACTTCCCCGACGGCGTCACGTTTAATTTCAATCACGATACGCATGCCATCTTTATCAGACTCATCACGTAATGCACTGATGCCTTCTACGCGTTTTTCTTTTACCAGCTCGGCGATTTTCTCAATCAACCGCGCCTTATTCACTTGATACGGGATCTCATGAACGATAATGGTTTCACGGCCGGTTTTGGCGTCAACTTCAACTTCAGCCCGGGCACGAACATAGATCTTGCCACGGCCGGTACGATAAGCCTCTTCAATACCGCGGCGGCCATTAATAATGGCAGATGTTGGGAAATCCGGTCCCGGAATAAACACCATCAACCCTTCAATGGTGATATTTTCATCTTCAATCAGCGCCAGACAGCCATCAATAACTTCAGAAAGGTTATGTGGCGGAATATTGGTCGCCATCCCAACGGCAATACCAGATGAACCGTTAACCAGCAGGTTAGGAATTCGGGTTGGCATTACTGCCGGAATCTGTTCCGTACCATCATAGTTAGGCACGAAGTCAACGGTATCTTTTTCTAAATCCGCTAACAATTCGTGAGCAATTTTAGACATACGAATTTCGGTATAGCGCATCGCCGCAGCAGAGTCGCCGTCAACGGAACCGAAGTTACCCTGCCCATCCACCAGCATATAGCGCAGTGAGAACGGTTGGGCCATACGCACTATTGTATCGTAGACCGCGCTGTCACCGTGCGGGTGATATTTACCGATAACGTCCCCGACTACACGGGCCGATTTTTTGTATGGTTTATTCCAGTCGTTACCCAGTACACTCATCGCAAACAGTACGCGACGGTGCACCGGTTTCAGCCCATCCCGGACATCTGGCAACGCACGCCCGACAATAACGGACATTGCATAATCCAGATAGGAGCTTTTCAGCTCTTCCTCGATGTTGACCGGTGTTATTTCTCTGGCAAGGTCGCTCATTGAGCCGCTATCCCTCTACTAATTACCGGATTTAAAGGTACGAAACTATACCACAAAACCCAGATTTTGGCGAAACTGCATGATATTTGTCGAAACGAATTATGTATAATCCGCGCAAAGAAACAAAACAGTGAGAACGCTACCATGCGCGCAGATGTTACCCCCCTTCATCATAACGTCGATGAGCAAGAAATCGCTAAATTTGAGGCGGTTGCCTCCCGCTGGTGGGATTTAGAAGGTGAATTCAAACCACTTCACCGTATTAATCCCCTACGTCTTGATTACATCTTGCGGCGCTCGGGCGGTATTTTCGATAAGAAAGTGCTGGATGTCGGCTGCGGTGGCGGGATTCTGGCCGAAAGCATGGCACGGGAATGCGCGCAAGTCACCGGGCTGGATATGGGCTATGAGCCGTTGCAAGTCGCTCGCCTGCATGCATTGGAAACCGGCATTAAATTAGACTATGTGCAGGAAACTGTTGAAAGCCATGCACAAAAACACCCGCAACACTACGACGTGGTGACCTGCATGGAAATGCTGGAACATGTTCCCGATCCGGCATCTGTGGTGCGCGCCTGTGCTCAATTAGTCAAACCGGGCGGCCACGTATTCTTCTCAACTATTAACCGTAACACTAAATCCTGGCTGATGGCCATCGTCGGTGCAGAATATATTTTGAAAATGGTGCCGAAAGGCACGCATGATTCGAAAAAGTTTATTCGCCCGTCAGAACTTATCGGTTGGGTTGATCAAACCCCCCTGCTTGAACGCCACATCATCGGGTTGCATTACAATCCAATAACTGATCATTTCAGGCTTGGCCATAACGTTGATGTGAACTATATGGTGCATACTCAAATGGAAGATAACCGCCCCCGGTGTGAAGTATAAAAAATCAAATTATATTCAATAAATTACGCGTTATAGCAAGGCGGTAACTGAACGACAGATTGGTATATAACCCATTTTTAACACGCTTGTACTGTCCCGCAGAGTGAACCCCTGATGTAGCTCATAATGCGCAAGAGCTTAGTCAACTAAGTGACTGAGTGAATATGCCGCTACGGCGTAAAAAATGAGGGGGGTCTTTCTAATGTTTAATAAACCGGCAACCAGTCAAAGTTTTAAGATTTTCAGTAAAATCTTATCCGCCAGATTGACAAGAGGTAAGCCCCAGCAATGGCGCAACCTGGCGGCCTTTCGTAACCACTCACCCCCAAGTTATCCACACAATTGTACGATTTTGTTCACTTGCTAAAAGACATAATACTCACTATCTTGTTATCTATCCAACACCCACCCCCCATATATTGTGTTTATATACTGAACAACGCCACTACTCGCTGCGTCGAAATACAGCCGGTTATTTGCCTGTTTTATCAAGTATGAACACACGAAAGGTAAGAGAACACATGAACCAAAGCCTACTTGTTACTAAACGCGATGGCAGCAAAGAAAGCATCAATCTGGATAAAATCCACCGGGTTATCGACTGGGCCGCGGAAGGTTTACATAACGTTTCAGTATCTCAAGTGGAACTGCGTTCACACATTCAGTTTTATGATGGTATTAAAACCGCCGATATCCATGAAACCATCATTAAGGCTGCCGCTGATCTGATTTCCCGTGATGCCCCGGATTATCAATATCTGGCCGCTCGCCTGGCCATTTTCCATCTGCGCAAAAAAGCCTACGGCCAGTTTGAACCACCAAAACTGTTCGATCATGTAGCAAAAATGGTCGAAATGGGGAAATACGATAAACATCTGCTGGAAGATTACACTACAGAAGAATTCCAACAGATGGATACGTTCATTGACCATTGGCGTGATATGAACTTCTCCTACGCTGCTGTTAAGCAATTGGAAGGTAAATATCTGGTGCAGAACCGCGTGAGCGGCGAGATCTATGAAAGTGCCCAATTCCTGTACATGCTGGTTTCTGTCTGCCTGTTCTCGAGCTATCCGCGTGAAACCCGTATGGATTATGTAAAACGCTTCTACGACGCGGTTTCCACCTTTAAGATCTCACTGCCAACACCCATTATGTCAGGCGTGCGTACTCCAACTCGCCAATTCAGCTCTTGCGTGTTGATCGAATGTGGTGACAGCCTCGATTCCATCAATGCGACCTCCAGTGCTATTGTAAAATATGTGTCACAACGTGCTGGTATCGGTATCAATGCGGGCCGCATCCGTGCACTGGGTAGCTCAATCCGCAGGGGGGAGGCTTTCCATACCGGTTGTATCCCGTTCTACAAACACTTCCAAACTGCGGTAAAATCCTGTTCACAAGGTGGGGTGCGAGGAGGGGCTGCCACCTTGTTCTACCCAATGTGGCATCTGGAAGTTGAAAGTCTACTGGTACTGAAAAACAACCGTGGCGTTGAAGGTAACCGCGTGCGCCATATGGATTACGGCGTGCAAATCAACAAACTGATGTATCAACGCCTGCTGAAAGGCGAAGACATCACGCTATTCAGCCCGTCAGATGTACCGGGGTTATATGAAGCGTTCTTCGCCGATCAGGATGAATTTGAACGCCTTTATACCCAATATGAACAAGACAGCAGCATCCGTAAGCAACGGGTAAAAGCGGTTGAGTTATTCTCTTTGATGATGCAAGAACGTGCTTCTACAGGCCGTATCTATATTCAAAACGTGGATCACTGCAACACGCATAGCCCGTTTGACCCGAAAATTGCCCCCGTGCGTCAGTCTAATCTGTGCCTGGAAATTGCGTTGCCAACTAAACCGCTGAATGATATCAATGACGAAAATGGCGAGATTGCACTCTGTACGCTGTCCGCGTTCAACCTTGGTGCCATTGATAACCTTGATGATATAGAAGAGTTGGCGGTGCTGGCAGTACGTGCACTGGATGCCCTGCTCGATTATCAGGACTACCCCATTGCCGCTGCACAACGGGGGGCGATGGGTCGTCGTGCCTTAGGTATTGGCGTGATCAACTTTGCTTATTATCTGGCGAAGAATGGCGTGCGTTACTCCGATGGCAGTGCCAACAACCTGACGCATCGCACTTTTGAAGCCATTCAGTATTACTTACTGAAAGCCTCTAATGGGCTGGCCCGTGAGCAAGGTACCTGTCAGTGGTTTAATGAAACAACTTACTCACAAGGTATTCTGCCGATCGATACCTATAAGAAAGAGTTGAATGCCATTAGCGACGAACCACTGCACTACGATTGGGAAGCACTGCGCAAAGATATTCAGACTTTTGGCCTGCGTAACTCCACGCTATCAGCCCTAATGCCTTCTGAAACATCTTCACAGATCTCCAACGCCACTAACGGTATCGAGCCACCGCGCGGTTATGTCAGTATCAAAGCGTCGAAAGATGGCATTCTACGTCAAGTTGTGCCTGAATATGAGCGTTTGAAAGAGTCTTACGAACTGCTGTGGGATATGCCAAATAACGACGGTTACCTACAACTGGTCGGTTTAATGCAGAAATTCGTCGATCAGGCAATTTCTGCTAATACTAATTATGACCCAAACCGCTTCCCGTCGGGCAAAGTGCCGATGAAGCAGTTGCTGAAAGATTTGCTGACCAGCTACAAATTTGGTGTGAAGACGCTTTATTATCAAAACACCCGTGACGGGGCTGATGATGTGCAGGAAGATATTCAAAGCCAGCCGGGCGATGATGACTGTGAAGGTGGCGCATGTAAGATCTAATTTTGAGTTCAAGCCCTCCGCGATGATCTCAAACACAGTTATCGCGGGGGCCATTCTTCATTTGCCCTTTGCTATCCCTCGAGGAAATCATGGCCTATACCACTTTTTCACAAAATAAAAATAACCAGTTGCTCGAACCCATGTTCTTTGGTCAATCCGTCAACGTGGCGCGTTTCGATCAGCAAAAGCACGCTATTTTCGAAAAACTGATTGAGAAACAACTGTCGTTCTTCTGGCGGCCAGAAGAGATTGACGTCTCACGCGACCGTATCGACTACAACGCATTGCCAGATCACGAAAAACACATTTTCATCAGCAACCTGAAATACCAGACCTTACTGGACTCTATTCAAGGGCGTAGCCCTAACGTGGCCTTGCTGCCGCTGATCTCGATCCCTGAGCTGGAAACCTGGGTGGAAACCTGGTCGTTCTCTGAAACCATTCACTCACGCTCTTACACCCATATCATCAGAAATATCGTTAATGACCCATCTATTGTATTCGATGATATCGTAACCAACGAAGAGATCCTCAAACGGGCGAAAGATATCTCGGCGTATTATGACGATTTGATTGAGCTGACCAGCTATTACCATTTGTTGGGGGAAGGCACCCATCAGGTTAATGGCAAAACAATAGTCGTTAATCTGCATGAGTTGAAAAAGCAGCTTTATCTGTGTCTGATGAGTGTTAACGCACTGGAAGCTATCCGTTTTTATGTCAGCTTCGCCTGTTCTTTTGCTTTTGCCGAGCGAGAGTTAATGGAAGGTAATGCCAAAATCATCAAAATGATTGCCCGCGATGAAGCTCTGCATTTGACTGGCACTCAGCACATTCTTAACCTGATGCGTAGCGGTGAAGACGATCCGGAGATGGCTGAAATTGCCGAGGAGTGCCAACAACAATGCTATGACCTGTTCGTGTTAGCTGCTCAGCAAGAAAAAGAGTGGGCGGAATATCTGTTCCGTGACGGCTCAATGATCGGTCTGAACAAAGAAATCTTATGCCAATATGTTGAATATATTACCAATATTCGCATGCAGGCAGTGGGCTTGGGTGTACCCTTCAACACCCGTACTAATCCTATTCCGTGGATAAACGCCTGGTTAGTTTCCGATAACGTACAGGTAGCACCGCAGGAAGTTGAAGTCAGTTCATATCTTGTCGGTCAGATAGATTCCGAAGTCAGTGCTGACGATCTGAGCGATTTTGAGCTGTAATTACGCAATAGACGTCGAGTTGCAGCCAGGCGGCAAGCAAGATCCCGATGAGCTTACAACGGT
>JBEGTQ010000108.1:0-11765 GCA_041179305.1 Pseudomonadota bacterium | reverse complement strand
GATGCTGCGGATTTATGGATGAATACGATTAAAGCGATGGCCGTTAGCCCACAAAGTGTCGCGGCACTGACCCGTTTTCTTGATGTTTTTTCCTCTGGCTCTGTGGCCGATAGCGCGCGTAAAGAGCGGGCAAACCAACAGGCTATGTTGGCTGACCCTGCTTATCAAGCGCGTTTAAGTGGCCTGGCTAAAGTAGACAGCGGCGGCGGCAAGGCCGCCATTCCGGCATTAAAACAAGCACTGGCTACTTCTCCGAATGATCCTGAGCTGCTGGGAGCGCTGGGTTTAGCTTATGCACGTAGCGGCGACCGTGCTCAGGCATTGCGGCTATTTGAACAAGCGCAGAAAGCAGATAAAAACGGCCTGAACACTGATAAATGGGCAAGCCTGATAAAAACCAACCGTTACTGGCTGCTGAATGATGAAGGCGATAAAGCGCTGAAAGTGGGTGACACCGCGTTGGCGCAACAAAAATATCAGCAGGCGCGGCAAATTGATGGCAGCGACAGCTATGCGCTGATTGGTTTAGGCGATGTGGCGGTTGCCCGTCATGATGATAAAAGTGCCGAACAGCATTATCGGCAGGCGCTACGGTTGGATCCATCAAACAACAGCGCGGTGCGTGGGCTGACCAATATTTATCAGCGAGAATCGCCACAGAAGGCATTGAGCTATCTGAACAACCTGCCGCGTAATCAGCAGAAAAATATGCGTGACACATTAAATAGCTTGCAACTGGATATTCTAAAACAGCAGGCCGAGGCGTTAGCGGCACAGCAACAGTGGCGTCAAGCGGCGGAGAAATACCGTCAGGCACAAAAGATAGCACCAGATGATGTTTGGATAACCTACCGCTTGGTGCAAGCGTTGAAACAGGACGGACATTTGTCTCAGTCTGAGGCGGATGCTCAGTTCCGCCAATTGACAAATCTTAAACCCGGCGATCCAGAACAGATTTATGCTTACGCGCTTTACCTTTCCAGCACCAACCGCGATAACCAGGCGTTGGTGCATTTAGCAACCCTGCCAACGGCACAGTGGAACGATAATATCCGTGAGTTAGATAGGCGCTTGAAATTGGATCAGATATTGACACAAGCCCGTCAGCTAAGAGCCGCCGGTGACGAAGCCGCTGCCATTGCGATATTACATCAACAACCGCCAGCTAACACACAAATTGATTTGACGCTGGCAGATTGGGCGTTAGAACGTGGCGATTACGGTGAAGCACTGACCGGTTATCAGCGAGTTCGTGCGCGTGAACCACAAAACCCGGATGCCCATTTGGGTGAAATTGAAGCCTATATTGCTGAAGGCCGCCTCAGTGAAGCGCGCCAGTATTTGCAGACGGAACCACTTTCTGCTGAAAATGCGAGCCTGAACACACAACGTCGGGTCGCCAATGCCTGGCGTGATGTGGGTGAACCACAGAAAGCGACCGATATTTTTCAGCGTTTAAAACCTGCGGCTGCCAAAGGTACACCGTCGCAGGATAACGCGCTGCTCTTTCGCGATTCAGCCCAGTTAGCCCAGTCGCAGAGCCAGCCGGTAGCGGCACAGGATGATTATAAGCACGCGATGGTGGCCAGTGGCATTGCGCCAACCCTGCCGGCGGATAACGACAATTATACCTTGTTAACCCGTAATCAAGCCACTGATGATTGGCTGAAACGAGGGATTCGCTCCGATGCCGCTGACCTTTATCGCCAGCAGGATACCCGCGTTACCCTCGATCAAGACTACCTACAATCTAGCGGCACTGAAGGGGTTTCTGACCTCAGCGCCTACAATACCATGCTACAGGTGGATACTTCGCTGGCTGATGGTCGGGCCTTCTTCCGTACTGATACCGTTCAGATGGATGCCGGAACTTTCGATGCCAATACCCGTTATAAGGCCGGCACCTGTTACCGAACTGAAGTACTCTGTCAGGCCAATATGCACCAACAGGCAACAGGTACCAGTGTTTCCGTTGGTTGGCAAAATGAAAGTTGGGAAACCGATATCGGTACCACGCCAATGGGATTTGACGTCGTTGATGTGGTCGGCGGGTTGGCCTACAGCAATAGCTGGAATAATATCGGCTGGACAGCCACCGCGTCACGTCGGCCAATATCCAGTTCGATGCTGGCCTTTGCCGGTGCGAAAGATCCCAATACCAACATAACCTGGGGCGGCGTGCGCGCTAACGGCGTCAGTCTGGGGGCCAGCTATGACCGTGGCGAGGCGAGTGGCGTCTGGAGTGACCTAAGCTACCATTATCTGACTGGGCAAAATGTAGACGATAACCAACGGGTACGTTTTATGACCGGTTACTATTACAAACTTATCAACGAAGATAACCGTCGTCTCACTGTCGGGCTAAATGGCATGTTGTGGCACTATCAAAAAGACCTCAGTGGCTACACATTAGGCCAGGGCGGCTATTACAGCCCGCAAAAATATCTGTCGCTGGCGATCCCGGTAAACTACCGTCAGCGGACGGATAACTGGTCATGGGAACTGGGTGGTTCAGTCTCCGTGTCACATTCCACCACCAGTGATCAGGCACGTTATCCGCTGCAAAATTTGCTGAACAACAGTATTCAGACCATCCCAGACCGATATGCTTATGATGCCGGTGAAAGCAGCAATGGCGTCGGTTATACCCTACGTGCTTTGATTGAACGTCGGCTTAGTTCACATTGGACACTGGGCGCCGGGGTTGATATCCAGCAAGCGAAAGACTATACCCCGAGTCATGCCTTAATTTACCTGCGTTATTCAATGGCCGGTTGGCAGGGTGATTTGGATATGCCGCCACAGCCGCTGGTACCATATTCAGATTTTAAGTAAGTCTCCTGTCATGATGATTTAAATACAAAAACGTCAGTGTGAGAAATAGCACTCTGACGTTGCGATCCAGATAGGAAAAGACTTAAACCCACGGTATTCTTGCTCCCCAATTTGGTATCGCAAGATAAAATCTGCAAGCGATAAGGTATACTCAGACAGAATAGACGAATGGCCAAATGACATTGGCAACGACTTTACTTTATTCAGTCGGAATTGGCGGAGAGCGAGTTTGCGGGTAAAGCGTTCATTAACGATAAAACAAATGGCAGCGGTGACAGTTGTGACACTGGTAACCATCTGTATTTTTATCGTCTTTCAATTGTTCCACTTTGTGCAACAGCGCAAAGATGATTACGCCAAACAACTGGAGAGCATCGCCTATTCGGTACGCCAGCCGCTGTCTGAAGCCATACTCAGTGTGGATATCCCACAAGCCAGGAAAATCCTTAATAGCCTGCTACCGGTCGGTATTATTAGCCGTGCGGATGTGGTTTTACCTGACAAAATAAAAATATTACATGTAAGCTTTCCCACCGAACGATCTGTTCCTCGCTGGACTAAACGTATTTTCGCCCTACCGGTAGAGGTAACAGTACCGTTATATTCGCAGGAACAGGTATCAGCTAATCCACAACCCTTGGCGTATTTGGTATTACGTGTTGATTCATTCCGCATATATCAGTTTATTCTCAGTACGCTTTCAGCCTCGCTATCGACATATTTACTTTTGGTATTGGTATTGTCTATATCAATCGCCTGGTATATTAATCGCCTGATTATTCACCCGTTACGGACGATAGCGACAGAATTGGAAAATATTGGCCAACAGAATGTACTGCATCATCAACTCACTCTGCCCGCGCATCATCAGGATGATGAGATAGGGGTGTTGGTGCATAATTACAATCGCAATCAACAACGGTTAGCTGAGGCTTATACCGATATGAGCCGTATTAGCACCCGCTCTCCCGTTGCTGAGTTAGCTAATCGCACACTATTTAACCCTTTCTTTGAGCAAGAAAATGATCTCATACAAGCCATTGATAACCGTGATTTCACCCTGTTTTTGCAATCACAATGGGATATGAAAGAGCAGTGTATTATCGGTGCTGAGGCTCTTCTACGCTGGCGTCAACCTGATGGCAGTTATCGTTCACCTTCAGAGTTTATCCCTCAAATAGAGCAAAGTGGCATGATGGTGCCACTAGGGAATTGGGTGCTGGAAGAGGCCTGCCGCATTCTGGTTGACTGGAAGGCACGGGGAGTTACCCTGACACTGGCGGTAAATATTTCAGGTTTGCAGATACAAAACGATCAATTCTTGCCGAATCTGAAAAACATCATCAACCGCTATTGTATTGATGCAAGTCGATTGTTGCTCGAAATCACTGAAGTTGCCCGTATTCCGGATCTTGATAACACACTGATGTTGCTCCGCGAATTACAGCGCCTTGGCCTATCCATTGCTCTGAATGACTTTGATCTTGGGTATTCAAGTTTACTCTACCTCAACCATTTGAAAAGTTTGCCGATAAACATGATCAAACTTGATAAAAGAGTTGTAAAACATTTACTCGGAGATGACGCGATGACCCGCATTATCGGCACAATTTCCGATGTACTGAAACTGCGAATAATAGCAGAAAGCGTAGATACTGAGGAACAGTGCCAATGGCTGCTTACGCACGGTATTCAATACGGTCAGGGAGACCTGTTTTCACCCCCGTTGCCGCGCGTAGAATTTGAAACCCTCTATACCCCTCGCCCTTGATACTACAGCGTTGTTAGCCATTCTGGTTGGCTGTTCTTATTTTTTACTTCCTCGTCTATGTCCAGTTAATTTGACTGTCTCTCCGGTTGTTACTTTCGCTTGAAGCGTTTCAGTTCTTAATTTCGAGTTAAGACCACAATCCAGTGCAACTAATAATTTTCATATTGTTATATTAGTGTGTCATTTTCTGAGCAAACATAAATAAAAAGAAGTATCACTAAATCAACACCGAGAACAAAGCGACAGGCTGCCCAATCTTATTGAAAAGGACATGCTATGAAAGCTCAATTTTTTAAAAGTCTTTATTTTCAAGTATTAACAGCAATTACACTGGGTGTTTTGTTGGGGCATTTCTATCCTGAAATTGGTACTCAAATGAAACCTTTGGGTGATGGGTTTGTTAAATTAATTAAAATGATTATCGCACCCGTGATTTTTTGTACCGTCGTAACCGGTATCGCGGGTATGGAGAGCATGAAGGCAGTTGGGCGCACCGGTGCCATCGCACTGCTCTATTTTGAGATTGTGAGTACTATTGCGCTGTTGATTGGCCTGGTGGTTGTTAACGTGGTGCAACCCGGTGTTGGTATGAATATCGACCCGGCGACACTGGATGCTAAAGCGGTTGCACTTTATGCTGAACAAGCCTCACAACAAGGGATTATGCCGTTCCTACTGGATATTATTCCCAATAGTGTGGTGGGTGCATTTGCCAGTGGCAATATTCTGCAAGTATTGCTGTTTGCTGTTCTGTTCGGTTTTTCTCTACACCGTTTAGGCGAAAAAGGTCAGCTAATCTTCAATGTTATCGAAAACTTCTCTCGCGTTATCTTCGGTATCATTAATATGATGATGCGCCTGGCACCCATCGGAGCCTTCGGTGCGATGGCATTTACTATCGGTAAATATGGCGTGGGCAGTTTGGTGCAGTTGGGCCAGTTGATTATCTGCTTCTATCTGACTTGTATCCTGTTTGTGCTAATGGTGCTGGGGTCCATTGCTAAATTCAATGGCTTTAATATCCTTAAATTTATTCGCTATATCAAAGAAGAGCTGCTGATCGTATTGGGCACCTCGTCCTCTGAGTCGGTGCTGCCACGTATGTTGGATAAAATGGAGAAAGCCGGGTGTAAGAAATCGGTCGTAGGGCTGGTCATCCCAACCGGTTATTCATTTAACCTCGACGGTACCTCTATTTACCTGACGATGGCCGCGGTGTTCATTGCTCAGGCAACCAATACGCATATGGACATTATCCATCAGGTGACATTACTGGTAGTGTTGCTGCTGTCCTCTAAAGGTGCAGCAGGGGTAACAGGCAGCGGCTTTATTGTATTAGCAGCGACTATATCAGCGGTAGGCCACTTACCCCTGGCTGGGTTGGCGCTGATTTTAGGTATCGACCGCTTCATGTCTGAGGCGCGCGCTTTGACTAATTTGGTAGGCAATAGCGTTGCAACTATTGTGGTCGCTAAGTGGTGTAAACAACTGGATAACGATCAATTACAGGCCGTGCTTTCCAATAAAACCCCATCTAATCATTTGAATAAAAAGATTTTTTCTTCCTGACGGGTTGAATCCCTAAGTTTAACACTATCCATTTTCTTGCACACTTTAGCGTTTCAATACTATTTTTTACATTGATAAGTAACATCCGCAAAAGTATACGGTCTAACAGAATGGTACACTCCCATGTTCCGCTCTCACGGTGGCAATTTGCATGAAAACACGCACGGTTCACGCAAGGATTGCATTGTTTTAAAATTGGATAGTTTATTAAGTAGGGGTTAACATGCAGGGCACCAAAATTCGTCTTATCGTTGGTGGGTTATTGTTGACCGCAGCCAGCAGTAACCTGCAAGCCGAAGCACTACAACCCGATCCTGCCTGGCAACAGGGAAAACTGGAAAACGGCTTCTCATGGCAGTTGTTGGCAACGCCGCAGCGCCCAAGTGACCGAGTCGAGTTACGCCTGATCGTGGATACTGGCTCATTATCCGAAAACACGCAGCAAGTGGGATTTGCCCATTTGTTACCACGTCTGGCATTAATGAGTAGCGCGAGTTTCACTCCCGCACAACTTCAGTCGCTATGGCAGCAAGGGGTTGATAACGAACGCCCATTGCCACCGGCGATTACGTCTTACGATTTCACGTTATACAGTTTGAGTCTGCCCAATAACCGCCCTGACCTGATGAAAGAAGCACTAGCCTGGTTGTCTGATACCAGCGGCAAGTTGGCGGTGAATGAGCAAACGATCAATGCGGCACTGAACACGACTGCTGATCCTGTCGCAACTTTCCCACAAAACATTCAGGAACCTTGGTGGCGTTATCGCCTTAAAGGCTCTTCTTTGATCGGCCATGATCCAGGCCAACCTGTGGCGAAACCTGTAGATACTGAAAAGCTAAAGCAGTTTTATTATCAATGGTATACCCCGGATGCGATGACACTGTATATCGTCGGTAATGTCGATAGCCGCAGTATCACTGCCCAAATAGGTAAAACATTCTCCGAGCTGAAAGGTAAACGCGAGATTCCGGCACCGATCGCCATGTTAGCGCCACTTTCGCAGACGCCAGTGAGCCTGATAAACGAACAGGCAAAAATGGATACATTATCCTTGATGTGGGATACCCCCTGGCATCCAATAAAGGATTCTCAAACATTAAGCCGCTACTGGCGCAGTGATTTAGCCCGTGAAGCGCTGTTTTGGCATATTCAGCACGTGCTGGAAAAAGGTGATCAAAAAAATCTGAAGCTTGGTTTTGATTGTCGGGTGCAATATCAGCGTGCTCAATGTGCTATTCACTTGAATACGCCTACTGAAAACCTGGCCTCTGAGATGAAATTTGTAGCCCATGAGTTGGCTAATTTACGCGTTAATGGCCTGAGCCAGGCAGAGTGTGATGCGCTGATGGCGCAGAAGAATGATCAACTGAGTAAATTATTTGCTACTTATGCCCACACTGATACCGATACCTTAATGGGTCAACGTCTGCGTTCTCAGCAAAGTGGTGTAGTCGATATAGCACCAGAGCAGTACCAAAAACTACGTCAGGCATTCTTGTCTGGATTAACACTGGCCGAGTTAAATCAGGAATTGAAACAGCAGTTATCGCAAGATACCACGTTGATTTTGACACAGCCGAAAGGTGAACCAGAGGTGAATGTGAAGGTTTTACAGGATGCCTATAACGTAATTATGGCGTCGCCAACGGTAGCAGATGAAGTCGTTCCTGCTACATCCACTACAGCACAATAAAGGGAATTTATTGAGTGGCTAACTGAAATGATCGTCTTGTTATTCGTGGCAATATTGAATTCTGGCTCACTGTTACTCATTATTTATCTCAATTTGCTGAATTGAGATAAACAAACCGCAACGCAACAACGCCGCATTACACGCAAGACGTAAAGCCGATTTGCATTACATCTTGCGAATGCAGCGAGCGGCCATCAAAGGGATTCGATGGCCAACAGTACGAAAACGTACTGTTAGTGGGTCAACTTTCTGACACTGGGCTAATTTTGTTAGACTGCTCTGCATCATCAAGATTCCATTCTGGATCGGGAATAATTATGGAGCAAGGTTCGAGGAATTTTTGAGGAATATAATGGCTATAACCATTTTTCCTGCAGAATTTCTTGAAATCGTAGAATGAATCACTGTGTGCTTTAAGGTAAATTCTTTCCCGATAACCTTCAACTTCTTGCTCAGAAAGCACCAGCCTCTGGGCAATTGTTTCATTACTTGCGTTTTGAAGCAAATAAAACACTACATCAAATTCTTCATCAGTAAAAAAGTCATCTGGTTTTTCAACTAATAATGTAAGAGGTAACTCCTGGTCAACATAATATTGCTCACCTGTAAGAAAATCCATTTTCTTTCCATGGAAAATAACACCCAGGCACTCTTTTTTACTATTTAAAAGTGGAAATTTATCAAAAATATAAGGTTGATATTTTTGTTCGCGGCCAAAACAATGCATTTCAATTGAAGACACTCGTTTTTTAGTTATCGCCGCTAGCTGCTCTTGCTCTCTGAATTGGGGTGAAAATTTTGCAAAAGAAGGATGGGGTAGTTCGCCATCTGACAAACCTTTAATACAAAATTCTGGCGGCAAATTTAATAATTCAAGAAATGGAATATTAGCGTACAAATAGCGTGAATCAATATTTTTGAACCCCCAGGCTTCATCACTGCTCTCCCATAACAACATGAATTGCGGTGGAATTTCTTCAGGAAGGTGCAGATATTGCATATTTTTGCACATATAACCCTCGTATTATCATATTAAATTGTTTATATAATTATATTACAATATAAAATAAACCGGTCATTACGGGAAAAGTTTATCTTGTTTTTTAATCTTTGTCTTTTAAATTTTTGGTGCATGACTTAGCCTTGTGTAATTATTTTTATCTAAGGAAACTGATCACGGAAATAACATTAAACATATTCATATTCATATTCATATTCATATTCACATTAATAAAACCAGTTTGAATTGGTTTAACATTCAAAAATATAAGGAGTATAAGAAATGAATGGACTCCCCCGCCTCGGCGACGATTATTCCCTGAGCCGCTTACCTTTATCCGCCAAATCAAGTTTTCTCTCAGCCACTTTGGTCAGGGTGGGTGCAATAACAACATTATCACAATTTATGTTAGGTGCTACCTTAGGGCATGCGATGACGTTTAGCCAGGCGATGCTGGCAACCTTTTTAGGCAGTTTACTACTCCAGTTTGTTAGCCTCGGACTCGGTATTGCGGGCGCGCGTGAGGGGTTATCAACCAGTCTGTTGGCGCGCTGGTGCGGTTTTGGTCGTTTCGGTTCGGTTATGGTTGGCGGCGGAATAGCGATTAGCCTTCTTGGTTGGTTTGGCATCTTGAATGCCGTTTTTGCTGATAGTTTGAGTCACATGTTGGGAGATTTGATCAGTTTTAGTTGGGCTGCCGCTATCTCCGGGCTGACATTTACCATACTGGTTGCATTCGGATTCAGCGCGTTGAGCTGGGCAGCAAAACTGGCCGTACCTCTCTTTTTTCTGGCAATTTTCTGGATTTCGTTAAATTTGCTGGCAGGGCATAATATTGCTGATCTGGCTGTCGTCATCCCTACTGGAGCGCCTATTACTGTTGCTGCTGGTGCTACGATGGTTGCCGGAGGATTCATTGTCGGTGCATTAATGACACCAGACATTAGCCGCTATTGTAAAAATAGCAGGCACGTATTCTGGATGACAATGATATGTATCCTGGTGGGTGAGTTTATTATCAATGGTCTCGCCATATTGATTGCACACGCGCTCAACACTGCCGATGTGGCAACAATCATGATCCAAACATCTGGGTGGATCGGATTGCTCACCGTTATTCTTGCTACCATCAAGGTCAATGATGTTTGTCTGTATTCTTCATCACTCGCCCTTACAAACGTGATAGAAGGAACAACGGGTAAGAGGTGGAGTCGAACCTGGCTGACAGTTTTACTTGGTATCGTGGGTACCCTCTTATCAATGGCAGGGATTTTAGATAAATTTACTGATTTCCTCACTCTACTCGGTGTTGTATTTCCGCCAATATCAGGTGTCATGCTGGTTGACTACTATGTGTTACGTACCAGCCGCCAATTGCTTGATGCCTCTCGCCAGACGCAGACGTTGCCTGAATCAACGCAATTAATTGGCTGGAAGGCTATCGCGGCCTGTGTGGTGGGAACTATCGGCGGTATGAATATTGAACTTGGTATTCCGTCATTCAATTCATTAATCATTGCCAGTGCTGTTTATTGGATAATTTGCATCATGAAGAAAAAGCCATAATTTTATATTATGACGTTGTGACATCTATTTGGTTAAACATTCTGTACCCATAGAGTATTTATAATTTAAAAAGGAGATAATAATGGCAGATAAAATTAATCATAGAAAATTAACTGGTTCGAAGAGACTCGATACAGATTGTCCACTCCCCCTAAAATGAGACAGCTATAATTAGATTTTCTGCCTTTACCTTTGCAGAGGTCAAAATGAAAAAAGCACGTTTTACTGAAACTCAGATCGTTAATATCCTGAAACTGGCTGATTCAGGTATAAAAGTTGAAGAAATTTGCCGTCAGAACGGAATTAGCAGTGCCACCTACTACAATTGGAAATCTAAGTATGGTGGGATGGAAGCTAATGATGTTAAACGATTAAAAGAGCTTGAAGAGGAAAATACTCGTCTCAAAAAATTGTTTGCTGAAGTCAGTCTTGAAAATCATGCCATGAAGGAGCTTTTTGCAAAAAAGGGTTGGTAATAACCGAGAAAAAGTCCTGTGCCGGATTATTAACGGCTTCAGGCCTGTCGGTTATTACAGCGTGCAAACTGACCTCTTTATCCCGGGCCTCTTTTTATCGGCGCGGTACTGACTGGCGAGAAAAAGATAAGGTCGTTATCGATGCCATTCAGGCTGTGTTGTCTGAGTCGCCTCAGGCTGGTTTCTGGAAATGCTATTATCGTCTCAGATTTAAAGGGTTTATCTTCAACCATAAACGTGTTTATCGTGTGTATTGCCGGTTAGGTTTAAACCTTAAACGCAGGATCAAAAAAACGCTGCCAAAACGTGAGAATAAGCCGTTATCAATTGTGAATCTGCCTGATATTCAGTGGGCACTGGACTTTATGCATGATGCTCTTTACTGCGGTAAGCGGTTCAGAACACTAAATATTATTGACGAAGGAACGCGTGAATGTCTTGCCATTGAAGTTGATACTTCTTTGCCGACAGACCGGGTTATCCGTGTACTTGATCGACTGAAAAAAGAACGTGGGTTACCTCAGCAACTCAGAGTTGATAATGGCCCAGAACTGATATCAGTTAACTTATTGAATTACTGCGAATATAATCACATTACACTGTGCCATATTCAGCCGGGTAAACCACAACAAAACGGATTTATTGAGCGTTTTAATGGCTCATTTCGTCGGGAATTTTTGAATGCTTACTTGTTTGAATCATTAAGCCAAGTCAGAGAAATGGCTTGGTTCTGGCAACAGGATTATAACCTGAATCGTACACATGAAAGTCTGGGGCATCTTCCCCCGGAGACATACCGAAAACAGCTAGAAAACTCTAATCAGGACTGTCTCAGATAACGGGGAGTGGACA
>JBEGTQ010000107.1:0-3267 GCA_041179305.1 Pseudomonadota bacterium | reverse complement strand
CACACTGCAGGACGTGGGAAGCGATCGCGAATATGCTCAGCGAGGTTTTTCCCCGTAGCAATGCTGAGTTTGGCAGAAAGAAGTTGGATCAGTATGGCCATAAATTTGAAGATTAAAATGGGAATTTAATCAGTTCAACGTTATCCGCTGTGACCTTGACCATTGACCCCTCCACATGCCAGGCTCCCAGCACCACCCGATGGGCTGTTGCAGCGGGCAGTTTTACGGTATGAACCGCTGGGCGATGGGTATGACCGTGAACCATCCAATTCACGTTGTTACGCTGGAAGCTCTCGATAACCGCTTGTGGATTGACATCCATAATGAGTTCTGATTTACCACTGTTGTTTTGCTGGCTTTGGCTACGCATATAAGCCGCGATGCGCAAACGAAAACGTAAGGGTAACCACAGAAACAGTTTTTGAATCAGCGGATTATGTACTCTATGGCGAAAATGTTGGTAGTCGGCATCATCGGTGCATAGGGTATCACCATGTAAAATAACAATTTTACGGTTATACAGTTCGACGACTTTCTCTTCCGGCAGCAAGGTCATACCGCTTTCTTCAGCAAAGCGTTTTCCAAGCAGAAAATCACGATTACCGTGGATAAAGTAGCAGGGCACACCGCGTTGTTGGAGCGATTTCAGCGCAGCGGCAATTTGCCGGTACAACGGTTCAGGATCATCGTCACCAATCCAGGATTCGAACAGGTCACCAAGAATATATAACGCATCAGCATGAATGGCTTCACGCTGTATAAAATTCAGGAAACCGGCAGTGATTACCGGTTCCTGGCCGCTAAGATGCAGGTCTGCAATAAAAAGCGTATTCATTAATCCGCTATTACTCGCTGATAGTGACACTTTTGATGATGACATCTTCTTTTGGCACATCTTGGTGCATACCACTACGGCCAGTAGAAACGTTTTTAATTTTATCAACGACGCTCAGACCTTCGGTGACTTCAGCAAATACGCAATAACCCCAGCTATCCAGGCGCTCTGAACGGAAGTTTAGGAAGTCGTTATCGGCAACGTTAATAAAGAATTGAGCAGTGGCAGAGTGTGGATCGTTAGTACGTGCCATTGCCAGAGTGCCACGGGTGTTTTTCAAACCGTTATTAGCTTCGTTTTTGATAGGCGCATCAGTGGTTTTCTGGTTCATGCCTGGCTTAAAACCACCGCCCTGGATCATGAAACCATCAATAACACGGTGGAAAATAGTGTTATCATAGAAACCGTTACGGCAGTAGTTTAGAAAATTTTCAACGGTAACTGGCGCTTTATCGGCGAAGGTATTGATGACGATATCGCCGTAGTTAGTATGAAGTGTAACCATAATAATGTTCCTGGTAGTGTAATTAGAATAAATGTATTCACAAATGAGTCATATCTTTTTAGACGGCTCTTATATCATATCTCGGAGATTGAGTCAGTACTCTAAACGTTGCCAAAATGTGCGAAAAAGTGCTGTATCAGTGGCTGATTTACCGCATAATCTGATGATATCCTTTTATCCCCTTCGTACGTGAAGTTGCAGGGGGGTTGGCTGTGAGCACTCACCCGAATCGCTTAACCTTCGTAAATTCATCGGGATTCGTTTGTTTGCTGCTTACCTGCAACACCAGTGACTTTGGGTATAATCCCGCGTATCGCAAAACAAAAATTACGGAATGCCCCGATGCTAAAGATTTTTAATACACTGAGTCGACAAAAAGAGGAATTCAAGCCTATCCATGCCGGTAAAGTTGGTATGTACGTATGCGGGATTACCATTTATGACTTGTGTCACATTGGGCATGGGCGTACTTTTGTCGCTTTCGACGTTGTGGCGCGTTATTTGCGCTATTTAGGTTACTCTCTGACGTATGTGCGCAATGTCACTGACATTGACGATAAAATTATCAAGCGGGCGCTGAAAAACAACGAATCCTGCGAGCAACTGACCACACGTATGCTGGTGGAAATGCACAAAGATTTCGATGCACTAAACCTCGAACGCCCTGATTTTGAACCGCGTGCTACTCACCATATTCGTGAAATCATTGAACTGACTGAGCACTTGATTGCCCGCGATCACGCTTATGTCGCATCAAATGGTGATGTGATGTTCGCAGTGGATAGCGATCCTGATTACGGTTTATTGTCCCGTCAGGATTTGGATAAGTTACAGGCAGGAGCCCGGGTAGAAGTGGAAGATATTAAACGTAATCCTATGGATTTCGTGCTGTGGAAAATGGCTAAACCGGGTGAACCAAGTTGGGGATCTCCTTGGGGGTTGGGCCGCCCTGGTTGGCATATCGAATGTTCTGCGATGAATGGCAAACAGTTAGGCTCACATTTTGACATTCACGGTGGCGGTTCTGACCTAATGTTCCCGCACCACGAAAATGAGATTGCACAATCTACCTGTGCCCATGATGGTCCCTATGTAAACTGCTGGATGCACTCGGGTATGGTAATGATTGACAAAGAAAAAATGTCGAAATCATTGAGTAACTTTTTCACCATTCGCGATGTACTGGCGTATTACGATGCTGAAACAGTGCGTTACTTCTTGATGTCTGGCCACTATCGCAGTCAGCTTAATTACAGCGAAGAGAATTTGAAGCAAGCGCGTGCTTCGCTGGAACGTCTCTATACCGCCTTGCGCGGTACTGATGTCAATACAACACCTGCTGGAGGAGCTGAGTTTGAAGCCCGGTTCCGCGCTGCGATGGATGATGATTTCAATACGCCAGAAGCCTATTCTGCCTTATTTGATATCGCTCGCGAAGTGAATCGTCTGAAAAGTGAAGATATTGATGCAGCAAATGGTTTGGCGGCAAAATTACGTAAACTGGGGCATGTATTGGGGTTGTTAGAGCAAGATCCAGAACTGTTTTTACAACGTGGCGCACAAACTGACAATGACGAAGTGGCAAAAATCGACGCTTTGATTAAGCAACGTAATGATGCTCGTAGCAGCAAAGATTGGGTGCTGGCGGATTGCGCCCGTGACCAATTAAACGAGCTGGGTATTGTGCTGGAAGATGGTCCAGAAGGGACGACATGGCGCCGTAAATAACAGGGCATTTGATGGGCTGTGCAGGTAACTGTATAAGCCAATAAAGCGGTTCTGGTGCTGACCATCAACCGCTTTTTTGGGTTATGTCGCATTAAGAGCTTGTCAGGTAACATGCTGTTTTTTTATGATGTTACCTGTCCATGCCTCTAATCCGAAAAGCCTTCAAACGCCTGCATTATCCCGTCGATATCATCGCCCA
>JBEGTQ010000106.1:0-5919 GCA_041179305.1 Pseudomonadota bacterium | reverse complement strand
TTGCAGGTTACTAAAAGCAATAGTCGAATAGTCCGTCACTTTAGGCGGCTAATCATGGAGGAAGTTACGATGAAAGATATGTTAAAAGGCTTACTGTTAGTTGGTGTTATGTCAGTATCTGTTGGTGCTGTAGCTGAAGAATGTACTCCATTCAACCAGTGGTGTAATGATCCCGCAACGGGGCCAGATGATAAAAGTCCTGAACATGAAAGCTGTAAAGCTAAAGGTGGCTGCACTAATTAATTAAATAGCACGAAGATTCCCTATATTGGGCATCACATTTTATGTGTTAAATATTATGAAGTGAACCCCGAAAGTTGGACATCCAACGATTAGGGGTTTTGTACTTCAATGGGCAGAAAAAAATACTCGACTGAATTTAAACACCAGGCGGTTTATCACTACCTGAATAGTGATGAGGGCGCAAAGAAAACAGCCCGACTGTTTGGTGTCGACCATGGCGCAGTTCGTCGCTGGACTGAACACTGGAAAGCCAGTGGCGAAGACGGCTTTATAATACCAACCCGTTCCTACTCTGCTGAATTTAAAGAGTCCGTTATCCTCTGGATGCAGGATTACGGACAGTCATCCCGCAAAGCCGCTGCCAAATTCAAAATTGCGGCTGCCTGTACTGTCAGCTGGTGGGCACGTATTTATCGTGAAAACAGTATTATGGCTCTCCATGATAAGCCGAGAGGACGCCCCATGAAATAACGGTTCGAAAACTGATGCGTCAGATGGGGCTGGCGTCATGTCTAAGAAGCAAGAAATATCAATCATATAAAGGAACTTACCGCAAAGTATCCCCCAATGTTCTGAAGCGGAACTTTAAGGCCAACAGACCTAATGAGAAATGGGTCACGGATGTCACTGAGTTCAATGTTAAAGGGAAAAAGCTGTATATGTCGCCGGTGCTGGATCTGTATAACAGCGAAATAATTGCCTGGAACATGACGACGCGTCCGGGAATGAGGCTGGTCGAAAATATGCTTAGTGAGGCCTTAAAAACGCTGAAACAGGGGGATGAGCCGGTACTTCATTCAAATCAGGGCTGGCAATATCAGATGGCACGGTAATCAGGAGATACTGGCAGCGAACGAAATTAAGCAAAGCATGTCCCGAAAAGGGAACTGCCTGGATAATGCCGTGATAGAAAATTTTTTTGGCTTGTTGAAGATCGAATGCTGGTATCACGAAGAGTATGAAGACACAGAACATCTGAGAAGAGCGGTGGAGGAATACATCCATTACTACAACAATGAGAGAATTAAGGTAAAACTAAACGGCCTGAGTCCGATACAATATCGAACTCAGGTGTAGTAGCGCAACATGGAACGACCCCCGGTATAACCTGCCTCCCTGATTTCCTGGAAGATCACTTCAGCATTCCAGACATTTTCATTCAACCGCATATCGATGTAGGGAATAAAGGGCTGAATTTTGGCTAACCGTCGCCGTTTTCCTCAAGTGTGAGGCTCAGGGAAAATTTGCTTTATCATTAAATGATCCTCTCTGCTTAACATGCTGGTTCCTTTTTCGGTATGAAAACCTTTAGGAAAGCGCGTGTTGGGTGGAGCGGACAAATCAAATGGTGAATTCAGGTCTTATAAAATTGGTGCCGACAAAGGCGCATTCCCTAATAGTTGGCGATTTATTTTGAAGGCCGCCTCGATAACGTGATTACGTTGTAGCGATTGTTTAACGTGACACAAAATTATTAGCGTTCTATTTAATAGAGTGTTATATATATTAACGATTTTTTTGTAACATATTCATCACGATCTTAGTTCGCTGGTGCGCGATGCACTGGCCGATCTGAGTGTTCCAGACCGCTTATTGCACGATTTTGACTCACACCCAACTATAGCAATTGATATGGATGAAGAGCGTTCTGTTAATGCATACTTTTCAAGGATACAAGCTATGATCCAAATCCAAGCATTACATCGCTCTACCTCTGTTATACCGACTGAGCAAAGTCATCAGCGCAGTCTGATCTCAGAGGTAAAGGCGGTACGCAATACTCAAAACTCGCTGATGTGCAGAACGCTGGACGCCTATGGCATAGATGATAATCGGGGAGCGTTAAGCCAGCTCAATCAGGAGAAATACCATGTGTTGATTAAAAAAGACCGTTCAGGTACCCCTTATTTAACCCACGGTGCCTATGTATCTAAACAGGGCGAAGACAGCTATGGCAACTTTAACTGGTTAAATCCAAAGGGTCTGATGAAATATCAAACCAAAGATGTCGCTGTTATCACCTTTACGAATAAAGATCAGTTAACACAGCTTAGTGAGACCTACTCCGAGAGGCCTCTACCGAAATTTCTCATCAAGGTGCTCAACGCAGAAACCTGTCTGGATACTCAACTTTATCGCCGAAATGCAGGCCTGGCTGAGTTTATCTCGCCAATCGATCACCTGCAGCACGGTTATCTCATAGCCCCCAATACACCGTACTGTGATGCAAAAGTATTAGATACCTATGTCAATGCTCCCGTGACCCTCAAAAACAGTAAACATGGCATCATCTTGTGTACCTACGCGATTCATCCGGGTATACAGTCTTCGTTTCTGGAGGCTCGACATCATCAATCTGGCTCCGAAAGGCTTGAAGCAAGCCAGCAGATGCCACAAAAGACGATCGATGAAAAAACACAGCTTGGCTCCTTGACCAGCATTCTGAGTTTAAAGCAAGAGCATCTTCCGCAGCTCGAAAAAATTCGGCAAGGAACATTGCAACATCTTCGCGATGTTTATGCAGTAGATGAAAATGACAATATTAGAATGTTTTTTCATTTCCCCGTAGCAGAAAAAACCGCCACGCTCCACCTACACACTTGGGTTAACAAAGGCGATCATCCGCTGAATGAACCAAGATCTTTCGATCTCGACACGATTATTGCGCATCTTAAGTCTGGAAAAGAGATCAGCGATCTTGTCCTTAGCCGAAATGAGGGATCCTATTTCTTACCCACCTCAGATTCCATTAAGGATATTAACGGTATTCCATTTAAAGATGTGTGCGACAACACCCTAAACCTGCCTTTGTAATCGGTTTATGCCCGTCGCCTTGCAAGCTGTATACGACCAAACCTTAGCCACTGAGCGCAGCCAACGCACTAGTAACTTGTAGCATAACAATTACAGGATATAACTCATGATTTCAATTCAGGCATTGCAGCGTTCTGCTGTGACTATGCCCGCGGACTCGAGTCACCCACGCCATCAGACCTTGGATGTACAAGCAGTACGTAACTCTCAAGCTACCCTGAAGAAACACGAAAGCTCTGCGATCCGCAGAACATTGGATGCTTATGGTATTGATGACAATCGAAAAACCCTGAGCCAGCTAAATCAAGACAAGTATCATGTGTTGATTAAACAAGACAACTCAGGTACCGCCGATTTGACCCATGGCGCTTATATATCCAAACAATCTGAAGATGGCTATGGCAGTTTTAGATGGCTAAACCCAAGGGGTTTGCAAAAATATCAAACTAACGATCTGGCTCAGGTGACACTGACAACAACGAATCTGGCACAGCTCCGGGAAACATACAAAAATGAAAATGCCACTCAATTTCTGGTTGCGCTTCTACGCGGTAACAGCCGGGAACCAGGCGATAAAGTGTATAATGAGGTGTACAAAAAAAATCCCGATGTTTTCCATTACTCTGCCCCATTGAGAACAGGCAATGGGTTTCTAATTTACCCGAATATTCCCTACATGTCGCAAACTTACACCACCGGACAAGTCACAGATTTGGCTACCAGACCAGAAGGCATCCAACTGACGGCCTGGGCCGTTCATCCTACCGTACCACATGATCTAATTCGGGAGATTAATGGCGATCTTTTAATAGGAAAATCACCAGATAACCAAAAGGAAGAATTAAATCAACATCGCGCTGAGTTAACATCGGGCGTGAAGTCATTAACCTCTATCTTAGATTTAGAGCAGAGTGATATCGAGATGCTGGAAAAACTAAAGCAGGATAGCCTCCAGCATTTAGTTGATACCTACGGATTATCTGCTGAAAAAGATAAAGTCAATTTATTTTTCCATTTCCCAGTAGCACCTTCAACCGCTACCTTGCACCTGCATATTTGGGTAAATAAAGGGGATCATCCCTTAAATGGGTCACGCGCATTTAACATTGACGAGGTCATTCAGCATTTAAAACAAGGTGAAAATATCGACAAACTGATATTGTCCCGAAATGATGGGGAATTTATATTCCCAACCAAAGATATGTTACACAAGATTAAAGGCATGCCGGAAAGTAAAACACCAATGTCTGCCGATTATAGCGAACTTAAGCTCCCTATCCCCTAAATAATTGGTTCTGTCGCATTGATATGTCGTCAGGTAACATACTGTTTTTTATCATGATCCCTGACGATGCAACGTAAGCTTCACATACAGACCGTATTGACATTTACCAACCGACAGATGCGTGAGAGTATCAAATTGGCTTTGTTGAATAAATCGAACTTTTAGGTGATTGGCAGATCTGATCGCTACGTTCGTTTCAACATCAGGCCACCATGGCAAAGCAAAAGTTTAAAATCACCAACTGGCCTGCATACAACAACGCGCTCAGGCAACGCGGCTCTCTGACGGTATGGCTTGATGAGTCTGCCATCGCTGCATGGACCGAGAACATGGCTCCTGAACGCCGTGGCCGACCGCTTCACTACACCGATATAGCCATCACCACGGTTCTGATGATGAAGCGCGTGTTTAACCTTTCACTCCGCACGTTACAGGGCTTCGTTGACTCGATTTTTAAACTGATGGGACTGTCGATGTGCTGCCCGGACTACTCTCTGGTCAACCGACGGGCAAAAACAGTCAATATCAACATAAAAACGCCGACCCGAGGGGAAATCTCGCACTTGGTCATTGACAATACCGGCCTGAAAGTCTCTGACAAAGACGAATGGAAAATCAGACAACATGGAGCCGACAGACGCAGAGTCTGGCGCAAGCTTCATCTGGCCGCAGACAGTGCGACACATGAGATTATCTGTGCCGATTTATCGTTCAGCGGAACGACAGATGCGCAGGCACTACTAGGACTGATAAACCAGACCCAGCGGAAAATCAGGGTAGCCTCGGCTGACGGCGCTTACGACACGCGTTACTGTCATGATGCGTTGCTGAGGAAAAAAATCAGGCCACTCATCCCGCCGCGAAGCGGTGCGCAATACTGGCCCGATAAGTACCACGAACGTAACCACTCGGTCGCGAATCAACACCTTAGCGGCAGTAATGACGTCTGGAAAAAGAAAATGGGTCATCACCGTCGCTCAGTGGCAGAAACGGCGAGAGCGTTCATAATTCTGTGTCACGTTAAACAATCGCTACAACGTGATCACTTTATCGAGGCGGCCTTCAAAATAAATCGCCAACTGGGACAATGCCAAATTTCAGCTCTGGATCGGCATTGTCCATTTTTCTTGCGCGTTCATTAACCCCAGATAAAGCAACTTCAACAGACTGTTTTCATTAGGGAAGGCGCCTTTGGTTTTCGTCAGTTTTCTAACCAGATCGAGCACAAGATCATCCGCATGCTCGCACCAGGTATGAGTTACAAAGATATCAGCCAGGAAATCTCGCAACACTTTCAACAGTGATATCAGGATCAGCAAGCAATGTGCGATCCTGCCTCAGGTTCTTCCACACCGAGACCCATTTTCAGTACAGGCTCCGGTTTGAACGTGGAACCCCAATTTCCCTCAGCACATCTAATTTGCATGTAAATTATATTGTTTTGTATTATTTGTTCTTTATTGTAATTTTTTTGTTTGATATAACAATTAACTCAAATTCAGACTGAGTAACCAGTGGATAAAATGGATCGGGATCATTTCACTACAGGTAATCATCAGCTACGAACGGCTGTCTTT
>JBEGTQ010000105.1:0-9940 GCA_041179305.1 Pseudomonadota bacterium | reverse complement strand
CAGAGACGATTAACTCAATACGACTTACACTAAATATGGCCTACAACAAAATACGTCAGCCCAAATTATCAGATGTCATTGAGCAGCAGCTCGAGTATCTGATCCTGGAGGGGACGCTGCGTCCGGGGGAGAAGTTACTGCCTGAACGCGAGCTGGCGAAGCAATTTGATGTTTCCCGCCCTTCGTTGAGAGAGGCAATCCAACGCTTAGAAGCGAAAGGCCTGCTGTTGCGTCGTCAGGGTGGGGGGACCTTTGTGCAAACTAATCTGTGGCAAAGTTTTAGCGACCCGCTGGCTGAACTGCTGGCCGACCATCCAGAATCACAATTCGATTTGTTAGAAACCCGTCATGCCCTTGAAGGTGTTGCTGCCTATTATGCAGCCTTACGCGGCACCGATGAAGATCTACAACGTATTCGTGAGTGCCACACTGTGATTCAGCAAGCGCAGGATAACGGTGATCTGGACGCTGAGGCTGATGCTGTTATGCAGTATCAAGTGGCGGTCACAGAGGCTGCGCATAATGTGGTGTTACTGCATTTACTGCGTTGCATGGGGCCAATGCTGGAACAAAACGTAAGACAAAACTTTGAATTGCTTTACTCGCGCCACGAAATGCTGGCAATGGTGAGCAGTCACCGCGCCGGTATTTTTGAGGCGATTGTGGCCCGCGAGCCAGAAAAAGCCCGTGAGGCTTCACATCGTCACTTGGCGTTTATTGAGGAAATTCTGTTGGATCTCAGTCGCGAGCACAGTCGCCGTGAGCGATCTTTGCGTCGGCTCCAACAGCGCAAGGACTAAAAACGGATCATTCAGGTTGCACCTTAACAAAACCTCAATAACTCGTTTTATACTCAACAGATTTCAAGGGGCAGAAAGGCAACAAACGAGAAAGTCCCGATGACTTACATCAGTAAGTGCTTTGGGGTTTGCTTGCAGCCTACCTGCAACACCAATTTCTTTGAGTAATGATCCTCATTTGAAGATCATTAGCGGCAGCTAAACTGATGGGCCTGTCTTCCGGTGTTTTCACCAGGGCACGTGCTTTAGCCTGGAGTTAAAGCACAGGAAGATCGGCTCCAAATAAACCATTAGAAACAGATAAGGAATACCACCATGTCAGAACGTTTAAATAATGACGTGGATCCGATCGAAACCCGCGACTGGCTACAGGCGATCGAATCGGTCATCCGTGAAGAAGGTGTTGAGCGTGCTCAGTATCTGATTGATCAGGTTTTGGGCGAAGCCCGCAAAGGTGGCGTGAGCGTTGCCGCAGGTTCTGCCAGCGGTGATTACATCAACACTATCCCGGTAGAAGACGAACCGGCTTACCCTGGCAACCTGGATCTGGAACGTCGCATTCGCAGCGCTATCCGTTGGAATGCTGTGATGACCGTGTTGCGTGCGTCGAAGAAAGATCTGGATCTGGGAGGCCACATGGCATCCTTCCAATCTTCTGCTACCTTCTACGAGGTTTGCTTCAACCACTTCTTCCGTGCCCGCAACCCAAAAGATGGCGGCGATCTGGTTTACTTCCAGGGTCACATCTCTCCGGGAGTTTACGCACGTGCTTTCCTTGAAGGTCGCCTGACTCAAGAACAAATGGATAACTTCCGGCAGGAAGTTGACGGCAAGGGTCTGTCTTCTTACCCGCACCCAAAACTGATGCCTGAGTTTTGGCAGTTCCCGACGGTATCGATGGGTCTTGGCCCAATGAGTGCCATCTACCAGGCCAAATTCCTGAAATACCTGTCTCACCGTGGTCTGAAAGACACGTCAGCACAGACCGTATACGCCTTCCTGGGCGACGGCGAGATGGATGAGCCAGAATCCAAAGGTGCGATCACCATCGCGACTCGTGAAAAACTGGATAACCTGGTCTTCGTTATCAACTGTAACTTGCAGCGCCTTGATGGCCCGGTCACCGGTAATGGCAAAATTATCAATGAGCTGGAAGGTATCTTCGGTGGTGCTGGTTGGCAGGTGCTGAAAGTTATCTGGGGTGGTCGTTGGGATGAGCTGCTGCGTAAAGATACCAGCGGTAAACTGATCCAACTGATGAACGAAACGCTGGATGGTGACTACCAAACCTTTAAATCCAAAGACGGCGCCTATGTGCGTGAACACTTCTTTGGCCGTTTCCCGGAAACGGCTGCATTAGTGAAAGACATGAGCGACGACGAGATCTGGTCTCTGAACCGTGGCGGTCATGATCCGAAAAAAGTCTTTGCGGCACTGAAAAAAGCACAAGAAACCACAGGAAAACCTACGGTTATCCTGGCCCACACCATTAAAGGTTACGGCATGGGTGAAACAGCGGAAGGTAAAAACATCGCCCACCAGGTGAAGAAAATGAATATGGAGGGAGTTCACCACTTCCGCGATCGCTTCAACGTGCCGGTTGCCGATGCTGATATCGAAAAACTGCCCTACATCACTTTCGACAAAGATTCCGAAGAGAGCAAGTATCTGCACGAACGCCGTCAGGCGCTGGAAGGCTACGTGCCAACCCGCATGCCTAAATTCACCGAGAAGCTTGAAATCCCGGCATTGTCAGATTTCAGCGCCTTGCTTGAAGAGCAAAACAAAGAGATCTCAACCACTATCGCCTTCGTACGTGTGCTGAACGTGATGCTGAAGAACAAATCGATCAAAGACCGGATTGTTCCAATCATTGCCGACGAAGCGCGTACCTTCGGTATGGAAGGCCTATTCCGTCAGATTGGTATTTACAGCCCGAATGGTCAGCAATACACCCCGCAAGACCGTGAGCAGGTTGCTTACTACAAAGAAGACGAAAAAGGCCAGATCCTGCAAGAAGGGATCAACGAACTGGGTGCGGCCTCTTCGTGGCTGGCTGCTGCCACATCCTACAGCACCAACGATTTGCCAATGATCCCGTTCTACATCTACTACTCCATGTTCGGCTTCCAACGTATCGGCGACCTGTGCTGGGCTGCGGGTGACCAACAGGCGCGTGGCTTCCTGATTGGCGGTACTTCAGGCCGTACCACGCTGAACGGCGAAGGCCTGCAACATGAAGATGGCCACAGCCACATTCAGTCACTGACTATCCCAAACTGTATCTCTTACGATCCGGCCTATGCTTACGAAGTCGCTGTCATCATGCATGACGGCCTGGAGCGCATGTACGGCGAAGCGCAGGAGAACGTTTATTACTACCTGACCACGCTGAACGAAAACTATCACATGCCAGCCATGCCACAGGGTGCAGAAGAAGGTATCCGCAAGGGGATCTACAAACTGGAAACTGTTGCAGGTAACAAAGGCAAAGTGCAGTTGATGAGCTCAGGTGCCATTCTGCGTCATGTTCGTGAAGCAGCACAGATTCTGGCTAACGACTACGGCGTGGGTTCTGATGTGTACAGCGTAACATCTTTCACTGAGCTGGCTCGTGATGGTCAGGATTGTGAACGTTGGAACATGCTGCACCCAACAGAAACGCCACGCGTACCTTATGTCGCGCAAGTCATGAACAACGCGCCAGCAGTTGCTTCTACTGATTACATGAAGCTGTTTGCTGAACAAATTCGTAACTTCATTCCGGCCAGCGAGTTCCGCGTGCTGGGTACCGATGGTTTCGGCCGCTCTGACAGCCGTGAGAACCTGCGTCACCACTTCGAAGTTGATGCTTCTTACGTTGTGGTTGCCGCTCTGGGTGAATTGGCTAAACGTGGAGACATCGACACCAGCGTAGTTGCAGAAGCAATTACCAAGTTTGGTATTGATGCCGATAAAGTTAACCCGCGTCTGGCATAAGAGGTAAAGAAACTATGTCTAATAATACAACGCCTATCGAAATCAATGTACCGGACATCGGTGTGGATGAAGTTGAAGTCACCGAAATCATGGTGAAAGTTGGCGATACTGTTGAAGTAGAACAATCGCTGATCACCGTTGAAGGCGATAAAGCATCAATGGAAGTCCCATCACCGCAGGCGGGTGTGGTTAAAGAGATCAAAATTGCAGTTGGCGACACTGTTGCTACTGGCAAACTGATGATGACCTTCGTAGCAGCCAGTGCCACAACGGTGCCTGTCAACGCTGAAGAGCAACCAGCAAACCCTGTTCCGGTTCAAGTCAGCAATGATAAAAATGTCGAAGTGCCGGATATCGGTGGCGATGAAGTTGAAGTGACTGAAGTGCTGGTGAAAGTCGGCGACACCGTTGCCGCTGAACAATCGCTGATAACGGTAGAAGGTGATAAAGCCGCTATGGAAGTGCCTGCGCCATTCGCCGGTACCGTTAAAGAGATCAAAATCAGTACCGGTGATAAAGTCAACACAGGTTCCCTGATCATGGTATTTGAGGTGGCTGGTGCTGTGGCTTCAGCAACATTATCTGCTGCTGCGGCGGCGCCAGTCCAACAGGATGCTCCTGCTGCACCGGTTAAAATTGACGCAGCACCAGCCGCTAAAGCTGAGAGCAAAGGTGAATTTGCTGAGAATGACGCTTACGTGCATGCGACACCGGTTATACGTCGACTTGCACGTGAATTTGGCGTTAACCTGGCGAAAGTGAAAGGCACTGGTCGCAAAGCCCGTATCTTGCGCGAAGACGTTCAGGCTTACGTCAAAGACGTGATCAAACGTGCGGAAACTGCCCCTGCTGGCGGCGGTCTGCCAGGTATGCTGCCTTGGCCGAAAGTTGATTTCAGCAAGTTCGGTGAAATCGAAGAAGTGGAATTGGGCCGTATCCAGAAGATCTCTGGTGCAAACCTGAGCCGCAACTGGGTGATGATCCCTCATGTGACACAATTCGACGAAGCGGATATTACTGAAGTTGAAGCGTTCCGTAAGCAACAGAACATCGACGCCGAAAAGAAAAAACAGGATCTGAAAATCACCCCACTGGTGTTCCTGATGAAGGCAGCAGCCAAAGCGTTGGAAGAGTTCCCACGTTTCAACAGCTCCATTTCTGAAGAGGGTCAGAAACTGACGCTGAAGAAATACATCAATATCGGTGTGGCGGTTGATACCCCTAACGGCTTGGTTGTTCCGGTATTCCGTGACGTGAACAAAAAGGGTATTGTCGAGTTGTCGCGCGAACTGTCTGTTATCTCGAAGAAAGCACGTGATGGCAAATTGACAGCATCCGATATGCAAGGCGGCTGTTTCACGATTTCCAGCCTGGGCGGTATCGGTGGTACGGCGTTTACGCCAATCGTCAATGCGCCAGAAGTGGCTATCTTGGGTGTGTCTAAATCATCCATGAAGCCTGTCTGGAATGGTAAAGAATTTGTACCACGTCTGATGTTGCCGCTGTCTTTGTCCTTCGACCACCGAGTGATCGATGGCGCAGCAGGTGCTCGCTTCGCAGCGTATATCGCAACCATTATGGCTGATATTCGCCGCCTGGTGATGTAATTGCCAAGGCCGGCTTGATACCGGCCTTGTTTTTACGTGAGTCGACAAAGTTGTTGCGACACTCGTCACGCGGTGCGGCTTTTCAGGTTATTAACTATTCTGTAAACTGCCGCGTGTCAGTATCCCGGCGCAAATGCGTCCCGGTGGATGAAAGGCGTTATAAACGTCATTAGCCTAACATACCCAATAGATTTCAAGTTGCAGGAAGGCGGTAAGTGATTCGAGTGAGTAAGAGAAGCCAACACTCCCGCAGTTTGAAAGATGATGAGTATCAATGACGTAGACCCGCCGGACAAACAATTAAGAGGTCATGATGAGTACTGAAATTAAAACTCAGGTCGTGGTACTTGGGGCAGGTCCAGCAGGGTACTCTGCTGCTTTTCGTTGCGCGGATTTAGGTCTGGAAACTATTCTGGTTGAGCGTTACGCCACCCTCGGTGGTGTTTGTCTGAACGTAGGTTGTATTCCTTCCAAAGCATTATTACACGTTGCCAAAGTGATCGAAGAAGCCAGAGCACTGGCTGAAAACGGTATTGTTTTTGGCGAGCCTAAAACTGACATTGACAAAGTCCGTGCCTGGAAGGAAAAAGTTATCAATCAGTTGACCGGTGGCCTGGCAGGTATGGCTAAGGGCCGTAAAGTCAAAGTGGTTAACGGTTTGGGTAAGTTCACGGGTACCAACACCTTAGTGGTTGAAGGTGAAAATGGTTCCACAACCATTAGCTTCGATAACGCGATTATCGCTGCGGGTTCTCGCCCTATCCAACTGCCATTCATTCCTCATGAAGATCCACGTGTTTGGGATTCAACTGACGCACTGGCGCTGAAAACCGTTCCTGAGCGTCTGCTGGTGATGGGCGGCGGCATCATTGGTCTGGAAATGGGTACCGTTTACCATGCGCTAGGCTCAAAAATTGATGTGGTGGAAATGGCTGATCAGGTTATTCCGGCTGCTGATAAAGACGTGGTGAAAGTCTTCACCAAACGCATCAGCAAGCAGTTCAACCTGATGCTGGAAACCAAAGTGACTGCGGTGCAAGCCAAAGAAGACGGCATCTATGTCACGATGGAAGGCAAAAAAGCGCCAGCAGAACCACAACGTTATGATGCGGTTCTGGTTGCCATTGGCCGTGTGCCTAACGGCAAATTGCTGGATGCAGGTCAGGCTGGTGTGAGCGTTGACGATCGTGGTTTTATCCAGGTTGATAAACAACTGCGTACCAACGTGCCGCACATTTTTGCTATCGGTGACATCGTGGGTCAGCCCATGCTGGCACATAAAGGTGTTCACGAAGGCCATGTTGCTGCTGAAGTTATCTCTGGTATGAAGCATTACTTCGATCCGAAAGTTATTCCATCTATTGCGTACACTGAACCAGAAGTCGCATGGGTTGGCCTGACCGAAAAAGAAGCAAAAGAAAAAGGTATCAGCTTTGAGACCTCCACCTTCCCGTGGGCGGCATCAGGCCGCGCCATCGCGTCCGATTGCGCCGACGGTATGACCAAACTGATTTTCGACAAAGAAACTCACCGTATCATCGGTGGCGCTATTGTCGGGACCAACGGTGGCGAGCTGTTAGGTGAAATCGGCCTGGCAATTGAGATGGGTTGTGATGCTGAAGATATCGCATTAACCATTCATGCTCACCCAACGTTGCACGAATCTGTCGGTCTGGCAGCAGAAATCTACGAAGGCAGCATTACTGACTTGCCTAACCCGAAAGCGAAAAAGAAATAGGTTTCGCTAACACAGCAAGATAACCGAGCGGTCCCTGAATAGGGGCCGTTTTTTTTACATCAATAGAGATGGTATCCTTGGTTAAGCTATGGCTATTATGCTGTAGCACTTTTGCGAATAGGTTCCTGATCGAGCTAACTGAGAGTGGTTATCATCAATACGTTAAGTGATTACATTGTGCTCAACAATTCAGCAAAAATTTGATGTTGCTTTTATGTGAACGAATTAACACTGAGTTTAAATACTGATATGCTGGCTAAGCGAACCTGGGCGTCTTACCTTACACCTACTGCGTCAGTGATGATGGCTGATGACAACAGATAGCCTGGCAAAATATATGATAATTAAAGCGAGGAGAAAGTCGTGCTAGAAGAATACCGTAAGCACATAGCCGAGCGTGCTGCTGAAGGCATTGTCCCCAAACCATTAGATGCATCACAAATGGCCGCGCTGGTTGAATCATTAAAAAATCCGCTTGCGGGCGAAGAAAAGTTACTGTTAGACCTGCTTATCAACCGCGTACCACCGGGTGTTGATGAAGCAGCTTACGTGAAAGCCGGTTTTTTGGCTGCCATTGTCAAAGGCGAAGCCCACTCCCCACTCATTACCCGTGAAAAAGCAATTGAGCTGCTTGGCACCATGCAGGGTGGTTATAATATTCATCCGCTGATTGATGCATTAGATAATGAAACGCTGGCACCGATTGCGGGTAAAGCCTTATCCCACACCTTACTGATGTTTGATAGCTTCTATGATGTGGAAGAAAAAGCGAAAGCGGGTAATCCTCACGCTAAAAAGATCATTCAATCTTGGGCGGATGCCGAATGGTACCTCTCCCGCCCGGCACTGGCAGAAAAGATCACTGTAACCGTATTTAAAGTAACTGGTGAAACCAACACCGATGACTTGTCTCCAGCCCCTGACGCCTGGTCACGCCCGGATATCCCGCTGCATGCACTGGCCATGTTGAAAAATGCCCGCGAAGGTATTCACCCGGATCAACCGGGGAGCGTTGGCCCTATCAAACAAATTGAAGAACTGAATAAAAAAGGCTTCCCGCTGGCTTACGTCGGCGACGTAGTCGGTACTGGTTCTTCCCGTAAATCAGCCACAAACTCCGTGCTGTGGTTTATGGGGGACGACGTCCCTTACGTGCCGAACAAACGCGCTGGCGGCGTGGTATTAGGCAGCAAAATTGCGCCAATCTTCTTTAATACCATGGAAGATGCCGGTGCGTTGCCAATCGAAGTTGATGTCAGCAAGCTGAATATGGGTGACGTGATTGATATATTCCCCTACCTGGGTGAAGTGCGCAGTCATGATACCGGCGAAATTTTAGCAACTTTCGCGCTGAAAACAGACGTATTACTGGATGAAGTTCGCGCTGGCGGCCGTATCCCACTGATCGTAGGCCGTGGCTTAACCAGTAAAGCCCGCGAATCATTGGGTCTGCCAGTCAGCGCAGTCTTCCGCGTAGCGAAACCGGTTGTTGAGAGCAACAAAGGCTTCTCACTGGCACAGAAAATGGTTGGACGTGCTTGTGGTGTTGCAGGTGTGCGCCCGGGTGAATACTGCGAACCTAAAATGACCTCTGTCGGTTCACAGGACACCACCGGCCCGATGACCCGTGATGAGCTGAAAGACTTGGCGTGTCTGGGCTTCTCCGCTGATCTGGTTATGCAATCCTTCTGTCACACTGCGGCTTATCCTAAGCCAGTGGACGTTACCACGCACCATACGTTACCTGATTTCATTATGAACCGTGGCGGTGTCTCGCTGCGCCCGGGTGATGGCATCATTCACTCGTGGCTCAACCGCATGCTATTGCCAGATACCGTCGGTACTGGTGGTGACTCTCATACCCGTTTTCCAATGGGGATTTCTTTTCCGGCAGGTTCGGGTCTGGTGGCGTTTGCCGCAGCCACTGGCGTAATGCCACTGGATATGCCTGAATCGGTATTGGTGCGTTTTACCGGCAAAATGCAGCCGGGGATAACCTTACGTGATCTGGTGCATGCCATCCCTTACTACGCCATTCAACAAGGGCTGCTGACGGTTGAGAAACAGGGCAAAAAGAACATCTTCTCAGGCCGTATTTTGGAAATCGAAGGGTTACCCGAACTGAAAGTCGAACAGGCGTTTGAGTTGGCGGATGCGTCTGCTGAGCGTTCTGCTGCTGGTTGTACTATCAAACTGGATAAAGCACCGATTACTGAATATCTGCAATCCAACGTGGTTCTGCTCAAATGGATGATTGCCGAAGGTTATGGCGACCGCCGCACACTGGAGCGCCGTATCAATGGGATGGAAAACTGGCTGGCGAACCCGATCCTGCTGGAAGGCGATGCGGATGCAGAATATGCAGCACTGCTCGAAATCGATCTGGCGGAGATAACACAACCTATTCTGTGTGCGCCAAATGATCCCGATGATGCGCGCCTGTTGTCTGATGTGGCGAACAGCAAAATTGATGAAGTGTTTATCGGTTCCTGCATGACCAACATCGGCCACTTCCGAGCTGCTGGTAAATTGCTGGATCAACATAAAGGCCAATTGCCTACCCGATTATGGCTGGCTCCGCCAACCAAAATGGATGCGGCTCAACTGACTGAAGAGGGCTACTACAGCGTCTTTGGCAAGAGTGGTGCGCGCATTGAAATACCTGGTTGTTCATTGTGTATGGGTAATCAAGCGCGGGTAGCCGATGGCGCGACGGTGGTCTCAACCTCAACCCGTAACTTCCCCAACCGACTGGGGACTGGCGCGAATGTGTATCTGGCGTCGGCTGAGCTGGCGGCGATCGCTTCGCTGCTCGG